>PKQR01000051.1 GCA_017578085.1 Bacillota bacterium
GCGGGCATGGGCGTGCGCAAGGGCGACCGGGTGGCCATCATGCTGCCCAACTGCCCCCAGTGCGTCATCGCCTACTACGCGGTGCTGTGGCTGGGCGCGGTGGTGGTGATGGTCAACCCGCTGTACACGCCGCGGGAGCTCAAGACGCAGCTCGAGGACAGCGGCGCCCGGCTCATCATCGCGTTGGACATCATGTACCCCAAGGTGGCCGAGGTGTGGCGCCAGACGTCCTTGGAGCGGGTCGTCGTGACGGGATTGGCGGAATACTTGCCGTTCCCCCTTAACCTCCTGTTCCCGCTCCAGCTGCGCCGCCAGGGGCAGCGGGTGCGCATCCCGTACGAACCCCACATCACCCGCTGGCAGCACCTGCTGCAGCACCCGCCGGCCAGCGAACCTGCCCCGGTCAACGCGCGGGAAGACCTGGCGGCCCTGCAATACACCGGCGGCACCACCGGTACCCCGAAGGGCGCCATGCTCACCCATTTCAACCTGTACGCCAACTGCGTACAGATCGGCGCCTGGCTGAGCGAGTTCAAGGAAGACCACTTCCGGGTGCTGGCGGCGCTGCCCTTCTTCCACGTGTACGGCCTCACCACGGTGCTCAACTACACCGTGTTCGGCGGCGGGACCATGATCCTCGTCCCGCGCTTTGACGTCAACCAGGTTCTCAAACTGATCCAGCGGCACCGGCCCCACATCTTCCCCGGGGCGCCGACGATGTACGTGGCCATCCTCAACCACCCCAAGGCACGCGAGCTGGACTTGCGCTCCATCCAGGCGTGCATCAGCGGCGCTGCGCCGCTGCCCGTCGAAGTGCAGACGGCCTTTGAGGAGCTGACGGGCGGCCGCCTGGTCGAAGGGTACGGCCTGACCGAGGCCTCCCCCGTCACCCACGCCAACCCCGTCTGGGGCCATCGGAAAGTGGGCAGCATCGGCCTGCCGTGGCCGGACACCGACTGCCGCATCGTCAATCCCGAGACCGGCGAGGACGTGCCCGTGGGCGAACCGGGCGAGCTCCTCATCCGCGGCCCGCAGGTGATGAAGGGCTACTGGAACAAACCGGAGGAAACCGCCCAAGCCTTGCGGGACGGGTGGCTGTGGACCGGCGACATCGCCCGCATGGATGAGGATGGATACTTCTACATCGTCGACCGGAAGAAGGACGTGATCATCGCCGGCGGCTTCAACATCTACCCGCGGGAGGTCGAGGAGGTCGTCTACACCCACCCGGCGGTCAAGGAAGCCACGGTGGTCGGCGTGCCCGATCCTTACCGCGGCGAAACCGTAAAGGCCTACATCGTGCTGAAGGAAGGCGCCCACGCGACGGCGGACGAGATCATCTCCCACTGCCGGCAGCACCTGGCCGCCTACAAAGTCCCGAAGCTGGTGGAGTTCCGCAGCGAACTGCCCAAATCGCTGGTGGGCAAAGTGCTGCGCCGGGTGCTGCTCGAGGAGGAACTCAGGAAACAGCAACAACAGCAGCAGGCCGGCTAGACGGCGCTGCCGGCCATCGTCTCGGGTGCCTAAGGCTAGCTCTTAAGGAGGAAACGCGATGCCCCGTAACATCCGTACAGCCGCGGTACTGGGCGCCGGCACCATGGGCGCCCAAATCGCGGCGCATCTGGCCAACCAGGGCATTCCCTGCCTCTTGCTGGACATCGTACCGCCCGACGCGGCGGAAGGCGACCGCAGCCGCCTGGCGCGGCAGGCGCTGGAGCGGCTGCCCAAGATCAAGCCGTCGCCCATTTACACCGCCGACAAGCTGTCCCTCATCACCCCGGGCAACTTCGAGGACGACCTGCCTAGGGTTCGAGAAGTGGACTGGGTCATCGAGGCGGTCGTGGAAAACCTCGACATCAAGCGCCAGCTGTGGCAGCGGGTGGCGCCGCTGCTCGCGCCCCACGCCATCGCCAGCACCAACACCTCAGGCATCCCCATTCATAAGATCGCGGCCGGCATGCCCGACGCTTTCCGCCGCCGGTTTCTCGGCACCCATTTCTTCAACCCGCCGCGGTACCTGTATCTCCTGGAGGTCATCCCGACCCCGGAGACGGACCCCGAGGTGGTGGCGGCCATCACCGAGTTCGGCGAGCGGGTGCTGGGCAAGGGCGTCGTGATCGCCAAGGATACGCCCAATTTTATCGGCAACCGCATCGGCACATACGGGCTGATGGAGAGCATCCGCACCATGCTCGCGATGGGCCTGCGGCCCGACGACGTGGACGCCATCACCGGCCCCGCCATGGGGCGCCCCAAGAGCGCCACCTTCCGCACCCTGGACCTGGTCGGGCTCGATGTGGTCGCCTACGTGGCCGGCAACCTGCAGCACGCCGTGACCGAGGAGTGGGAGAAGGAAGCCTTCGCACTCCCGCCGCTGTTGCAGCAGCTCTTGGAACGGGGGTGGCTCGGCGAAAAGACCGGCCAGGGCTTCTTCAAGCGGGTCAAGCGGGACGGCGAGACGGAAATCCTGGTGCTGGACGTCAAGACCTTCGAGTACGTCCCGCGCCGGCGTTTCAACGCCCCGTCCCTGGCCGCGGTCCGGGGCATTGAGGACGCAGGCAAGCGCATCAAGCAGCTGGTGCAGGCCGACGACGCCGCCGGGCGCTACGCCTGGCATGTGCTCAAGAAGACGCTCCTTTACGCCGCCCGCAAGGTGACGGAAATCGCGGACGACATCGTCAGCGTCGACCGGGCCATGCGCTGGGGCTTCGGCTGGGAGCTCGGGCCCTTTGAGGCGTGGGACGCCATCGGCCTGCGGGAGTCCGTCGCCCGCATGGAAAAGGAAGGGGAAGAAATCCCGCCGTGGGTCAAGGCGCTGGCCGAAAGCGACCAGCCCGCCTTCTACCCGGTCGTCAACGGGGAGCTGCTGCAGGCCTCCCCGTCCGGCGGCCATGTGCCGCTGCAAGCGAGGCCGCGCACCATCAGCGTTGCCGCCCTCAAGGCCCAAAACCGGGTCATCCACGCCATGCCCGGTGCCACGTTGTACGACATCGGCGACGACGTGGCCCTGGTGGACTTCCACTCGCCCAAGCAGGCCATCGGCACCGACTTGATCCAGATGCTCCACTTGGCCATGGACCGGGTGCGCAAGGACTTCCGGGGCCTTGTCATCAGCAGCCACGTGTCGCCCAACTTCTGCGTGGGCGCCAACCTGGCGCTCATCCTCATGGGAGCCCAGGAAGGCGAGTGGGACGAGATCGACCTGGCCATCCGGCACTTCCAGGGTGTCAACATGGCGCTCAAGTACTTCGAGAAGCCGGTGGTCGTGGCGCCTTACGGCATGACGCTGGGCGGCGGCGCCGAGCTCGCCTTCGCTGCCGACCGGGTGGTGGCGGCGGCCGAAACCTACATGGGCCTGGTGGAGGTGGGCGCGGGCGTCATCCCCGCCGGCGGCGGTTGCAAGGAGATGCTCATCCGCTTCCTGGAGGGGCAGCCGGGGGCTTTGCAGCCGGAAGCCGGCAGTGCGGCCATGCAGACGCCCATCGACCTGCAGCCCCAGGTCAACCGGGCCTTCGAGTTGATCGGCACGGCCCGGGTGTCCACCAGCGGCCCGGAAGCCCAGCAACTGCGCTACCTGCGGCCCACCGACATCATCGTCGCCAACAGGGACCATCTGTGGCACGAGGCCAAGCAGGTCGTCCTGGCCCTGGACGCGGCCGGCTACCGGCCGCCGGTCCGGCCGCAGATCCCGGTCGTCGGGCCCGACGGGCGAGCGGTGCTGGAGCTAGCGGCGCAGCAGCTGCTCTGGTCCGGCTACGCCACCGAGCACGACGTCTACATCGCCAAGAAGCTGGCCTACGTGCTCACCGGCGGCGAGCTGCCCGCCGGCACCCGGGTGAGCGAGGAATACCTGCTCGACCTCGAACGGGAGGCGTTCTTGAGCCTCTGCGGCCATCCCAAGAGCCAGGCCCGGATGCAGCACATCCTGGCCACCGGCAAACCGCTGCGGAACTAGCGGAAGGAGTGATCCCATGGTGCGCGATGCCGTGATCGTGGCGGGCGTGCGCACGCCCATCGGCAAAGCCCATAAAGGAACCCTTAAGGACGTGCGGGCCGACGACCTGGCGGCCATCGTCATCCGGGAAGCCATCCGGCGCACCCCTGGGCTGTCGGCGGAGATGATCGACGACGTCATCCTCGGCTGCGCCATGCCCGAAGGAGAACAGGGGCTCAATATCGCCCGCATCGCGGCCATCCGGGCGGGGCTGCCCCCGACGGTTCCCGGTTTCACCATCAACCGCTTCTGCTCTTCCGGCCTGCAGGCCATCGCCCTGGCCGCGGAGCGCATCATGCTGGGCCATGCGGACGTCATTCTCGCGGGCGGCGTGGAAAGCATGAGCCGCGTGCCCATGACCGGCTTCCGGCTGTCGCCCAATCCCGAGCTCATGCGCACGGCGCCCGAGGTGTACATGAGCATGGGCCTCACCGCCGAGGAGGTAGCCGCCCGCTACAACGTCAGCCGCGAGCGGCAGGACGCCTTCGCCCTGGAAAGCCACCGCCGGGCGGCGGCGGCGACCGATGCGGGCAAGTTCCAGGACGAGATCGTGCCCGTCACCGTCGAGCGGGTGCGCTTTGACGGCCGCCGCGCCGTCAAGGAAACCGTCACCTTGACCCAGGACGAGGGTATCCGCCGGGACACCTCCATGGAGGCCCTGGCGCAGCTCAAGCCCGCCTTTAAGCAGGGCGGCACCGTAACCGCGGGCAACTCGTCCCAGACCAGCGACGGCGCGGCGTGCGTCGTCGTCATGTCGGCCGATAAGGCCCAGGAGCTTGGGTTGACGCCCCGGGCGGTGTTCCGCTCCTTCGCGGTCGCGGGCGTGGAGCCCGAGATCATGGGCATCGGCCCGGTGGCCGCGGTGCCCAAGGCGCTCAAGCTGGCCGGCTTGAGCTTGGACGACATGGACCTCATCGAGCTCAACGAGGCCTTCGCCGCCCAAGCGTTGGCCGTCATGGAGCAACTGGGCATGGACCCTGCCAAGGTAAACGTCAACGGCGGCGCCATCGCCCTGGGCCACCCCTTGGGCTGCACGGGCGCCCGCCAGACGGTGACCATCATGTACGAGGCGGCACGCCGGCAAGCCCGCTATGGGCTTGTGACCATGTGCATCGGCGGCGGCATGGGCGCCGCGGGGGTTTTCGAATTTTTGCCGGCCAACGGCCAAGCGGTCAACGCCTGAGGGCATGAACCGGCACCATTTCAACCTCAACGGAAGGACGGGTCAGCGATGACGTGGGACGAACAGATCGTGCAGCGAGGCGGCGGGTTTCTGCTGGGCTCGCCCCCGGCGGCGTCGGTGTTTACGCCGGAAGACTTGGACAGCGAGCAGCGCCTCATCGGCGAGACCGCCCTGGCCTTTGCCCGGGAGGAAGTGCTGCCCAAGCTGGAGGAGCTGGAAAACCAGCAGCACGAGCACTCGGTGGCCCTGCTCAGGCGGGCCGGCGAGCTGGGGCTGCTGAGCGCCGACATCCCCGAGGAGTTCGGCGGGCTGGCCCTGCCCCTCACCACCTCAACCTTGATCACGGAAAAGATCGGGATCAGCGGGTCTTTCGGCGTCACCTTCGGCGCCCATACGGGAATCGGCACGCTGCCCATCGTCTTCTTCGGCAACGAGGACCAGAAGCGCCGCTACCTGCCCAAGCTGGCCAGCGGCGAGTGGATCGCGGCCTACGCCCTCACCGAGCCCGACGCGGGTTCGGACGCCTTAGGCGGCAAGACGACGGCCACCTTGTCCGAGGACGGCCGGCATTACATCCTCCGCGGCCAAAAGCAGTGGATCACCAATGCGGCCTTCGCCGACGTGTTCATCGTCTACGCCAAGGTCGACGGCCGCATGACCGCCTTCATTGTGCCGCGGTCTTCGCCGGGGCTGTCGGTGGGGCCCGAGGTCAACAAGATGGGCATCAAGGGCTCTTCCACCTGCGCGGTCTACTTTGACGGGGTCAAGGTGCCGGTCGAGGACGTCCTGGGCGAGGTCGGGCGGGGCCACGTCATCGCCTTCAACGTCCTCAACATCGGCCGCTGGAAGCTGGCCGCGGGCGCGTTGGGCGGCTGCAAGGCGGTGCTGGAGGTATCGGCGGCGTACGCCCACCAGCGCCACCAGTTCGGCAAGCCCCTTGCCGCCTTCCCGCTCATCCAGCAGAAGCTGGCGGCCATGGCCACCCGCACCTACGTGCTGGAAAGCATGGTTTACCGCACCGCGGGCCAGCTCGACCGGTCCATCCACGCACTGGACCTCACCAAGAACGTGGGCAAGGAAGCGGCGGCGGCCATCGGCGAGTACGCAGTGGAGGCGTCCATCAACAAGGTGTTCGGCTCGGAAGTGTTGGACTTTGTGGTGGACGAAGGCGTGCAGATCCACGGCGGCTACGGCTACATGAAGGAGTACGCCGTGGAGCGGGCGTACCGGGATGCCCGCATCAACCGCATCTTTGAGGGCACCAATGAGATCAACCGCCTGCTCATCCCCGGCACCCTCCTGCGCCGCACCATGAAGGGCGAGCTGCCGCTCATGGAAGCCCTCCAGCGGCTGCAACAGGAGTTGAGCCAGTTCACGCCGGCCTTCGGCGAGAGCGCCGCCGCCAGCGACGACCCGTTGGCCGAGGAACGGCGCCTGGTGGACGGCCTGCGCAAGCTGACCTTGATGGTGGCCGGCCTGGCCGTGCAGAAATACCTGGACAAGATCGAAGACGAGCAGGAGCTCCTGGCCGCCGCAGCGGATCTGGGCATCGCCCTGTACGCTTCGGAGAGCGCCCTGCTGCGCACGGAAAAGGCCGGCTACCCGCAGCTGCAGGTGGATATGACGAAGCTCTTCATCCACGAGGCCGTCGACGTGGCGGAGGCTACCGCCCGCCGGGCCCTGGCGGCGCTGGAGGAAGGCGACACGCTGCGGGTGCAATTGGGCGTCGCCCGGCGCCTTACCCGCCGCGACCCGATCAATGCCATCGCCCTGGGCCGGGCCGTCGCGGCCAAGGTGCTTGAGGCCAACGGCTATCCCATCTAAGGCATGCATTGCGCCTGCGCGGCGCGCTGGCCCTCCTGAGCCGGTGCGCCGCGCAGGCGCCGCCGCGGTCAGTCCGCGTGAGGCCTGCCGGCCGGCAGGCCTGCAAACGCGCCCTGCCGGATCGCGCGGTTACTCAACCGCTTCCTTATGCTCCACCGCGTGCCGCTCCTCGGCGTCGTCCCGCTGGTAGCTTTCGGCCGGCTTGACGTTGGTGATGTAAGCCGCGCGCGCCAGCATCTCGGTCCCCAAAGGCACGGTCAAAAACAGCCCGGTAATGGCCAAGATCGGCTTCCAGAAAACCTGGTCCATGTGGGCTGACAAGTACACGGCGCTGGCCGCCAGCACCGTCGCTACGCCCACGGTGCTGGGGACACCGGCGGCATGTACCCGGCTGAAGAAGTCCGCAAAACGGGCGACGCCGATGGCGCCAGCGAGGATCAGGAACGCGCCGGCAAGCAGCAACAGGCTGGTGAGCAAGTCGCTCAATGAGACGCTAGTTAGTATCTCGGTCAATGATGTCACCCTTCACGATGAACTTGGCCACGACGACGCTGAACACGAAGGGCACCAGGGAAATCATCATGGCCAGGTCAAAGTGGACCGTCGTCAGATCCCGGATGGCTTCCACGGCGATCAACGCCACCAGGTTGGCGGAAAACGTGTCGAAGGCGGCGGTCCGGTCCAGCGCCGTCGGCCCCCGCAGGACCCGGAAGGCGCTGAGCAAGAGCGACAGGCCGATCATCGCCTGGGCAGCCGCAGCAGCCCACGCCACCATCACTGGGTCACCTCCAGGAGCAAATCTTCAAACCGCTCCTTGGACGCCCGCACCGCCTCTAGCTCGTTGAGATCCAGGCAGTGGATGAAAATCTCGCTGCGGTCTGGACTGATCCCAATCGGTACCGCTCCCGGCGTCAGGCTGAGGAGATGGGTCAGCGCGGTGATGGTCGCGTCGGTCTTCAGCCGCAGCGGCAGAGCCACGATTCCGGGCCGGTGCCTGGGCTTGGGGGCCGTAGAGATCCGCACGACGAAGTTGGCAGCCATGATCAGCTCCCACAGGAACACGATGACAAACTTGACCAAAGCCGCCACCCGCTTGAGGTAGAACGGCTGGCCGGTCCCTTTGGTCAGCGCGTAGAGGATCGCACCGCCGACCACCGCGCCTGCGGCCGCGTGCCACCACGCCGATGAGCCCCACAGGGCCATCCAGCCCAGGGTCAGCAGGATGTGAATCGGCAGCTGCTGCCACACGCTGCGCTCCCCCCTCACAGCCCATAGGACGCCGGATCAAAGGCGCCCAGAACAGCCCGGATGTAGGCCTGGCCGTCCAGCAGCTGCCCCGCGGCGGCGGTCGCATAGTCCAGGATAAACTGCGCGCCCAGGCCCATCAGGGCCGAGACGGCCACGAGCCCCCCGATGGCGGCCATCATGCCCCGGAACTCGCGGCTGTCCTTGTTGAGCCGCCGGTCGCCCAGCACCTCGCCCCAAAAACCGAGGCGGAAGATCTTGATCACGGCATACAGCGTCCCAAGGCTCACCACGATGGCGATCGCGGCGCTCACGAAGCGTTCTGCCTCCAGGGCCGCCCGGATGAGGGCCACCTTGCCGAAGAAGCCCGACATGGGCGGCACACCCACCAGGGCCAGCCCGGCCATGAGGTACAACACCGCCAGCGGCCCGTGGGTCGTCATCAGCCCGCCGATGCGCTGCAGGTGGGAGGTCCCCGTCACCCGCTCAGCGGCGCCGGCGCACAGGAACAGCACCGTCTTGACCACCATTTGATGCAGCACAAAGATGACCGTGCCCGCGATGGACAAAGGTGTGAACACGGCGATGCCCAGCAGCATGTAGCCGATCTGGCTGACGATGTCGTAGGAGAGTATCCGCTTGAAGTCGGATTGGGCCACGGCCCCCATGATGCCGACGACCATGGTGGCTAAGGCCAGCGGCAAGAGCAGCCAGTGATGGGTAAAGGCCACGTCCTCCACAAACAGGAGCGTGTAGGTCCGCAAGAGGGCATACACCCCCACCTTGGAGAGCACGCCCGCGAAAAACGCGACCACCGCCGCCGGCGCGGCCGTGTACGTCTCGGGCAGCCACACGTGCAGGGGCACCATGGCCGCCTTTAGCCCGAACACGACGAGAAACACCACGGCGATGACCGACAGCCAGCCGCCCGAATCGGACGTCTGGATGCGCACGGCGAGGTCGGCCATGTTCAACGTCCCGTACGTGCGGTATAGCCCCGCCACGCCCAAGAGAAAAAAGCCCGAAACCACGTTGTTGATCAGCACGTACTTGAGGGTTTCCCTGAGCTGGGCGCGGCGCCCGCCCAAAGCGGCCAGCAGGTAACTGGACATGAGCAGGAGCTCGAAAAAGACGAACAGGTTGAAGATGTCGCCTGTGAGGAACGACCCGTTGACGCCGACCAGGAGATACTGGAACGCCGGGTAGTAGAAGTGCTCTTCCTGCGCCCGTTCGAGGCTGTGGAACGCGAACAAAAGCACCGCCAGCGCGGCGACGTACGTCGCGGCCACGAAAGCCGCGCTGGTCAAGTCGGCCACCAGCACGATGCCGAAAGGCGCCGGCCAGTCCCCGAGGTTCAGCGTCTGGACTCCTTCGGTCCAAACCTGCGCGGCCAGGCGCAAGCTAACAACTACACCGAGGGCCACGGAGAGCAGGCTCAGCGAGCGCTGCACGGGGAGGCGCCGGGTGAGGATCAGGATGGCCCCCGTCGCCAGGGGCAGCACGATGGGTGCCGCGACCAGGTTATTCATGCTCGACCCCCGTTAAAGACGCCACGTCGGTTGTGGAATGCTCCTCGAACGTGCGGTAGCCCAAAGCCAGCAACAGCGCGAAGACGCCCAAGCCGATGACGATGGCGGTCAGGATCAGCGCCTGCGGGATGGGGTCCATGACAGGTCCGGGCAGGCTCCCGTCTGCCAACAGGATGGGCGGGGCCGCGGTCTTCACGCCGCCTGACGTAAACAAGGCCAGGTTGATCCCGTAACCCAAGAGGACTGAGCCGACGATGACCCGCAGCACCTCGCGCGTCAAGAGCAGGTACACCGAGCTGCCGACCACGACGCCGATGGTGATGGCCAAGAGCAGTTCCATCCGGGTGTCACCTTCCCTCCTGCGCCCGACGTATGCCGGTCAGCTGCCTGATGTCTTCCTGCCCGATGGGAATCCCGTCCGACATGGCGGCCACCAGCCAGTGGATGGCGCCGAAAACGGCGAAGGCGACACCGAGGTCAAACAACGCGGCCGACGCCAGCTCCACCTCGCCCACGGTTGGCACGTGCCAATGGCCAAAGGCATGCGTCAGGAACGGCTTATCCACCAGCATCCCGGCCAGCCCCACGGCGGCCATGATCAGCAGCCCCGTGCCGATGAGATACCGGGGATGCACCGGCACCATGGCCAGCGCGGCCGTCCGCTCATAGGCCAGCGCCCAGATCACCACGGCCGACGCGGCCATGACGCCTGCCGCGAAACCGCCGCCCGGCTGGTTGTGCCCCCGGAAGAACAAGTAGAGGGAAAAGACTAGCACCATGTAAAACAGCACCCGGGAAATCGCGGGCACGATGACCGGGTTGATCATCACGGGGCTCTTGAGCATGACCACCCCGCCCCGCTCCCGGCGGGATGATACGACGGTGTATACGGCCATGGCCGCGAGGCTGAACACTACGGTTTCAAAGGCGGTATCAAAGCCGCGGAAATCCGCAATGATGACGTTGACGATGTTCCGGCCGCCCCCGAGGGTAAAGCTGTTTTCCACGTAGTAGTGGCCGATGGACGCGAACAACCGGTTTCCCTGGGCCAGCCACGTGACGCCCGCCGCCACGGCGCCCGCGAGGACGGCGACCAGCACGTTGCCTGCTCGCACCCTCCGCTCCGTCCAGACGTGCCGCAAGGCGGGCAGGAAACCAAACGCCAGAAACAGCGGGATGACGGCCACCGTCTCCACGATGGTCTGCGTGAGGGCCAGGTCCGGCGCGTTCCAGAGAAACCACAGCACCGCGATGGCAAATCCCACCGTCGCCGCGCCCAGGGCCATGGAGATGCGCAAGCCCGCCCCCGCGGCGAGCAGCGCCCCGCCCATCATGACCAGGCAGATGACCAACTCGAGCCACCCTACGGGGGTCATGGACGCCCACGCCGCCTCCCCCCCTGGAAAGCCGGACCGGATGGTGGCGAACCCCACCAGGCCCATGGCAAAGACGATGATGTAGACGAAGTAGTCCCGGATGCGGCCGGTCATCCAGCGACTGGTAAACGCCCTGGACCCCTGCTCCAGCCCCGACAGCATCCGCTGGTAGATGACATTGACGTTGATCGGCGCGCCGCTCACCCGCTCAAACCAGGGAGCAAGCCGCGGCAGTTGCCAATAGACAAGGGCGCCCAAGGCGAGGGCCGTGAGGCTCATCCCCAGGGCGGGCGTGACACCGTGCCACAGGCTCAGGTGCACGGAAACCGGCTGCCCGGACAGCGCCATAACGGCCGGGCCCACCACCGTCCCCTCCACCAGCTGCGGATACACCCCAAGAAGGAGGACGAGGGCCCCGAGCACGATGGGCGGGGCCAAAAGCCCCCAGGGGGCTTCATGCGGGGACTTGGGCGTCTCGCCGGTTTCGGGGCCAAGGAAGACCTTGAGGGTAAGGATGAGGCAGTACGCGGTTGTGAAAACGCTGCCGGCCACGGCCAGCACGGGCAGGAGCGCCGTAAACCCGTTGGCTGGGATCGGCGGGTAGAGCAGCGCCTCCAAGATCATCTCCTTGCTGACGAAACCGTTGAGCAACGGCACCCCGGCCATGGCAAAGGCGCCCACGAACATGAGCGCGGCCGTGACGGGCATCTTCCTCCCCAACCCCGACAAGCGCCTGACGTCCCGGGTGCCGGTTTCGTGGTCGATGATGCCGACGCCCATAAACAAGGCGCCTTTAAAGATGCCGTGGTTGAGGATGTGCAGGACCGCTGCGGCCAGCGCCGCCTCCGTGTAAAAGGCGAACATCGTCATGATGAAACCCAGTTGGCTGACGGTGCTGTAGGCCAAGAGCGCCTTGAGATCCCGCTGCTGAACCGCCAGGAACCCGCCCAGGACCATGGTGGCCAGGCCCACCGCAGCGATGGTGTAAAACCACAACTCCGTCCCGCCCAGGATGGCTCCCATGCGGGCCGCGAGGAAGAGCCCCGCCTTGACCATGGTGGCCGAATGCAGGTACGCGCTCACCGGCGTCGGCGCGGCCATGGCGCCCGGCAGCCACAAGTGAAAGGGCGCCTGCGCCGACTTGGTGAAAGCCCCAAGCAAGATCAAAAGGACGATCGCCGGGTAATAGCGGTGTGTGACGATTTCCGGCGCCCTCTCGGCCAGTTCTTGCAGGGACATGGTGCCGGCGGCCTGGCCCAAAAGCAAGAACCCCGCCAGGAGCGCCAAGCCGCCCATGACCGTGATCAGCATGGCCTTCAAGGCGCCTTCCCGCGATTCCGCGCGGGTGTGCCAAAAGCCGATGAGCAGAAACGAGCTGACGGAGGTGATCTCCCAGAACATGTAGAGGGTCAGGAGATTGTCGGCCGTGACGACGCCGAGCATGGCCCCCATAAATAAGAGGAGGCAAACGTAAAACCGGCTCAAGTCTTCCCCGGGGCCTAGGTACGAGACCGAGTACGCGACGACCAGCGTACCGATGCCCGCGATGAGCAGTCC
The DNA here is from genome assembly GCA_017578085.1 of Bacillota bacterium. Taxonomy (GTDB): domain Bacteria; phylum Bacillota; class Limnochordia; order Limnochordales; family ZCTH02-B6; genus ZCTH02-B6. Next base: position 12,709 of record PKQR01000051.1, read on the forward strand.
AAAGAGGAGGCCGAATCCGTCCAGCCGCAGGGAGAACTCCAGGCCAAACGCCGGCGCCCAGCGCCACACGGACGCGAAGGTCTCGCCGCCGGCCAACCGCGGGATGAGGCGCAGCAGGTAAACGGTGATGGCGGCCGGCAGCGGCAAGAGCAGCCACCCCAGGTACCGGTGAAACCGGCGGGCCGCGACGGGCACAAGCCCAGCGGCGGCAAAGGGCAGGAGGACCACAAGTTGCAGCGCCGACGCCATCGGTAACCCCCTTGGTCCTGTGGCCGTCCGGGCACGGCCGACTCACAACTCGAGCA
>PKQR01000190.1 GCA_017578085.1 Bacillota bacterium
TCTTCGAAATGGTTCCTTGACAACGTTTCGCGGCCCTTGCTATAATAATGCCTTTCCTTGACAGCCACCGGGAAACGTGTTAAAATGCACAAGGTACGAGTGTGCGAAAGAGGTGATGACCGGTGGCCGCCAACCGCAAGAGCCTCGATGAGATTAAGCGGGATCTGGAGCTGTACGTCGGCCGGCGCGTCAAGCTGCGGGCCAACCGCGGGCGCCGTAAGTACATCGAGGCAGAAGGTGTGTTGGAGCAGACGTATCCCAAGGTTTTTGTCATCCGGTTGGACAAGCGCGGCGGCGTCACCAACCGCATGTCTTATTCGTACGCGGACATCCTCACGTCCACCGTTGAGGTGACCGTCGACGACAAGCAGATCGGGGTCGCGAACCTCTAGGCCCCGCTCGCGGTTCCACAGCCGTTTCCGGCCGGCGTTCGCAAGCCCCGGCCCGGGATACGGCTCCCTCGCCCGGAGTTGCGGCTCCGGGCTGTCTTCTTCTACGGCCGCTTCCCGTGGCGGTCTCGCCCGTCCCCGTGGTATCTGACCCTGACGTACGTATCTGTCCCTGAGATACTTTCACCCCTCAGTCACGTTTACCCCAGAAGTACATAAGGCCGCCGATATTATCCACTCCTGAGGATCGGCACTCCTGGCGCCGGGTGCAGCTTGCGCCGCCGGCCGCATAGGATGGAGCAGGCGATGTGCGCCTCGCGAAGGGAGGCCCAGGTCGATGGCTTCGCAGCGGGCCCAGTGGGTCAACCGGTGGCGGGACCAGTTGCTCGGCCTGCCCAACGTGGTCGGCTGCGGGTGGGGCGAAAAGCGAACCGGCGGGCGCAAGACCGGGCAACAAGGCATGGTTGTGCTCGTGCGGCGCAAGCTCCCGCCTGACGCGCTCAAGGCCCGGGAGCGGGTCCCGGCGGTGCTGGGCAGCGTGCCTACAGACGTGATCGAAGTGGGCGAGCTGCGGCTGCTGGCAGCGCCGATGCCTCAGATCCGCACCGTGCGCACCCGCCCGGCGCCTCCGGGGGTAAGCATCGGCCACGTGGCCGTGAGTGCAGGCACCTTCGGCGCCGTGGTGCGGGACGCGGAAACCGGCGAGATGCTCATCTTGTCCAACAATCACGTGCTCGGCAACCAAACCGACGGGCAGGACGGGCGGGCGGCGGTGGGCGATCCGGTCCTGCAGCCCGGACCTTACGATGGCGGCAATGTCGCCCATGATACGATCGGCCACCTGCTCCGGTTTGTGCCGGTGCGCCCCCTGGCCGAGCCGGCCCCGTGTCCCGTCGTGCAAGGAGCGCAGCGAGCCATCCATACCGTGCTGCGGCTCTTGTTTCCGGCCCATAAGATCCAGAATTCGGGCCGCACGCCCGAGGACAACCTGGTGGACGCCGCGGTGGCGCGGCCGGTGTCGCCGGGAGTCATCACCCCGTCGATTCTCGCTGTGGGCCCCGTGCAGGGTGTGACCGAAGCCGAGTTGGGCATGCCGGTCAAGAAGAGCGGCCGGACCACCGGCCTCACCCGGGGCGAGGTGACCGCCCTGGGTGCCACGGTGACGGTGGGTATGGGCGGCGGTGTTGTAGCCCGGTTCAGCGACCAGGTGGTGGCCACCCCCATGGCTCAACCCGGCGACAGCGGGTCGCTGGTGCTAGACGAGGCCAACCGTGCCGTGGGGCTGCTTTTTGCCGGGTCTGATCAGGCGACCGTGTGCAACCGCATTCAGAACGTGCTGGAGGCCCTGAGCGTGCGCTTTTGACCCCGCCGGTGTTTCCCTCGCCCGCCGCCACATAGACATCCAACATCCTGGTGACGCAAAGGGGTGGGCCGGGATGCCCTGGTGCGGCTTGCGCCGCCCCTTGGGTCGCCTGCTGCGGCCGGGCAGCCGCGGGGAACGGGTGGCCGCCCTGCAGCGGCGCCTCAGGGAACTGGGCTATGACCCGGGGGCGGAAGACGGCATCTACGGCCACCAGACGGCCGAAGCCGTGCGGGACCTCCAGCGGGACTTGGGCCTGCGGGTGGACGGGATTGCCGGTCCCCGGGTGATGGCCGTTTTGGCGGATCCCGATCTCCTGGACATGCGCCGCAGCCATACGGCGGCACCCGGGGAGACCCTCGCCGACGCGGCGCGGGCCCTTGGCGTCGCCCCGCAGGTGTTGCGGCGGGCGTGCGGTCTGACGCGACGGGGCAGCCTGGCACCAGGCCAGCGGCTCATGGTGTGGGAGCGGTGGGTCGCAGCCGAGGTCAAACCGGGCACGGGGCAAGGAGGAGCCTTGCGCATCCTCGGCCGCCGGGCGGCGCTGGTGTCGGCGGCGGCGGTGGCTGCCCGGGGTGCGCCCGCCGACGACCCGGCGGCCGGTGAGGCCGCTGAGGCGGCCGCCGCGCTGGGCCTGCCCGTGTGGGTAACGCTCCACACGCGGCGGGAGCCGGCGCTGGTGCCCGGGGACGAGGAACCTGGACGGCTGCAGCGGCTCCTGCACCGGGCACGGGAGCGGGAAGAGCTGGTCGCGCACGCACGGGCCTGGTGCGGGGTGGCGCCGGTGGCGGGCGTACACGTGGATTTGTCCGGGCTGCGCTTCGGCGACGGGCCCCGGGCGCTTGGTCTCCTTGGCCGCCTGGCAGACGAACTCCGGTCCGCGGGCCGGCAGCTCATCGTTTCGGTTCCCTTGCGGGATTTGAGCGGCCTATGGGGCCGGGTCGCCAACGATCTGGACTGGGAGGCGCTGGGCCGGCTGGCCGTCCGCCTGGTCCTGGTGCCGCCATTGCTCGTGGGCGGGCCCGAGCCGCGGCCGCTCTCCCCGGCGGAGCTGCGGCGACGGCTGCGCCTGATCACCCGCCGGGTGTCCCCGTGGCGGTGCCTGGTCGCACTGCCCGTAGGTGCCCTAATCGTGCCCCAAGCGAACCCGGAACCGGGCCCGAGCGCGGAAACCTTACAGGCCCAGGACGAGCCGGAGACCGGCCTGGCCGTGGTGAGTTACGCGCGGGCCGCCGGCTTGGCCCGGGCGGCCCGCACGCGCCCCCAATGGGAGGAGGCGGCAGGAAGGCCCGCCTTTCGCTGCCTTGTGGACGGGCGGGAGAGCGCAGTGTGGCTGGAAAACCGGGCCAGCCTAAGCGTCAAGCTGGAGCTGGTGGAGGACCTCCGGCTGGGCGGTGTCTACTTGTCGGCCGTAGGGGAGGAGGATGCCCGCCTGTGGGGACTCCTGGAGGAGCGATGGAAAGTGCACAAGCCCGCGCCCGCCGCCTGGGCCTAGCGCCCGCCGGATTGCCTCTTGGCAAAACAGCAAGCCTTCTTGGGGACATGTTTTCAGGCCGGGACGGCATGTTTCATTCCGGACCGGAATATGGTTTCCCAGGATCGATCGTGCCGGCAAAGGGGGAGTCCGCATGAACTTCAGGTTCGAACCAAGGACGGTGCGGATGGAGCGGCCCATCGGCACCGCGACCCAGCAGGCGGTCACCGAAGGTTCCTTTGAGCTGCCGGCCAGCCTGCCCGACATCAGCCGGATCGTGCGGGTGGCCGCCCACCCGGTGGTGACGGGATGGGAA
>PKQR01000052.1 GCA_017578085.1 Bacillota bacterium
CACAACTTTACACCGTTTTCCGGTGCGTATAGCGGAGGGGAAACACCCGTTCCCATTCCGAACACGGCCGTTAAGCCCTCCAGCGCCGATGGTACTGCCCGGGCAACCGGGTGGGAGAGTAGGTCCGCGCCGGAAAACTTTTGTGGCGCCCAGCGTTCCGCTGGGCGCTTTTCTTAGGGCATGCTAGCCAAGCAGCCAGGCGGCTGCCTGCTGCCTCGTACTCGCGCCGCTGCCTTGGGCCCGCTCTTGCCGGCGCCGGGTGGATCGGCGCCGGGAGGGACGCGCCACGGAACTGCTGGCGATCATCGTCGCAACGCTTATCCCGGGGCTTCTCTGGCTCCTCTTCTTCTACCGGCGCGACAAGTTCGAAGCGGAGCCGCCGGGGCTGGTTCTCCGGGCCTTTGCCTACGGGGCTTTGGCCATCGTGCCGGCCATAGCCGTGGAGCTACCCTTCCAGCACTACCTGGTCGCGCCGCCGTCGGCCGCAGCGCAGCTCCTCGTGGTCTTCGGCGTGGTGGGGCTCGGAGAGGAGCTGGCCAAGTTTGCGGCCACCTACCTCGCGGTCTGGCACTCCCGCCACTTTAACGAAGTGATGGACGGGATCGTTTACGCGGTCGCCGCCGCCCTTGGTTTCGCCACCGTCGAGAACGTCGTCTACACGTCCGTATTCGGCCTACATGTCGCGCCGGCGCGGGCGCTGGTGGCTTCGCTGGCCCACGCGTGCTTCTCAGGCGTCATGGGCTTTTACCTCGGCTGGGGCCGGCTTTACGCGCCCCGGCCTGCGCCGGCGATCTTCTACGGAATCGGCCTGGCGGCGGTGCTGCACGGGGCCTACAACTACCTGTTGTTGTCCGGCTGGGCGCCGCCGGTGGTGGCCGTGGCGATGGTGGCCGGGCTTTACGTCTTCCTTTCGCGGAAGATCCGCCAGGCGGCCCGTCTTTCGCCGTTTCGGCGCGATTAGCGTCCCCTTGGCAGCAAAAGCCGCGTCATGGTACGATTTCTTGACGGTGAGGTGATCGTCCATGGCCGGGCATTCGAAATGGGCCAACATCAAGCACAAGAAGGAAAAGGAAGACGCTCGCCGCGGCAAGCTGTTCACCAAGCTGTCGCGCCAGATCACCGTCGCGGCGCGCGAGGGCGGGCCTGACCCGGCCGCCAACGCCCGGTTGCGGCTAGCCATTGAAAAGGCGCGGGCCGTCAACATGCCCATGGAAAACATCGAGCGCGCCATTAAGCGGGGCACTGGCGAGCTCGAAGGGGCCAACTACGAAGAGCTCATCTACGAAGGTTACGGGCCCGGCGGCGTTGCGATCATGCTCGAGATCATGACCGACAACCGCAACCGGACGGCCAGCGAGGTGCGGCACCTGTTTTCCCGCTACGGCGGCAACCTGGGCGAGACCGGTTGCGTGGCCTGGATGTTCGAGCGGCGGGGGCTCATCACCATCGACCGGCGCAGCGTCCAGGACGAGGACGCGCTGCTTTTGGCCGCCGCCGAAGCCGGGGCCGACGATGTCAAGAGCAACGACGATCAGTTCGAGGTTTACACTGATCCCGACGTCCTCGAGCAGGCCAAAGACTACCTGGCCCAGGCGGGCTACACCATCGCCTCCGCGGGCTTGACGATGATCCCCAAGACGTCCGTCCAGGTGGTCGGGGAGGACGCAGCCCGTCTCATGAAGCTGCTGGATGCCCTCGAGGACCACGACGACGTGCAGGAAGTCTACGCCAACTTCGACGTGCCCGACGAAGTGCTGCAGGCCCTGGAAGCCTAGCGTCCCCCCGCCTTGCCCGACCGTTCTAGAAATTGCGGCCGCGGGAGCCGGCGCCGCCCGGGGCGCGGCTGGTTAAATCCTCCTCGCGCGGGAAAGGGTAGGAAGAGACCCTATGCTCGCGACGGGGGGATCAGCCATGACCCGCAGGGCCCGGTGGTGGCTTATGCTGGCAGCCAGCGTGTCCTTTGCCGCGGGTTTCCTTGTGGCACAAACCACGCTGCACCAGGTTCCGGCCCAGCCCAACGGCACGGTGGAGGTGGCCGACCAGCCGCCGTGCTCACCTGGGGAGGGCGGGTTTGTGGGCCTGCATGAGGGCAAGGTCGCGGTGTTTGCCGGCAGACCCGACGGATGCCACCAGCTGCTGGAGGAGAAGCCCATCGCCGCCAAGGAGCTGCCGTCGTTCCAGGTGCGGGAGCTGGAAGCCGGCATCCCGTTCGCCGACGGCACGGAGTTGTTCCAGATCCTCGAGGGCCTGAGAGGGCCGTGACGCTCGGCAGGAACGGACGGAACGGTTAGCGAAACCGGAACGAGGCAAGTTCTGGGAGGGCGTTCCGGTGAAAATCCTGGGCATCGATCCGGGGACCGCGGTGGCGGGTTTCGGCATCATCGAGGGCGGCCTGAAGCCGCGGGCGCTGGAGTACGGTGCGATCCGCACGCCGCCCGGGATGGAGGAAGCGGAGCGCCTTGTCAAGATCCACGCACGGGTGAGGGATCTGATCGAGGCGTGGTCGCCGGACGTGCTCGCCGTCGAGCAGGTCTTTTTTAATAAGAACACCCGCAGCGCCCTGGCCGTCGGCCAAGCCCGGGGCGTGGTGCTCCTGGCCGCGGCCCAGGCCGGCATCCCGGTGCACGAGTTCACGCCCCTAGAGGTCAAGCTGGCGGTTACGGGCCAAGGCCGTGCCGACAAGCGGCAGGTGGGGTACATGATCCAGGCGCTGCTGGGCCTGGATGCGATTCCCCGCCCGGACGACGTGGCTGACGCCTTGGCCGTCGCGCTGACGTGTCTGCAGACGCTGACGACCCGGCGCCGCTGGCAGGCGGCTGCCCAGCAGGAGGTGCCGGGATGATCGGCATGCTGCGGGGCCGCGTCTGGCAGCGGGGCGCCGACTGGGTGATCATCGACGTGGGCGGCGTCGGCTACCGGGTGTTTGTGCCCACGGGCGTCCTGTCGCGCCTGCCCGGGATTGGCGGCGACGTTGAGCTCCACGTGCATACCCATGTGCGCGAGGACTCGCTGGCCCTGTTCGGGTTTCTCGCGGAAGAGGAACTGCGCCTGTTTGAAGAGCTGATTGCGGTCTCGGGCGTCGGGCCGCGCCTCGCGTTGACGGCGCTCTCGTCGCTTTCGCCGGAGCAGCTGCGTCGGGCCGTGCTGGACGAAGACGTGGCGACGCTGATGCGCATCCCGGGCATCGGCCGCAAGACCGCGCAGCGCATGATCCTGGAGCTCAAGGGCCGGTTGAGCCGGACCGGTTTGCCCGGTGGCGTGCCGGTCACGGGGGAAACCACGGTGGCGGACGCCTTGGCGGCCCTGGTCAGCCTCGGCTACACGCAAGGCGAAGCCGCACAGGCCTTGGCAGCGGCCCAGCGGGAACTGAACGGCCAGCGGGCCGACACCGCGCAGCTGGTGCGGATGGCGCTGCGGCATTTGGCCGGCTAGAGAGGGGAGCCTGGTGAGCGCGCAGGAGGAACGCATCGTCAGCGCCCGTCGCCGGGCGGAGGACGCGGAGATCGAAGCGGGCCTCAGGCCTAGGCGGCTTTCGGCCTATATCGGCCAGGAACAGATCAAGCAGAACCTGGCGATCTTCATCCAGGCGGCCAAGGAGCGGGGCGAGGCCCTGGACCATGTGCTGCTGTACGGGCCGCCGGGGCTGGGCAAGACGACGCTGGCGGGCGTGATCGCCAATGAACTGGGCGTAGGCTTTCGCATGACCTCAGGCCCGGCCATTGAGCGCCAGGGGGACCTGGTGGCCATCTTGACCAATCTTGAGCCCAGGGACGTCTTGTTTATCGATGAGATCCACCGCCTTAACCGCACGGTGGAGGAAGTGCTCTACCCGGCGATGGAGGATTTCGCGGTGGACATCGTCATCGGCAAGGGTCCTAGCGCCCGCTCGATCAGGCTGGAGTTGCCGCCGTTCACCCTGATCGGTGCCACGACGCGGGCCGGCATGTTGACGTCGCCCCTGCGGGACCGGTTTGGCGTTTCGTTCCGGCTGGAGTATTACAGCCACGCCGAGCTGATGGCCATCGTACAGCGGGCGGCTGAGGTGCTGGGGGTAAAGCTCTTGCCGGAAGGGGCGGCGGAGATCGCGCGCCGGGCCCGGGGCACGCCGCGCATCGCCAATCGCCTCTTGAAGCGGGTCAGGGACTACGCGCAGGTGCGGGCGGACGGCGTCATCACGGGTGAAGTGGCGCGGGAGGCTTTAAGCTTGCTGGACGTGGACGATCTGGGCCTGGACCGGACGGACCGGACGCTCTTGTTGACCATCATCGAGAAGTTTGACGGCGGCCCCGTCGGCGTGGAGACGCTGGCGGCGGCCACCGGCGAAGAAGTGGAAACTATCGAGGACGTTTACGAGCCATACTTGATGCAGCTCGGCTATCTTGAGCGCACGCCCCGGGGGCGGCGGGCCACCGCCTTGGCCTACCAGCACCTGGGGCGCCCGCGGCCGAACGCGGCCCAGCGAGGGCTCTTCGACGGGGAGGCGTAGACGGTGGAGTTCAGCGGTCTGGGAAGAATGCTGGTCTTCCTAGGCCTCATGCTGGTCGCTGTCGGGCTTGTCTTCGTGCTGCTGGAACGGCTGCCGGGGATCCCGCGGCTGCCCGGGGACATCTTGATCCGCAGGGGCAACTTCACCTTTTACTTCCCCCTGGCCACGTCGCTCTTGATCAGCGTGCTCCTGACGCTGCTGTTCTCCTTGTTCAGGCGCTGAGGGAGACGGTCCGGTGCCGAACGCAGCGGTCGACGGCCGAAAACGGCGGCGGCCGGGCATAGCGGGCGGTGGCCGGGCGCTGACCGCGAGGGAGGCAGCCGGGTGGGTCTGTACAAGGCCGAGGGCGTCGTGCTCCGCACGCGCAGCCTCGGCGAAGCGGACAAGATTGTGACTTTCTTCACACATGCCCGCGGCAAGGTGGAGGCCGTGGCCAAAGGCGCGCGGCGTCCCCGCAGCCGCCTGTTGGGTCCGACCCAGCAGTTTACGTACGGCCGCTACTTGTTCTTTGAAGGCAAGAATCTGGACACGGTCAGCCAGGGCGAGATCTTGCAGTCGTTCCGGCCGCTGCGCGAAGACCTGGACCGGATGGCTTATGCCGCTTACGCCGCAGAGCTAGTCGACCGCTCCACCGAGCCGGGTGACCGGCATGAAGGGCTGTTTCCGCTGCTTGTGGCGGTGCTCGGGCTGCTGGCCGAGAGCGATGAGCTGCCCCTCGTAATGCGCTACTTCGAGCTGCGCCTTCTGGGCGAGCTGGGCTACCGGCCCCACTTGTCCGGCTGCACCCGCTGCGGAGCGCCGCGCGCCCCGTATTTCAGCGTCGAGCTCGGGGGCCTCGTGTGCGAGCGGTGCCTGCCGGCGGACGTCGCGGCGACGCACATCGGGGACGAGGCCGTGCACGTGCTGCGGTATCTGGAGCGGGCCGAACCCGGGCGGCTGCAGGTGGTGCGCCCGTCGGCCGACGCCTTGGCTGCCCTAGAGGCGGTGCTGCCTCGGTTTTGCGCCGCCCGCATCGGGCAGCCTTTGCACGCGATGGAGTTTCTCCTCGCTTTGCGGGCCGGGCGCGGGGCAAGAGCGGCAAACATTGACAGCGACAAGCCGATTTGCTAGAAGTTTCGTAGTACCCGCGGGCTGCGGGGATGCGGCACCCGCCCACGGGCGGGTGCGCGGGAGGTTCGGCTGTGAACTTTCAAGAGATGATCTTTGCGCTGGAAAACTACTGGGCCCGGCAGGGCTGCGTCATCCTCCAGCCCTATGACATGGAAGTGGGGGCAGGCACCATGCACCCGGCCACGTTCCTCCGGGTGCTGGGCCCGGAGCCGTGGAACACCGCCTACGTGCAGCCGTCCCGCCGGCCCACCGACGGGCGGTACGGGGAGAATCCCAACCGGCTGCAGCACTACTACCAGTACCAGGTCATCATGAAGCCTTCGCCCGAGGATATCCAGGACATTTACCTCAACAGCCTGCGGGCGATCGGCATCGATCCGGATCGCCACGACGTGCGCTTCGTGGAGGACGACTGGGAGTCGCCGACGCTGGGCGCCTGGGGCCTGGGCTGGGAAGTATGGCTGGACGGGATGGAGATCACCCAGTTCACTTATTTCCAGCAGTGCGGCGGCATTGACCTCAAGCCCATCAGCGTCGAGATCACCTACGGGCTTGAGCGCCTTGCCATGTACCTGCAGGGCGTGGACAACGTCTTCGACATCGTCTGGGTCGACGGCGTGACCTACGGCGACGTTTATCACCAAAACGAGGTGGAGCAGTCCCGCTACAACTTCGAAGCCGCGGACACGAGCCTCCTTTTCCAGCTGTTCGAATCCCACGAGCGGGAGGCAGGGAGGCTGGTCGCCGAAGGCCTGGTGCTGCCCGCCTACGACCAGGTGCTCAAGTGCTCCCACGTGTTTAACCTTTTGGATGCCCGGGGCGCGATCAGCGTTACCGAGCGGACCAAGTACATCGCGCGCGTGCGGCACCTGGCCCGGCAGGTCGCCGAGCGCTACGTGGAGCAGCGGGAACGGATGGGCTTCCCGCTGTTGCGCAAGGCCCAGGAGGTGGCCCGCCGATGAGCCGGGATCTGCTCCTTGAGGTGGGGACGGAAGAGCTGCCCGCGCGGTTCTTGGACCATGTCCTGCCGCAGCTTGAGGAAACCGCGAGCGCGCAGTTGAAGGAGCTGCGGCTCAGCGCCAGCGCGGTGCGGGTGTACGGCACGCCGCGGCGGCTGGCCTTGATTGTGGAAGGGCTGCCCGAGCGGCAGGCGGATCTGGTGCGGGAGGTCAAGGGGCCTGCCCGGAAAGTGGCCTTTGACGAAAACGGGCAGCCGACCAAGGCGGCGCACGGGTTCGCCCGCAGCCAGGGTGTGCCTGTGGAAGAGCTGCTGGTGCGGGAGACCGAGCAGGGGACGTACGTGTTCGCCGTCCTGCGGGAGGCCGGCCGCCCGGTGGCGGACGTTCTGGTGGAATGGCTCCCGCGCCTTATCACCGGCCTGCATTTCCCCAAGTCCATGCGCTGGGGTCAAGGCGACCTGCGCTTTGCCCGGCCCATCCGCTGGCTGGTGGCCTTGCTGGACGGTGAGGTGCTGCCCATCGAGTTGGACGGCGTGCGGGCGGACCGCTTGACCCGCGGCCACCGCTTCCTGGCCCCGCAGCCGATTTCCTTGAGCGGTGCGGCCGAGTACGTGCAACGGCTGCGGGAGGCCTTCGTCCTGGTGGACCCGGAGGAGCGCCGGCAGGCGGTATTGGAGCAGGTGCGGGAAGCGGCCGCGGCGTGCGGCGCCCGGGCCGTGGAGGACCCGGATCTTGTCGCCGAGGTCACCAACCTGGTGGAGTACCCGGCCGCGGTCGTGGGCAGCTTTGACCCGGACTACCTCCAGCTGCCGCGGGAAGTGCTCGTCACACCCATGCGGGAACACCAGCGGTATTTCCCCCTGGTGGACGAGGCGGGCCGGCTGTTGCCCCGGTTTGTGGCGGTCAGCAACGGCCCCCGGGCCGACATGGCCCTCGTCCAACGGGGCAACGAGAAGGTGCTCGCGGCGCGGCTGGCCGATGCCCGCTTCTTCTATGAGGAGGACAAGCGCCAACCCTTGGCCGCGTACGTGCCGCGGCTCAAGGACGTAGTGTTCCAGGAGCAGCTGGGCACGGTATACGAGAAGATGGAGCGCATTCGCAGCCTCACCGGGTGGCTGGCCGACGCCCTAGGGGCCGACGAGGAGACGCGGCGGGTCGCCATGCGGGCCGCGGAGCTGGCCAAAGCGGACCTGGTGACCCAGATGGTGTACGAGTTCCCCGAGCTGCAGGGCGTCATGGGACGGGAGTATGCGCTGTTGTCGGGCGAAGGCGAAGCGGTCGCCCAAGCCATCTTTGAGCACTACCTCCCCCGCCACGCGGGAGACGCTCTGCCCGAAAGCCTCGCCGGCAGTATCGTAAGCGTCGCCGACAAGCTGGACACCATTGTGGGCTGCTTCGGAGTCGGGCTCATCCCCACCGGGTCCCAGGACCCCTACGGCCTGCGCCGCCAGGCCCTGGGGGTAGCCCGCATCGCGGCGGGGCTGCCGCGCGGATTTGACCTGGCGCAGGCGCTGGCCAGGGCTAAGGAAGGATACGGGGCGCGGCTTGAAGCGGACACTGCGGATCTGGTTGCCCGGATCATGGAGTTTTTCCAGCAGCGGCTGCGGGGACTATTGCAAGAGGAGGGGCTGCGCCACGACCTCGTGGAGGCGGCCCTGGGCGCGGGGTTTGCCGACGTTGCCCGGCTCTTCCGGCGGGCGCGGGCGCTCGCGCAGTTCAGCAGGAGCGAAGGGTTCGACGCCTTGATCACCGCCTACCAGCGGGCAGCCAACCTGGCAGGCAAGGGCGACACGGACCAGGTGGACGAGGCGCTGCTCGCGCATCCGGCCGAGCAGGCCCTATGGGCCGCGATCAAGGAGGCAGCCGCCCAGGTGGACGCGGCGCTGGCCGAGGACCGCTTCGATGAGGCCTTGGCCGCGCTGGCGAGCTTGCGGCCGCACGTGGATCGCCTGTTTGCGGAAGTGCTGGTGATGGCGCCCGAGCCCGACGTGCGCCGCAACCGGCTGGCTTTGCTGCGGCAGATGACGGCCCTGTGCCACAGGGTGGCGGATCTGGGCGCGGTCGTCGCGTAGCGGCACGAACGATAAGGAGGTCGAGCCGTACATGACAAAGCGGGTGTATTTCTTCGGCGGCGGGACGGCCGAAGGCAACGGCCAGATGAGGGAGCTGCTGGGCGGGAAAGGCGCGAACCTGGCGGAGATGACGCTCTTGGGCATCCCCGTGCCGCCCGGTTTCACCATCACGACCGAAATGTGCACGGCCTACTACGCCTTGGGCAAGCGGTGGCCGGAAGGGTTGGAGGAGGAAATCAAGGCCAACCTCAAGCGCCTGGAGGACGTCATGGGCGCCCGGTTTGGCGACCCGTCCAACCCGCTGCTCGTGTCGGTGCGTTCCGGGGCGCGGGTGTCCATGCCGGGCATGATGGACACCATCCTGAACCTCGGCCTCAACGACGAGACGGTGCAGGGCCTCATCCGGCGGACCGGAAACCCGCGTTTTGCCTGGGACAGCTACCGGCGCTTTGTGCACATGTACGGCGACGTGGTGTTGGGCGTCCCTCACGAGGAGTTTGAAGCCCTGATCGACCGCATGAAGGAAGAGAAGGGCGTCACCCACGACACGGAGCTGGACGCCGACGACCTCAAGCGCCTGACGGAACAGTACAAGGAGCTGGTCCTCAAGAAGACCGGCAAGCCGTTCCCGTCCGACCCGTGGGAGCAGCTGCGCGGCGCCATCAACGCGGTGTTTGAGTCGTGGAACACGCCGCGCGCCGTCCGCTACCGCGAGCTGCACGACATTCCCAACGACTGGGGCACGGCCGTCAACGTGCAGGCCATGGTGTTCGGCAACTTGGGCAACACGTCGGGCACCGGCGTCGCCTTTACCCGCAACCCGTCCACCGGCGAGAAGGAGTTCTACGGCGAGTTCCTGCTCAACGCCCAGGGGGAGGACGTGGTCGCCGGCATCCGGACGCCCGAACCGATCTCGCGGCTCAAGGAGCTCATGCCCGACGTCTTCGCACAGCTTGAGGACATTTACCGGCGCCTGGAGCAGCACTACAAGGACATGCAGGACATCGAGTTCACGGTCCAAGAGGGCAAGCTGTACATGCTCCAGACCCGCTCGGGCAAGCGGACGGCCCAGGCTGCCGTGCGCATCGCGGTGGAGATGGTCGAAGAGGGGCTGATTGACGAGCGTACGGCGGTGATGCGCGTGCCGCCCGCGCAGCTGGACCAGCTGCTCCATAAGCAAATCGACCCCAATGCCAAGGTGGAGGTCTTGACCAAGGGCTTGCCGGCTTCGCCCGGGGCGGCGGTGGGCCGCATCGTGTTCAACGCCGAGGACGCCGAGGCATGGGCGGCCCGGGGGGAGAGCGTCATCCTGGTGCGCCGCGAGACGTCGCCGGAGGACATCGGCGGTATGCACGCGGCGGCGGGCATCCTCACGTCCCGCGGCGGCATGACCTCCCACGCGGCGGTGGTGGCCCGCGGCATGGGCAAGTGCTGCGTTGCCGGCGCGTCGGAGCTGCGGGTCGATGAGGAGAACAAGCAGCTCATCATCAACGGCCGGGTGTTTAAGGAAGGCGACTGGATCACCATCAACGGCAGCACGGGCGAGGTCATCGCAGGCCGGGTCAAGCTGGTGGACCCGGAGCTCTCCGGCCACTTTGCCAAGCTGATGGAGTGGGCCGACCAGTTCCGGGCCCTCAAGGTGCGCACCAACGCCGACACGCCCGAGGACGCCAAGAAGGCCCGGGAGTTCGGTGCGGAAGGCATCGGCCTCTGCCGTACGGAGCATATGTTCTTTGGCGAAGAGCGCATCAAGGCCATGCGGGAGATGATCCTCGCCAAGGACGCTGAGGCGCGGCGGAAGGCCTTGGACAAGCTGCTGCCTTACCAGCGGGAGGACTTCTACGGCATTTTCAAGGCCATGGATGGGCTTCCGGTCACCATCCGCCTGCTGGACCCGCCCCTGCATGAGTTCCTGCCCCATGATGAGGAGCTCATCAAGGAGCTGGCCCAGGAGATGGGCGTGTCGCCGGACGAGGTGAAGGCGAAGGTGGTGAGCCTGCAGGAGTTCAACCCGATGCTCGGGCACCGGGGCTGCCGCCTGGCCATCACGTATCCCGAGATCTACGAGATGCAGACCCGGGCCATCTTTGAGGCCGCGGCCCAGCTCAAGGCGGAAGGGGGCAACCCCATCCCCGAGGTCATGATCCCGCTGGTGGGCACCGTGCAGGAGTTGAAGATCCTCAAGGCCCGCATCCGCAAGGTAGCCGACCAGGTGCTGGCGGAGAAGGGCGTTTCGATTCCCTACACCATCGGCACCATGATCGAGGTGCCGCGCGCGGCGCTCGTGGCCGACAAGATCGCCCAGGAGGCCGACTTCTTCTCCTTCGGCACCAACGACTTGACCCAGATGACCTTCGGGTTCAGCCGGGACGACATGGGCACCTTCCTGCCCGCGTACCTGGAGCAGGGCATCCTGGAGAAGGATCCGTTCATGACGCTGGACCAGTCCGGTGTCGGCCAGCTGGTTGAGATCGGCACCCAGCGGGGCCGCAGCGCCAATCCCAATCTCAAGGTCGGCATTTGCGGCGAGCATGGCGGCGACCCCGAGTCGGTGAAGTTCTGCCACCGGGTCGGGATGGACTACGTCAGCTGCTCGCCCTACCGGGTGCCCATCGCCCGTTTAGCGGCCGCCCAGGCCAACCTGGAGAACCCGAGAGCCTAGCCCGGCGGGTGTGCTGCCGGCTGCCGAGGTGGGCCTCCCTGCCGGGAGGCCCACCTGCGCGCCTGGGGCCGCTGGAGGGGAGGATCCGGCCTCCGGGCGCCGAAGGCTTGCGCGGGAGTGGACAGGGTGGCGGTGCGGTTTCCCCCGGAACTGATCGAAGAAATCAAAAGCCGCGTCGACATCGTCGAGATCGTCGGGCAATATGTGCACCTGCGCCCCAGCGGGCGCAACTACGTGGGACTGTGCCCATTTCATTCGGAGAAGACGCCGTCGTTCACCGTCAGCCCGGACAAGCAGCTGTTCCACTGCTTCGGCTGCCAGACCGGGGGCGATGTCTTCGCCTTCTTGATGAAGCGCACCGGCATCGGGTTCGCCGAGGCTGTGCAGCAGCTGGCGCAGCGGGCGGGCATTGACTGGGAGCGCCTCACGCAGTCGCCCGAGGATGCGGCGCGTGAGCGCAAGCGGCGCGAGCTCCTGGAAGTGCACCGGCTGGTGGCCGGTTTCTTCCAAGAGATGCTGCAGGCCCCCGCAGGCGCCGCAGCCCGGGATTACCTGGCGCAGCGAGGGATCCAGCCCGCAACGGTTGAACGGTTTCAGCTGGGCTTTGCTCCGGGCGGGGATCAGCTCGTGCGCTTTCTCGCCAAACGGGGCGTCAGCCCGGAATTGGCCGTGGAGGCCGGGCTGCTTTTGCCTGGGCGGGACGGGAGGCCGCCGTATCCCCGGTTCCGGGAGCGGCTGATGTTTCCCATCGCAGACCACGCCGGGCGCGTGATTGGCTTTGGCGGGCGGCTCTTGGTGGAGCGTGCGGGGGCGCCAAAATACCTCAACTCGCCGGAAACGCCCTTGTTCAGCAAGGGCCGGGTGCTTTACGGCCTCCACCTCGCGCGGGAAGCCGCCCGGCAGGCTGGAGCCGTCATCGTCGTCGAAGGGTACATGGACTGCATCAGCCTGTGGCAGAACGGCGTACCCAATGTGGTCGCCTCCTTGGGGACGGCGTTTACGGAAGCGCAGGCGCAAGCCCTGGCGCGCCTTGCGGAGCGGGTGGTGATCGCCTTTGACGCGGACGCGGCCGGGGAGGCCGCGGCGCGGCGGACCCTGGACATCTTGCGGGCGGCGGGTCTGCGGGTGGCGGTCATGCAGCTGCCGGCGGGAAAGGACCCGGATGAGTTTGCCCGCCAGTTCGGCCCCGCCGCGGTGGCGGCCGCCATCGCCAAGGCGGTGCCGCTGGTCGAATACAAGCTCAACCAGGTACTCCCGCCCGCCGGCGCGGTGAGCGTGGAGGCGAAAGCCCGGGCGGTGGAGGCGGCGCTGGCCATCATCGCTGAGGTGGAGAGCGCCGTAGAGCGGGAAGGGTACATGGAGCTGGTCGCGCAGCGCCTCGGGATTTCCATGGACACGCTGCGGGTGGAGATGGCCCGCGTGGCGGCCACGGGCCCGCTGGGCAGGGCGCGACATAGGATGGGAAAAATCCGTCATAATAATAGAGGTTTTCCTAGAGACCAGGGCGAACAGACATCCCGCGGCGTGCGTGCCGCGGGAGGAGATCGCCTGCTTGGTGCCGAACAAGTGGTCCTTCGGCATATCCTGGCAGGCGACGGCCTTGCGCGCATGCTGGCCCAGTTGGACGAGCCCGGCGCCTGGTCGAGCCCAGTGGTGGCGGGG
>PKQR01000191.1 GCA_017578085.1 Bacillota bacterium
ACGCCAAACGCCGGGGTGCCGCTGGGACTCGTGACGATCTCGCCGCCCTGCATGTGCAGGCCGACGGGCAAACCGGCGATGGGAGCCGAGTAGAAAAAGTCAGCGTTGATGGCGGCCACCACTGCACTGCCCGGGGCGTGGCGGGCCAGCGCTTGGCTCAACACGGTGCCGACGCCTCCAGCCGTCCCCTGGGCCAGCGCGCCTTCCAACCGCACGTAGGGGTGGCCCTGCTCGACCCGGACCACATGAACCGGCTGCACGGCGTCCGCCTTGCGCAGCGTGAAGGCCGCGTGGTATGTGCCCGGTCCGATGGGATCCCAGGGGAGTGCCGCAGTGGAAACGCCTGGCGCGGCCCAGCCGGAGCTGCTCGCCGCTGCCGCGGGGACTTGTGCCGTTACGGCAGGAGCCTGCGCGGCCGTCGTGAAAGGCTCCAGGCACCCGCCGAAGAGGGAAAGCAGCAAGAGCCAGATCGGCAGCCAGGGACCCAGCGAGGCCCTCCGCCACAACGTTCGCGGTTTCAATCCAAGGATTGGGAGACAAGGAGGCTTTGGCCGTCCGTGGCGCAACAAGGTCATGTTCTAGGTATTGGCCATACCCGGTCGACTTCCTCGCCGCGGGGGCCTGCCCGGTTTCGGTAAATGAAATAATGTGGCATAGCGGACAGACACTTGCCGTTTCCATCTGCAGTAGATGTGCAAGAAATCACAGAAAACAGCGCGCAGCAATGCCAAATGGTTCTTGCGAGAGTATATAAAGGAAGATTATAATGGAGAAAACGTGCAGTAAAACTGCACGGTCGAGGTGGCCTGGACCCGGGGGGTCGGGGAGGGTGTGCCGGCGCTAGCGGGGAGAACCCGCGGGCAGGAATGGCGCGTTCAACTGCCGGCGCGACCGAACGAAGCTCTTTTCGCCTCTACCCCAGTCCCCGGGGGGTGTCTACATGCCCACG
Source organism: Bacillota bacterium (assembly GCA_017578085.1). Taxonomy (GTDB): domain Bacteria; phylum Bacillota; class Limnochordia; order Limnochordales; family ZCTH02-B6; genus ZCTH02-B6. Next base: position 950 of record PKQR01000191.1, read on the forward strand.
GCGCTGCGCATCTTGCAGGTCGAAGAGAATGACGACGATGTGAGTCTGAGTGTGGGCGAGCTGGAGGGCAGCGGCTTCGCCCCCGCAGAGCGGCAGGTGGACGACGAAAGGGAAGGCGGCCCCCACCTCACGTTCATCCCCCATGGCCAGCACGGCGACGAACACAACGCTCGGGGAATGAGGCCACCGGGCGTTCACAGTTTCGCGACCAAGCAGGCGCCGGGACGCCTGGCGCCGACCGTCGAACGGGCCCTTGAGCAGTTCGCCGAGCGCCAGGAGCACCCGCGGGAAGCTCTAACGGGCATGCGGGTGCTGCTTGTGGAGGACCACCGGGAACTATTGGCCGTCATGGCAGAGCTGTTGAAGCTTGAAGGCTGCCACGTCGCGGCCAAGGCGTCGGCCGAAGAAGCCCTCGTTTATCTGCGCGACAACGAATCGCCCGATGTGATCGTGTGCGACCTCAGCCTGCCCGGGATGGACGGCTACGAGTTCATCCGGCGGGCGCGGCAGTTGCCCTGCATGGACCACGTGCCGGCCTTGGCCTTGAGCGGCCTGGGCGATGTCCCGGCGCGCTCCAGGTCCCCGGAAACCGGCTTCTTTGCCTATTTGATCAAGCCCGTTGCCTTTGACGAGCTGAAGGAGTATCTCTTGCGGGCCTACCAGGCATCCCAGCGTGCCAGGCAGGGTGCCATGCCTGACAACCGCGACGGGGACGACGACTTCGAAAACGGCCAGGCGCGGGCCGCTCGTCACCGGGGCGATTGACCGCCCCCGGCGATCTTCTCGGAAAGCGTGGCGGCCGCACCCCGGGCCATCCGCCAGCCGTGACGCCCGGGGCCGTAGTAGTCGGGCAACAGCCGCACGTACCGGAACCCAAGCCGCTCATACAGCTGCCTGGCGGCGGCGTTGTCCTCCGCGACCTCAAGCACGCAACGCTCGATCCCCAGCTGCTCCAGGGCGTTCAACACCGCCCGCACCAGCTTTTCGCCCAGGCCTTGCCGCCGGTGCTCCGGGTCGACGGCCACGCTGTACAATCTTGCCGAAACCCGGCCCCGGTGCTTGCGCACCAGGGCCACCGTCCAGCCGGCCACCGTCCCGGCGCCGGCGCTGCCCACGCGAGCGACGACGGCCACCGAACGGGGCGAACGGAGCAGGTAGCGCACCTGCTTGGGTTTGATGGCCAGCTCAGGCGGGAACACCCGCTGCTCCAGCGCCGCGATCGCGAACACGTCCGCCAGGCTGCCCGGCTCGATGGTCAGCCCCGCCGCCGTCTCATGGGCTGCCACACCAATCGGCTCGGGAGCCGGTGTAGGTGCGGGTTCCAGCAGTGGTGCCGGCGGGCTCCACGGGATGTGGGTCACCATCGGCCTTGCCGCCGCCCGCAGCACCCACTTGCGCAGCCGGTACAGCGGCCGGTAGCTCTCCTTGGTCCACGCGAGGCTGGGGATTTCCCAGTCGTCGCCCGCGTTGCACTCCGGGTACGCGTGCCAGTACTGGCGGCAAAACTCGCTGAAGATGTACTGGGCCGCGCCGACGCAACTCCGTTCAGCTTTCTCGATGACGATGCTCGCCTGGCGCGGCGAGAGGGGCTGGCCCAAGGTGAAACCGACCAGCCGCCCATCGGCCCACAGCACCATGCCGGTCAAGTTCAGTGAGGCGAAGTGCAGCAGCGCCTGCTCGGACGCCTTCAGGTCGTGCCGGCGGCGGAGAGCGATGAGTGGATCGCCCGAGGTGTCGTGCGCTTCCGCCTCGGCATGCCAGGCCTTCAGCAGGGCGAGGCACTGCGGAACGTGTTCCGGCCGCAGCGGCTCCGTCCAGGCCGTATGCTCCCGCAGGAACCGGTTGCGCAAATGGCGCTTGCTTTTCAGGTCCTGTCCGGCCAAGTCGATGAGCCGGGCGGTTTCGTAGACGTAGTCGCCGCTCATGGGCGCTGCTTCAAGCCCAAGGCCTTTCATCCGCGCCAACAGCTCGTCGCTGGTATACTCGATCCGGCTGCGGGAGCGGTCGCCCCGGCGGCCGTTGTAGTCGTCCATAATTTCGAAGCAACGCTTGAGGCAGCGGGCGAGATCTCCCTCGCCGATGGGGGGCAAGAGAAGCGTCAGGTCTTCGCCGTTGGCAAACACGCATACGTGCCCCTCGATGAGGGTCCACGCGCTCTTGTCGCCGTCCCGCCAGATGAAGGTCTGGGCGAAGGTGTAGTCCGAGATCGGCTGCGTCAGCGACGCGAAGGCGGCGTCAAACACCGGCTTGTCGACGAGCTCGATGGGCCGCAACCCGTACGTGCGGCATATCTCGTCCATTATGCAGTTTTCGCTCACTTTCAAGAATAGTGCAGGGCGAGGGAGAGGCCTTAAGGGCGTCCAAGGCCCAGGCAGGGTCGGGGAGACCCGGCGGCTTAAGCGTACCACGCGGCCAGGTCCGCGGCAAGGGGGACTTGCGGCCTGTTTGCGCCGTGACGGGAGGCCCTGGGTTTCCAATTCCTAGTAGCGGAACGCTTGGCGTCACCCCTCCGTGCGACCGTAGGTTAACGCGATCGACAATGTT
>PKQR01000053.1 GCA_017578085.1 Bacillota bacterium
TGGTGCCCCGGCCCTTGGTGTGCACGCTGCCCACGGCTGGGGCATGGCCGTTCTGCTGCATGATGGCAATCCGCTCCTTATCCGTTGTGCTCGGGTTCGCCCGGCGCCGCGCCCGGGCTCCCGGCTGGTTGTGCGCAAGCGTCACAAATGCCGCCGAACTCGAGAAACACCTGGTCCACCCGGGCGAACCCGCTCGCGCGCCGGATCGCCTCCAGGGCTTCGGCCGGCAGCTCCACCGTGGGCACATCCACGATGCGCCCGCAGCGGCGGCAGCGGAGGTGGCTGTGATCCTCAAGGTTGGCGTCGTAGAGCGCGGGGCCGTCGGCCTGCGGGTACTCCCGGATCAACCCCTCCGCGGTCAGGGAAGCCAGGGCCCTGTACACGGTCCCAAGGCTGATGCCGGGGATTTCCCGGCTCACCTCTTCGTACACCCACCGGGCGTCGGGGTGGTGAGGCGCCCGGCGGACCGCAGCCAGCACCGCCGCCTTTTGCTTGGTGTTCCGGAACTTGGCCATGGCTCCCGACAGGGCGTCCCCGTCCTGCTCCGTTCGCCTTCCCTTACCGTAACTAGTAATGATTACTATTAACGGCAACCGGCGGGTTTCCTTCCTGCCCGCGCCAAAAATTCGCGTAAGACGCCGGCGCGGAAACCGGCCGGCAACCGCACACACTAGCCGCTGAGGTGAGGTGACATGAGCACCGGGTGGGTTGTCGCGCTGCTGGGCGTCATCGTATCGCTGGCGGCGTGGACCATGTGGATGGGGACTATGTTTGGGGCAGGGCTTCTGGGCTTCGGCCTCGCCCACATCGTGCTGGGGGTCCTGGACGCGCTCTTTCACCGGCGGGCGCCGGCGGAGAACCGCTGAGCGCCTGTTACTGAGCAGCTACACCTTGCAGGCTGGGGGAGGAGGACTGTGCCGCAATGCAGCCTCCAGCCGCGTTTCCCGGGCGGCAGCTCCCTCAGCTCGCGACCGGGCCGGCCTCCTGCGGACCAGCCTCCTGCAGGCCGACCTCCTGTAGGCCAGCCTCCTCCAGTTCAGCCTCCTGCAGGCCAACCTCCTGCGGGCCAACTCCCTGCGGGCCGGGCTCAGGCAGCTCGGCCTCCTCCGGGCCGGCCCTCTCACCGGCGGCCCGTCCCGGGACAGCGGCCTCCCGGCGGGCCCTGGCGCCGGCGGCCTGCGCCCAGGCCAGCGTCGCCTGCCGGGCCCCGAGGACAGCGGCCATAAACAGGGCCGTCCGTCCACGCTTACGCCCCTTCCCTGCTGCCGGCGCGCCGCGGGCCTGCGGCGGTGCGAAACAGGCCCGGCCTGCAGGCGGCTCGCTCGTTTGATCCCTTCTTCCCGCCGCCAGAGATGTCCTCGTAGTCCTTGAGCTCTCCGGCAGGGTCCTGGCGCTGCGTCTCGAACATCCGACGAAAACGGCGCCGCGGGCCTTGCAGTGGCCGGCGGCGCCGCCGCATGGGAAACAGGCGGCACACGAGGAGCGGACGAGCAGCCTTGGACTTATGGACCCTGTTCACGACGGCGTTTCTTGTCGGGCTTTCCGGTGCGGCGGCACCCGGCCCGCTGACGGGCATGGCGGTGCGGGAGGCAAGCCGGGGAGGCTTCTGGCGCGGCTGGTCGGTGGCGTTGGGGCACGCGGTGCCGGAAGCGCTGCTGGTGGCGGGCCTCGCTTACGGCCTTGGCAGCTGGCTGAGCCAGGCGCCGGTGGTCGGCACCCTGTCGGTTATCGGCGGCCTGGTCCTGCTCTGGATGGGGCGCAGCACGGTGCTGGAGGCGCGAACCGCCCGCCTGCCCGGAGCCGGCGACGCGGCCGGCCGCCCGGCGGGCAATGCGGTGCTGGCCGGGGTGGGGACCACCTTGTCCAACCCATACTGGTTTCTCTGGTGGGCCACCATCGGCTCGGGCTACGTGGCCCTCTCCCAGGCGGGCGGGAAGCTCGCGGTGGCGGTGTTTTTCATCGGCCACATCCTGGCGGACGTCGGCTGGCTGGGCCTAGTGGCGGGTTTGGTCGCGTCGGGCCGGCGGTTCATCGGCGACGGCGTTTACCGGGGCGTGCTGGCCTTTCTGGGTGTGTTCCTCCTGGGCTTCGGCGTGTACTTCCTCTGGACGGGTTGGCGTTTCTTGAGCGGCAACGCCTGACGCGCTGGCCGGGCCAGCGCGCGGATCCGAGGCGCATGCGGACCGGCCGGTGAGGCCGGTGGCGCCTACAACCGCGCCAGGAACTCTTCCAGCCGATCCATGGCCTGGGGGAAATCGGCCCGGCCGAGGCCGAGGCGGAAGTGCGGGGTGTTCACGTCGTAGACCGTCCCCGGCAAGAGCAGCACGCCGGCCTCGTCCACCAGGCGCCGGCAAAACTCCTCCACGTCGCCTACCAGCAGCCGCGGGAACCCGATGGGGCCGGCGGCCGGCCGCACCCAGCGGAAGCGGTCCCCGTGCCGCTCGAAAAACGCGTCGGCCCGGGCGCGGTTTGCGGCCAGGATGGCCCGGTTTCGAGCGAGGAGCGCCTCGCCCCGGCGGAGGGCCAGCGTAGCGAGGAATTCGCTGGGAGCGCTGTTGCAGATGGTGGTGTAATCCTTGATCGCGGCCATGCGCTCAAGCAGGCGGCGCTCGCGGGTCGCCACCCACCCGATCCGCAAGCCGGGAAGCCCGTAGCTCTTGGAGAGCACGCCCAGGGACACCGCGTGGGGCCCCAAGTCGCAGGCGGCGGGCAGCTGCTCCCCGGGGTTTTCTTCTAGCCCCCGGTACACCTCGTCGGAAAACAGGATTACGCCCCGCTCGCCCGTAATGCGCACAAGCTCCTCAAAGGCGTCTCGCGGCATGAGCCAGCCCGTCGGATTGTGCGGGGTGTTGAGGACGACGGCCCGCGTGTTGTCCCGCAGGAGGCGCTTGAGCTCGTCGATGTCCAGGGCCCAGCCGGCTTCCTCGCGCGCGGTCCACAGGCTGACCTGGCAACCGAGGGCGGCGGCCACGTCCCGCAGCGACTGGTAGCACGGGCTGTGGACGATGACGTGGTCACCGGGTTGGAGCGCCGCGTGCATGAACACGAAGATCGCTTCCTGGGCGCCGCTGTGCACCAGCACGTCGTCCGGCCCGATGGTCGCATACAGCCGGGCGATTTCCCGGCGCAGCGCGGGGGAGCCGGGAGACTCGGTGTAGCCCAGCCAGAGGCGTTCCAACTCGTCCCTGGCCCCGGGCTCCAGGTCCAACAGCTCCCCTAGGGTGAACGACTGGCAGTCCGAAGCGCACAGCACGTGCTTCACGTTGAATTCATAGCGGGCGAAGTAGCGCTCGAGGCGAAACTCGGGCAGCCGCACGGCGCACACCTCCTGCGGGCCATCGGTGGGCACGCGGACTATGATACAATATCCCTGGCCAACGCCCCAGGGGCGCGGCCCGGCCGCAGGCGAAAAGCCCGCAGGTACGGCCACGCCGGCAGGCGAAGACAAGGGAGGAAAGGAGTGCCCCTGCCCCGGGCGGGGCAAGCTGGAGCCATGGAGCTTGGCATTTACTCCTTTGTGGAGAACACACCCATCGCGCCCACCGGGAAGACGCTCTCTCCGGAAGAGCGCATGCGCAATTTGCTGGAAGAGATCCGGCTCGCGGACGAGGTGGGTCTCGACGTTTTCGGCATCGGCGAACACCACCGGCCCGAGTACTTGGCGTCGGCCCCGGCGGTGGTGCTGGCCGCGGCGGCCGCCCGCACCAAGCGCATCCGCCTCACCAGCGCCGTGTCCGTCATCAGCTCCGACGACCCGGTGCGGGTGTTCCAGGCCTTCGCCACCCTTGACCTCATCAGCGGCGGCCGGGCGGAGATCATGGTCGGCCGCGGCTCCTTCATCGAGTCGTTCCCGCTGTTTGGCTACGACCTGGCCGACTACGAGGAGCTCTTTGAGGAGAAGCTCGAGCTCCTCTTGAAGCTCCGGGAGTCCGAGCGGATCACCTGGCGCGGGCGGCACCGCCCGCCCATCGACAACCTGGGTGTCTACCCGCGGCCGGTGCAAAACCCGCTGCCGGTGTGGGTGGCCGTCGGCGGCACGCCCAGCTCGGCCGTGCGGGCCGGGCGGCTGGGGCTGCCCATGGCCATCGGCATTATCGGCGGGATTGCCGAGCGGTTCCGCGTGTTGGCGGACCTGCACCGGGAGGCGGCCCGGCAGGCCGGCCATGCGCCGCCGCGCCTCAGCATCAACTCCCACGGTTTCATCGCCGACACGTCCCAGGAGGCCATGGACCTGGCCTACCCCGCGTGGAAACTGCAGATGGACCGCATCGGCCGCGAGCGGGGCTGGGCGCCGATGACCCGGGCGCAGCTGGAGGCGTCCGCGACTTTGCGGGGCGCCGACTTCATCGGCAGCCCGCAGCAGGTCATCGAGAAGATCCTGTACCAGCACGAGATCTTCGGCCACGACCGGTTCCTCTTGCAGATGACGGTGGGCTCGATCCCCCACGACAAGGTGCTGCGGTCTATCGAGCTGTTTGGCACGGTGGTGGCGCCCGCGGTGCGGCGGGCCATCGGGCAGCGCCAACAGGCCCGCTGACTACCGCGGCGGCCCTCCGCTACGTCAGCCGCCGGGCCCGTACTCGACGATCCGGGGCAGGGGCCGGTATTGGTCAGTGCCCAGCTCACGGCGCTCCGGCGTCCGGCCGGGGTAGGCCACGGTCACCGCGGTGCGCACGGTGACGCCGTCGATCCCCTCGATGACGACCCGCTCCTGACCTGCGGCAAGCCCGGGGTTGGGGCGGCGGATGGTGGGAAAAGGCGTGCGGGCGAGCTCTTCCTGGTGCCACTCGACGCGCGGCGGGTCGTAGCTGCCGTACAAGGCCACATACACGGTGTTCCCTTCCGCCGCGGCCCAGACGACAACCGGCGCATCGCCGTCCACCCGCAGGCGGAGGTCCTTGTAGCCCCAGGCCACCGCCGCGTCCCGGCCCGGCGGCACGTAGGGCACCGGCATGCTGTGGGGGTGGCGTTCCACGACGGTCACGCCGGCCATGACGGCGGCGTTGTACAGGGCGGTGGACACTTTGCACACGCCGCCGCCGGTGCTGGGGACCAGGCGCCCGCCCGCGTAGGACGGGCCCTGCCGGTAGCCCCGGCCGGAGGTATAGGGCCCGAGGACGGCGTTGAGGGACATGACCCGGCCCGGCTGCAGCACGGTGCCCGCGAGGTAGCCGGCCGCGACCGCGACGTTTTCGGTTTCCTCAAAAAGGGGATCGGGGAAGCTGACCATGAACGCCCCCACCAGGCGCACGGCGCCGGTGGCTTCCTGGAGCGCCACGAGTTCCGGCGAGGGCCGGCGCGCCCATGGCAGCCCGTCCTCGTAGACGGGCCCGGACCGCGGGGCGGCCGCGGCACCGGGCCAACCGCAGAGCCCCTCGCCGCCCGTGCGGCTGGCGAGGGCCCAGGCCGCCACGCTCAAGGCCAACGCCACCAACCCGGCGAACCGCCGGCGCCACAGTCCGTGCCCAAGGCGCACCAGGCGGGCCGGGAGCCCGATCACGACCATCCTGCGGCGCGGGCCGCCCGGGGGCATGCAACCTCCCTCCATTTCTTCAGGCGACACGTAAGGCGTATGTGGGACGCGGCGCCTCGATTCCGGCTTGGGGCACGTGGAGGCGACGGAATTGCGCCCTGGAGGCGGGCGGGGCGCTGCACCCGGTTTCGGGCGCTGGAAGGATTGCCCAATTTGGCCCAGAATTACACCATGGACCCGCCTGCCGCCGTGACCCGGCAGACGGCACATCATCCAGCTAGTGAACATCAGGAGGAGGTCTTACAGTGCGCCGCTCGGCATTGTTCGCCGTCATCTTGGCCGTGTGCGCGCTGGCCTTTGCGGCCAATCCCGTCCCGGCGGCCGCGCAAAACGTGTGGGTCTCCGTGGGGGCCCTGCTCGGCGAAGAAAGCACGAACCAGGCGTTTCTGACCGGTGAGGTCAGCCTTCCTGGCCCCTGGTCGCTGGGCCTTGAGTACCAGGGCAAGGAAGTCGCCGTTGGCGCCCGGTGGGGTGGCAACCAGGGCTTCTACGGCCAGTTGGGCATGTCGGAGAACGGCACCCGTGTGGAGGTGGGCGTCTGGGGCTCCACCAGGCTCTCTAGCGCCGTCGAGGCTAGGGGTTGGTTCGGTGCGTCCTCCTACCTCGGCAGCGAGAGCTCCAAGCTTGAGTTCACGGGGCGGGCCGAGGCGTACGTGCCCTTCGCCAACTCCCTGTTTGCCCTCGTCGGCGTCGACGGTATCTTTGTCGACGGCGGGCACAAGTTCTTGGGCCGCATCGGCATCGGCACCTACTTCTGATCGCTACTTCCGATCCGGCATAGCCGCGACGGTAGGCAAGCTGGGGCGAGGCACGGCCACGACCGACCGTGCCTCGCTTCATGTTTCCCCTCGCTTGATCTTTCCGGGCTGCCGGCCCATTAGGGACCCGCTACGCGGCCAGAAGCGGTGCGGCGGACGGCGCTCCACCAGGCGTTCCGGCGCTGGTGGAAACGCTGGCCGAGGTGCTCGCCGTGGTGCGGTACTGCTTGGGCACGATGCGCTCCTCCCGCTCAATCAGCCCGTACCAGCGCAGGAATTCCTCCGCGAAGGCCTTATGCCACCGCACCCTGGATGACTGCAGCGTGCGGTAGGCGGTCGCCTCTGCGATGAACGCCGGGATGCCTAGGTCGGCGCCCGCCTTGCGCGCCAGGGACCCGGCCACCGGCGTGCCGACGACCCGAAACCTGTAGACATTGCGGTTCTTGACGTGGTACGTGTTGAGGTACCGGACCGCATGCTCCGCAAACCGCCGCGCGTCCCCGGCCGGATACGTGATCAGCGTCTGGCCCACCGAGTCGTGGCGGCCGTAAATGCCCCATCCCTCATGCAGGTCCAGGAGCGCCGCGGGCGGGAACTCCTCCACGACGGCCCAGATCTCCCGGGCCAGTTCCGTAGTCGGCTCCTTGCCGACGGGGAACTGGCGGTTGAGGTCGACCCCGCCCGTGGACGTGCGCCGGCCGCGGGCGATGGCGTCGGCGTTGGCCCTGGGCAGGACGACCAGCGTGCCCCGGTCGATCACCCAATCCTTGATCTCGCCGGCGGCGAGGTATCCCGACGTCTCATCGCCGTGCATGCCGCCCACGATCATGACCGTGGGACCGGGTTCGCTGGCGCGAACGATGTAGACCTCGGTTTCTTCGGGCGTACCTGCCCGCAGCGTCCGCACTTCCCGGACGACTGCCGGCGCGGCTGCTCCGGGAACGCCGCCCGCGGCGGCAGTGACAGGCGAGCTCCACGCGGCCGCGGGCGCGAAGGCGGTGAGGAATACGGCGAGGAATACAATTAAGAGCACAAAGACAGAATGCCGTCTCATCGTTCAACCCCCCACGGCCCACTACGGTCCGCCTGGGGCGGGCTCCTCCGGGGAATCGGCGGCGCGCCTGCCGCAGCCTGGCCACCGGACCGGTTTCCGGAACCGCGGGCAGGAGTAGGACCGGACAGGAGGCGAAGTATCCCATTTGTCCAAACCGGCTTTGAAGCCCGCCGGTTTGTCCAGATCGTCATCACGGACGCCGCGCGGGTGGGCGAGGCGATGCAGGCGCTGCTCAACGCCGGGCTCAACTTCGTGTACAACGTGACCTACACCGTAGACGACAAGGCGGCGGCCCGGGACGAGGCCATCCGCCTGGCGCTGGAGGACGCCCGGCAGCAGGCGGAGTCCATCGCCCGGTACATGGGCATGCGGCTTGGCCGAGTCTTGTCCATCTCCGGCAGCGACGCCTCACCCGGGTACTACCAAGGCGTCGGCGCCGAGAGCGTGCCGATGGACCCGGCGCCCGTCTCCATTCAGGTGTCGCTCACCGTCACCTACGAGCTCCTGGAGCCGTGAGCGAGCCGGATTGGCCGTCCGGGCGCCGCCGGGCCCTGCCAAAATTTTGCCCTGGTGACCCGCGGGCACTCACCGCTATACTGCAAGCGGAAAGGAGTGGGAAACATGCGCTCATCCATCAAGCGTCTGGGCGTGCTCGCGCTGGTTTTCGCGCTGCTTGGAGCCGGTGCGGCGAGCCTCGTGTTCGCCAACGCTGCCGGCGACGCCGTCCAAGCGGAAGTGCAGGCAACCGCTGGCGCTCCCGAGGATCAGGGGACGGGCGAGCAGCCGGCGGATGAGAAGCCGGCGGCCGACGGCGCTGTCCCTGATGAAAAGCGCATGGAGCTGCTGGCGCGGTGGGACGTGCTGATCCAGGAGCGACAGCGCCTGCGGGCGGAACTGCGCAAGGTTGACCGCGAGCTCATGCAGGTTGCCCGGGAGCTCTGGCCCCACGAGTGGGCCCGCACCCGCGGCCGGGTGCTCGAGCGCCTCGCAGAGTATGAGGAGCGCATGGGCAAGTACGGCGAGGAAATCTCCGCCTGGATTCCCCCGGCCGTGATCGACCACATCGCCCAGCGCACCGGCAAGACGGCCGAAGAGGTCCGTGAGCTCATCGAGAGCGGGCAGTGGCGTGAGCTCTTGGCCCTCATGAGAAGCGAGGATTAGCCCGGAAAGGGCCCTCTCGTCGCGGTGACGCCGGCGGGGCGGGCTTCCGCCCTGTCCCGCCGGTGAAACCGGAACCCTCCTACACGACCCTCGTTTTTTCGGCCGCAAACCGCAGCCGGACGTAGTCCACGACCCAGCGACCGTCCGGCTGCTGCAGGACGGGGCGGCAGCGCTCCTCCACCGCCCGGCAAAAGCTGTCCCGCGTCGCACCCCAGCTCCAAGAGGCGCTTGGTCAGCACCCCGTCGCCGCAGCCTAAGTCCAGGATGCGCTCGCCGGGTTTCGGATCCAAGAGCTCGACCACAGGCGCGCCCAACTCCGGTACAAACCGGGCGTGGCGCGCGTAAATCTCCGCATCCCAGGATTGCCCCACCGGCGGACCTCCTCCCCGAACTCCCCGGCCGCACAGCCGAGGGGTTCGCTCTTGCGGTCATCAACGCCTACAGGATACTATCTTCAGCACCGCCCTGCCAGCCGCGAAAGGAGGAATGGGGGCTTCGCCCGCCGGGCGCCGCAGCCCGCCGGGCTGGGCCAGGATCCTCCCAGCGCCGCGGCGAATACAGGCGCGCCGGCAGCCGCCGGCTGGGAAACACTCTTTGGAAAAACCGCTTCGGGGCAGCCTTTGTCAAGAGCAATACGGCCGAGAAGCAGGCTGGGGAGGCGAGGGGATCATGACGGAAGCCCATGCGGGCGCTCAAGTGGCCACCCTGGGGGGCGGCTGTTTCTGGTGCCTGGAAGCCGTGTTTGAGCAGCTGCGGGGCGTGATCCGCGTGCAGCCCGGGTACGCGGGCGGGCACGTACCCCATCCGACCTACGAGCAAGTGTGCACCGGCACCACAGGCCATGCGGAAGTGGTGCAAATCACCTTTGATCCGAAGGTCATCACGTATCCGGAGCTCCTGGAGGTCTTCTTCGCCATCCATGACCCGACGACCCCCGACCGGCAGGGGGAAGACGTGGGCCCCCAGTACCGCTCCATCATCCTCTACCACGACGAAGGACAGCGGGCCGCGGCCTTGGAGGCCATCCGCGCCTTGGAAGCGTCCCGCCGCTGGCCGGACCCCATCGTGACCCAGGTCGTGCCCTTCGAGGCCTTCTACCCGGCGGAGGACTATCACCACGAGTACTTCCGGCGCAACCCCAACCAGGGCTACTGCCGGCTGGTGATCGCGCCCAAGGTGGTCAAGTTCCGGCAACAGTTCGCCCATAAGCTCAAGGAGTGACGGACAAACGCAAGGAGCGACCGCCTGCGGATACGCCGAGCGCGGTCTCAAGGGCTTCGCCGCAGACGGCAGGCCGGCAGCCAGCTCCCGCCCCGCTGGCAAGGAAACCCGGACGCCCCTGGCGTAGTCAGTGGTGCGGGAGCGATTGCCTATGCGCCGGCCAACCAGGACATCGGCTTTCGGATCATCCAAGCGGGAAAGCCACGACGCGTCCGCCTTCTACCAGCGCAACCTCTATGGGGGCGGGGGGCTGGTGGACCTCTTTGACCCGGCGCTCGCCAACGGCTGGTCCGCCAACGGGGCGCACCGCCGGTCCGTGCCGCCTAGGCCCCTTGAGGAGTGGGCCGACCGGATCTACTGCCACACGGCGGAGGACATGCACCACATCCCCGACGGGTCCGTTGCCCTGGCCTTCACTTCACCGCCCTACAACGCGGGGAAAGAATACGATGAGGACCTGGACCTGGGCGCCTACCTGGACCTCATCACCCGGGTGGCGGCCGAGGTCTACCGGGTGCTGCGCCCGGGCGGGCGGTATGTGGTCAACATCGCCAACCTGGGCCGCAAGCCGTACATCCCCCTCCACGCCTACTTTTACGCCCGCCACATGGCGGTGGGCTTCCTGCCTGCGGGCGAGATCATCTGGCAAAAAGGCAAGAGCATGAGCGGCAGCTGCGCCTGGGGCAGCTGGCTGTCGGCCAAGGCGCCCCGGCTGCGGGACGTCCACGAGTACCTGCTGGTTTTCGTCAAGGACTCCTTCGGCCGGCCTGACAAGGGCGAAAGCGACATCGATCGGGATGAGTTCCTGGCCGCGACTTTGTCGGTCTGGGAGATCCCGCCCGAATCCGCCCGCCGGGTGGGTCACCCGGCGCCGTTTCCCGTGGAGCTCGCGCAACGGGTCATCCGGCTGTACAGCTACGTGGGCGACGTCGTCCTCGACCCCTTCAACGGCTCGGGCTCCACGTGCGTCGCGGCCGCGCTGACGGGGCGGCGGTACGTGGGCTACGACATCTCGGAGGAGTACTGCCGGCTGGCGGAGGCGCGCCTCGCGCAACTCGCCGCCGGGAAAGCCTGTGGACGGGCGCCGGGCCGGCCCGAAGGGTCGCAGGGGGCTTGAGCATGGAGCGCTGCGCCTGGGTCACCAGCGACCCCGACTACATCGCCTACCACGACCGGGAATGGGGCGTGCCGGTCTTCGACGACCGGCTCCTGTTTGAGTTCCTCGTCCTCGAGGGCGCGCAGGCGGGCTTGAGCTGGCTGACCATCCTCAAGAAGCGGGCGGCCTTCCGGCGGGCCTTCGCCGGTTTCGACCCGGAAAAGGTCGCCGCCTTTGATGACGCCCGGATCGCGGCGCTCTTGTCGGATCCCGGCATCGTCCGCAACCGGCTCAAAATCGAAAGCGCGGTGCAGAACGCCCGCGCCTTCCTCAAGGTCAAAGAGGAGTTTGGGTCTTTCGCCGCCTACATCTGGCGCTTCGTGGACGGCGCGCCGCGGCAAAACGCCTGGCGCCGCCAGGAGGATGTGCCCGCGCAAACGCCCGAATCCCAGGCCATGAGCCGGGATCTTTACCGCCGCGGCTTTCGTTTTGTGGGCCCCACCATCTGCTACGCCTTCATGCAAGCGGTGGGCATGGTCAACGACCACATCGTCACGTGTTTCCGGCATAAAGAGGTGGCCGAGATGGCCGCCCGCCTGACCCGCTTCACGTGACGGGCCGCCCGTCCGGTTGCCCGCCCGCCGCAACGCTGGCGTATGCTGCCGGCGCCGTCAGCCTGCTCGGGCCGCCGTGGCCTGCGGACGCGACCGCTCCGCCGCCATGACGCCGGAGAAGACCAACGCCACGCCGATCAGGTTGCTGATGGGAATGGCCCCCTCGATGCCGAGCCGGCTAGTCAACGTGCCGCCCAGGATGAAGACCAGCGCCCCCAGGAAGATCTGGCGGTTGTAGACCAGCTTGAACCGCAGCCACGAGTAGAGGGCGCCCAGCAGCATGACCATGCCGCCGACCGCCGAGAGCAGCACGCTCCAGGGCCGGCGGGCCGATACGGGCAAGATGTCGGCTGCCGAGGAGCCGACGCCCGCCGAAGCCAGCGCCTCCGTATTGATCTCCGCTCCCGCCAAGGCCACCAGGAACGCGGCCGCCACCAGCACTGTGGCTGCGGCGTAGACATGACCAAGGACCGGGCGCTGCCGCGTCATGAGGTAGACCGTGCCGGCGCCCAGCAGGCCGGGCAAGGCGACGCCGGCAAAATAGTACAGCTTGTACACGAAAGGCGTCCAGCCGAACGCCCCGCCGTAAAACTCACCGAAGGTGGCGAGGACGAACATGATGAGGCCGGCCGACCACATCAGTTGGTGCCAGCGCCGGCGCTCCCGGTATTGGTTCAGCAGCACCCCGGCGAAAACCAAGCCGATGACGCACGACACCAGCGGGATAAGCCACGTCACTGCTTAGCCACTCTCCTGCCCTGCCGGGCCGCCGCCGGGGCGGGAGATGCCGCATTGAGACCCGGCAGCGGCCACAGCGGACGATAATTATCGCATGTCGATTTAAGTGTACCTTGCGCCGCAAAACCTTGTCCACCGCAACGGGACACGGCTCCCGTTTCAATGCCGCATCCTAAACCGCTTCGAGCAGGGCCAGGACCTCCTGGGTCTTTTCCTCAAGCAGCGCCCGGTCGCCCCGGGTTTCCACGTTGAGCCGCACCAGGGGCTCGGTGTTGGACTTGCGCACGTTGAAGCGCCAGCGGTCAAACTCCATGCTGAGGCCGTCGATGTAGTCGACGCGGACGGCCTTGCCCTTGTAGGCGGCCTCAAGGCGCGCCAGGGCCGCGTCGGGATCCTGCAGGCGCCGGTTGATCTCGCCGCTGCACGGGAACTTCTCGATGCGCTCCGCGACCAACTGGGACAAGGGCACGCCGGTTTCCGACAGGAGCTGCGCGATGAGGAGCCACGGGATCATCCCGCTGTCGCAGTAGCTGAAGGCCCGGAAATAGTGGTGGGCCGACATCTCCCCGCCGTAGGCGGCGTCCACTTCCCGCAT
>PKQR01000005.1 GCA_017578085.1 Bacillota bacterium
AAGAGCGCATGGGGCTGGGTTTCACCTTCATGGAGGAGTACATGGACCGGGTGGAGGTGGAGTCCACACCTGGCGCCGGCACCCGGGTCACCCTGCGCAAGCGGCCCGCCGCGGCGCGGGTCGCCGGTTGAGGGAGGCGCGCGGCGGTGGATGCGGCGCCGATCCAGCCGGGCGAAGCGGATGTGGACCGGCCAGCTGAAGGCGTGTTGTCGCCTGAGGAAACCCGAGCGCTCTTGGCCCGGGCCCGGGCGGGTGACCGGGAGGCCCGCGACCGCCTCGTACGGGCCAACTTGCGCCTCGTCGCCAGCGTCGCCGCCCGTTTTGCCGGCCGGGGGGTCGAGTACGAGGACCTCTTCCAGGTGGGCTGTGTGGGCCTGATAAAGGCCATCGACCGCTTTAATGTCTCCTTCGATGTCCGCTTTTCCACCTACGCGGTACCTGTCATCATGGGTGAAATCCGCCAGTTCCTGCGCAGCGAGCACCCCGTGCGCCTCGGCCGCAGCCTGCACGAGCTGGCGGCGCGGGTCGCGGGCTGCCGGGCCGAGTTGGCCCAACGGCTCGGCCGCACGCCGACCGCCCAGGAGATCGCCGCGGAGCTGGCGGTGGCCAAAGAAGATGTGGTCGCGGCGCTGGAGGCTTCCCAACCGGTGCACTCCCTGGACGCGCCGCTTGTTGCCGAAGGCGGCGATGACCTGCGGCTGGGCGACCGGGTCGCCGCACCGTCCGACGGTGAGGCGCTCGTCGAAAACGCGGCCCTCAAAGCGGCCATGGCCCGGCTGGCCGAGTGGGAGAGGCAACTTTTGGCCATGCGTTTCCTGTTGGACTTGCCCCAGACGGAAGTCGCCCGGCGGCTAGGGGTATCCCAGGCGCACGTGTCCCGCACCGAACAGCGCCTGCTGCGATCCTTTAGGGAGTGGCTGGCGTAGCCCGCCGCCGTGCAACCAGAAGATCGTCCCGCGGCCTGAATTTGCCGAAAGGGGCCCCCACGCTCCGGTTCGAAGTCCAACAAAGGTTTCTCCCCCAGTCGTCCATGCAGCAGCCAGCGCGAACTTGAGCGTCGAAGGAGTGGACCCGCCACAGTGACTGTCATCCATGGGGAGAACATCGTACTGCGTCCGATTCGCGAGGAAGACTACCCGCTTCTGGTCAAGTGGGGGCAGGACCCGGAGCTTTCCCGCCTTCTCGAAGGAGACTATCCCCAGTCGGTGTCCGAATGCCCGGCTTGGCACCGGAAGGTGGTCAGCGATCGGCACCGCCAGCTCTGGGGCATTGAACTGATTGGTGTGGGGCTCATCGGCGACCTGGAGCTCGACCACATCGCCTGGCGCAGCGGCGACGCGGAGCTGCGGATTCGCATAGGCGAACGCCAGCACTGGGACCACGGATACGGCACCGAAGCCGTGACGCTCCTGTTGGCGCATGCCTTCGGGCCCATGAACCTGCAGCGGGTGTACCTGCGGGTTTTCTCCTTTAACGAAAGGGCGATCCGCTGCTACAGCAAAGCCGGATTCAAGCGGGAAGGTGTGCTCGTGCGGCGCACCGCCGACGGAGAACGGCGGCAAGTGTTTCTCATGCGCATCCTGAGGGATGAATTCCTGCGCGTCCCACGGCAACGAGCCGCCGCCGGCTGACGAACCGGGCGCGGCATCGCCCGCGCACGAATTACTTTCCCGAATCTCGTCCTCAATTTTTCCCCCAGTGTCAGACGATACCGGGTGTTGTGCCTTCAGCGCCTGCTTTTCGGCACCGGGAGCGGGCGCTTTTTTTCTCGTCTAGGCGCGCAAGGATTAGTTGGGGCCGCGTAGAAGTTTTGGACGAACTGTGCAGGAAATGGTAACTTCGCATTTCCCCTGGCCGTGGAGGGAGACGCGTATGCTCGACGTGCTCGTCAAAGGCGGTCCAGTGATGATCCCCCTGCTGTTCTGTTCGGTGCTGGCCGTGGCGGTGGCCCTGGAACGGCTCTGGTACCTGTACAGCACACGGGGCGATTCGGAGGACCTGATGGACGAGGTGAAACTCGCCCTCAGCCAGGGCAAGCTGCTGGAAGCCGTCCAGATCGCCAAGCGGTCCCGCAGCCAGGTCGCGGCGCTGATCGCAACGGGCATTGCCTATTCGGACCGGCCCCGGGAGGAGCTGAAGGAGCTCCTGGACGAAGTGGGCCGGGACGAAGTGTACAAGATGGAGCGGCGGCTGGTGGTCCTGGACCTCGTGGCCACGGTTTCGCCCCTGTTGGGCCTCCTTGGGACTGTTACCGGCATCATCCGTACCTTCAACGTCATCGGGGCCCTGCAGGGACTCGGCTCTCCCCAGGACCTCAGCCTCGGCATCGCGGAGGCGCTGATCACGACCGCAGCGGGGTTGATTATCGCCATCCCGACCGTGGCCGTGTACCAGTGGATTAGCAGCATCATTGACCGGCGTGTCGCGGAGATGAATCGCCGCAGCGCCGAACTCCTGGAAGCTCTGGCCGCCCTGCGAGGTGAGTGACGTGGCCATCGAGCGGCAGCGCCGGCGTGGGCCCACGATCAACATCGTGCCCCTGATCGACGTCATGTTCTTCCTCGTCCTGTTCTTTGTCGTGTTCACCACTTTTCGCACCGATCCGGTGGGCATACGCGTCGATCTGCCCCGCGCGGCGACAGGCACGGTGACCGAGCAGTCGGAGCTGCGCATCACGGTCACGCAGCAGGGGGCCATGTTCATCAACGGTCAGGCGGCTTCGGTGGAACAGGTGCGGGCGCGGGTGCGGGAGGCTGTCGCGCGCCGGCCTGATACCCTGATCATCGTATCGGCAGACCGGCGTGTCGCCTATGACTACGTGATACGGGCCATGGACGCAGCCCGGCAAGGCGGCGGCTACCGGATCGCCCTCAGCGTCGAACCCCAAAGGTGATAGCGTTTCTCATCGCGGTGGGGAGCCGGGGCAGCCCGGCGCGAGGCGCAGCGTCCAAATGAGGGCCCCCGCGGCCGGCGAGGCA
Organism: Bacillota bacterium; assembly: GCA_017578085.1. Taxonomy (GTDB): domain Bacteria; phylum Bacillota; class Limnochordia; order Limnochordales; family ZCTH02-B6; genus ZCTH02-B6. The sequence continues at coordinate 2,979 of PKQR01000005.1, forward strand.
GGTGAACAGGTTGTTCGCGGACGAGCGGGAAGACGAAGCGACACTGCACTGGTTCCTCATCATCTCGGTGCTGGTGCACGCCTTGTTGATCTGGCTGTGGCCGCAATGGCAGGCCATGATGGTGACAGGCGTAGGGCTTGACACCGGCGGGGTCATCGAGATCGTGACGTTGCCGGGCCAGCCTTCCATCCAGCCACAGCCGCCGCGCCCGGGACAACCCGTGCCCGCCGCGGCTTCAGAGCGCCCGCGGCCGCAGCAGCAGGAGCCCGCAGCACAGCAGCAACAACAGCAACAACAGCAGCAACAGCAGCAACAGCAGCCGCGGCAAACGCCCGCCCGCGAGCCGGAACCGGTGGTCCGTCCCGCGGAGCAGCGGGTGGAGCCGGTGACGCCGTCCCAGCCGCAGGTGCAGCCGCGTCCCCAGCCGCAGCCTGAACCGCAACCGCAGCCCCAGCCGCGTCCCCAGCCTCAGCCGGAGCCGGAACCGGTCAGGCCCGAGCCTCCTCCGGACCCGCAGCCCGAGCCGTCGCCGGAGCCGGCCCCGAAACCTGAGCCCGAACGAAGCGTCGGCGAGGACATCCTTGTCAGCGAGCGGGGGCAAGCCGAGATCGCGGCCACGCGGCAACCCGAGACGCCCACGGCGCGGCCGGTGCAGCCGCAGCCTCGGCCTCAGCCCGTGCCCCAACCTGAGGCACGGCCGCAGCCGGAGCCAGAGCCAGAGCCTGAGCCTGAGCCTATGCCGGCGCCTGTAGGTCCTGCCCCATCGCAGCCGTCCGAGGACGGCGAGGCTGAGGTGGAGCAGGGAGACCCGCGGGATACCGAGCCGGACGGCGCACCAGAGGCAGCCCCGTCGCTGGCCACTTTCGCCACCCGTTTCGGGTTGGGCAGCACCAAGTCGCTGGAAAACGTGCCGCCTGAGGAGAGGTTGAGCGACCTCGTCATCGAAGTGGCGGTCGACCGCGAGGGCCGGGTGGTCGCATACAACATCGTCAGCTCGTCCGGACGGCCGGAAGTGGACCTGGAGATGGCGGGCTTGATGATGCGGTGGCAGTTCGCGCCTTACGAGCGGGACTACGTAGAGATCTGGCGGATCACCTTCACGCATACGGTCGTCGGGGGTGTCACCACGCCCGTGCCACGGCCGGAGTTTGTGGGACGGCGGTAGCGGCAGCGCGTCCGTCAGCCAACCCGCGGAGGTGTCCTGTTTGCGCAGGTCGCAGCTGGCTTGGTTGTTGACGCTCTTCATCGTCCTCCTGGGCGCGCAAGGCCAAACCCTGGCGCAGGCGCTCCAGACCCGTACGGGCGACAGCCTCGTCATAGAGAACGAGTACATCTCCATCATCGTCAACGGCCGAGCGGAAGACACCGGCCGGTTTTCCGTCAACACCACGGGCGGCGACCCAGCGCGGGCGGGCGATGAACAAAAGCCGCTAGTGTACGGCACCGAGCGCGCGCCCGGTCCGTGGACGTCGTACACGACCGTGCGCATTGACGGGCGCGACTACGTGTTCGGCGGCCCGACGGGCAAGCGGGCCGGCCGGACCGGGCTGTACGGGGAAATGGTGCGGGCGCCCTACATCCACGAAGGCCGGGAGATCCGGGCAGTCTGGCGCATGGAGGACATTGTCGTGACCCAGATCCTCGGCTTCGCGGCGGGCATCACCACCGGCCAGATGGATACGGCGAGGATTGAGTACGTGATCACCAATGAGGGTAGCCGGACGCGCAACGTGGGCCTGCGCATTATGCTCGACACCATGCTGGGCGCCAACGACGGCGCACCGTTCCAAGTGAGCGGCGAGGCGCTGTTAACCGACATGGCCTTCCGCGGCGAGGCGATTCCCGACTACTTCCAGGCGTTCGACTCGCTGGCCAACCCTCAGGTCGTGTCCCAGGGTACCTTGCGGGCGCTGGACACGACGGTCCCGGACGCCGTTTACTTCTCCAACTGGGGCAGCCTCGCGGACGGCACCTGGGACTTTGACTTCGTCCCAGGCCGCGACTTTACCCGGGCGGGCGAAGAGTTTGTGCTGGACAGCGCCGTGGCCTTGTACTGGGACCCGCGCCCGCTGGCACCGGGCGAGTCGCGCCGCTACATTACTTACTACGGGCTTGGCGGCATCACCATCGCACCGGGCCATCTGTCCTTGGGCGTAACGTCGCCGCAGCGGATCGAAGGCAGCCACACGGACCCGGTCGTGTTCGAGATCCGTGCCTACGTGGAAAACACGGGCGAATGGATCGCCCGCGACACGGTCGTCCGGCTGGAGAACCTGGCGCCCTTGCAGCTGGTGCAGGGACAGGCCTCGGTCGCCTTGGGCGACTTGGCCCCGCGGCAGTCGCGGCAGGTCGTCTGGCGGGTGGCCGCCCCGCCCGGCAGTGCCGGCGACTTTGTCTACCGGGTGTCCGTCACGTCCAGCAACGCGGAACCCAACCGGGTCGACCGCCAGGTGACCATCATCGCGCCGGCCTACTTGAGTGCGACGATGGGTGGCGTGGATCAGCTGCGGGTGGTGGACGGTCGCTGGGCGCCGGTGCCCTTCGTGGTTACGGCGCAGGTGACCAATTCGGGGCAGCTCGAGGCGCAGGCGGTGGAAGCCGAGATCCGCATGCCGATCGGCCTGGCCGTAGCCAAAGGCGACGACCCCTTGCGGCGATTGGGTGCCATTCGCCCAGGGGAGACGGTGACGGTGGAGTGGCACCTGATCCCGACGGGCGCGGTGGGCAACTTGCCAGTCTCGCTGCAATTGCGGGCTGACGCCGCCCGGATTGACCCGCGTTTGCCGACGCACTTCGTGAGCGTCCCGCGGCTCGATGGGGCCCTGCGCGTCGCCGTGTTTGACGAACAGGGAGGTTCCCGCAACACCTTTGCGGTGGGCGAGCTTTTCCACGTGGAGGTGCTGGCCCACTCGGTCCGGGAGCTGTACGGCGTGGCCTTCGAGCTGCACTTCGACCCCAGGGTGCTCCAGGTGCTCGGCGGTCGGCTCGGCGTGGGACCGGGGCGGGCGTTTGTGAAGAACGATCCGGTGACCGGTGAGGAGCAGCTGCTCAACTGGGTGCGTCCGGTGTTTGTGGACAACCGGGCAGGCGTCGTGCGCGTCATCGCCAGCCGGGCGCCGGAAGGCCCCTTGACATGGCTGAGCGACTCTTTGGCCACTATCCGCTTCCGGGCGGTGGGCCCCGGGCAGGCACGGCTGCGGTTCGTGCTGGTCCCGGACAACCCGTTCCTCAGCCCGGACGCTCAGCGCGCCTATATTGCAGACGGGTCGGGCAACGCCGTTGACGTTATGACGGAGGACACCGTAATCACCGTGCGGGTCGGGGAGCCGTAATCGGTGTGTGGATGCCAAGGCGGCGGCCAAAGGCGTTGCGCCGTCGGGACGGCCGGCAAAGGCGGGCGGCCCGGCGGGGGCGGCCGCCACAAGAAAAAGGGGTGAGACCATGGGATGGTTCAAGTTTGTCTATATCGCCTTCCTGGTGATGGCCATCGTCGCCGGCAGCGCCTTTGCCCAGGCGGTGGACGTTCCCTCCAACCACTGGGCATACAGGGCTGTCCAAGCGCTGATTGAACGCGGCTACATCGACGTGGGCGCCGACGGCGCCTTCCGGGGCGACCAGCCGGCGGACCGCTACACGCTGGCGGCCGTCGTCGGCCGGTTGCTAGAGGACATTGAGGCCGGGCGCGTCCGCATCCGGGAAGACAGCGACGCCGCGCTGGTGCGGCAGCTGGAGCGGGAGTTCCGGGCGGAGCTGGTGCAGTGGCACGCGGACCGCCAGGCGCTGCAGGACGCGTACAACCAGACCCAGCGGGCCGTGGCCGTCATTGACGTGCAGCTCAACGACATCTTGGCCCAGCTGGAATGGCTCGAGGGCCTGCTGGCCGAGTTCGAGGAAGCCAACGCCGCAGTCCACCAGGACATCTACGCCCAGCTGTCCCAGCGGGCGCAGGAGCTGCAGCTGCGGTTGGACGGGCTGCAGCAGGCTCTCCAAGAGGCCTTGGAGCAGCAGGGTCTAACCCTCGGCGAGGAGTTTAGCCAGCGCCTGGGCGAGCAGCGCACCGCGCTGGCCCGTGTGGAGGAAGACCTGCGGGCGCTGGAAGCCGACGTGGCCAACCTGCGGGCGCAGATGGACGAGGAGCTTTACCGGCTGGCCAACCTGGTCAACGAGCAGGCCGCTGCCCTCGCGTGGCGGATCGGGGAACTGGAAACCGCGGTCAATGAGCGGCTGGACGCACAGGTAACGGGGCTGACCGAGCAGCTGGCCCAGGTGGAGGCGGAATTGGTGGAGCAGCGGCAACTCCTGGAGCAGCAGGGCACTGCGCTGGTGCAAGCAGACGCCCAGTTCCTACAGGAAATCCAGTCCCTGCGCCAGGATGTGCAGACGCTGCGCCAGCGCACGGACGCCCTCGAGCGTTACGTGCTGGCCAATGAGGCGGCCATCAATCTCCTGCGCCAGGACCTGGAGGCGGCCCTTGCCCGCGAGCGGGAGGAGCGGGAGGCGCTGCGCCGGGAGGTGGCGGACCTGCAGACCGCGGTGCGGGAGATACAGGAGCTCCTAGGTACCAGCGAAGAGTACATCGCGACCCTGTTGGACGAGCTGCAGCGGCGCATGGACACCCAGCTCTCTTCCAGCGTCGCCCGGGAAGCCCTGCTCCGGCGCCAGCTCGCGGAGCTGCAGCAGGAGCTGGACAGCTTCCGCACCCAGCAGGGTGAGGAGATTGGCTCGCTGCGCAATACGGGCAATCTGGCCGTGGGCGCGGCGGTCCTGGCCATTCTCCTGGGATTGACCAAGTAAGCGGAGAGGCCGGGCGAAATCCCGCAGCGGACGGAGGGGCGCCCTGACGGCGCCCCTCGTTCGCGCGTGCCAGTGCTGGGCAAGCCCGGTTTTCGCCCGCGTCCTGGCCCAGAGACTGTTGCCGCGCCCCGAGTGGGCAGGACCAAACATCTGGTATACTGGAACAGTACCGGGAGGTGCAGGCCATGGGCGAAGTTTACCTGGACAACGCCGCTACAACGCCGCTGGTGCCGGCGGTGGTCGAGCGCATGATGGACGCCTTGACGCGGGTGTACGGGAACCCGTCCTCCGTGCACACCAAGGGGATCGAGGCGGAGCGGGCCGTGAGTGCGGCGCGCCGGCAGGTGGCCCACGCGCTCGGCGCCGACCCGGATGACGTGGTGTTCACCTCCGGCGGCACCGAATCCAACGGCCTGGCCATCTTGGGCGCGGCCCGCGCCCGGGCGCGCCGGCGGCGGCACATTATCACCGGAAGCACGGAGCACAGCTCGGTGCTGAACGTGTGCCGCCTGCTGGAAGGGGAAGGGTTTGCCGTCACCTACCTGCCCGTCGACCGTTACGGTCGGGTGACGCCGGAGCAAGTCGTCGCGAGCTTGCGGGAAGACACCGCGCTGGTCAGCCTGATGTGGGTCAACAACGAGCTGGGCACCGTGCACCCGGTGGCGGACATCGCCAGGGCCGTCAAGGAACGGGACCCAGACATACTGGTCCACGTAGACGGGGTGCAGGCGCTGGGCAAGCTGCCCATCAACGTGCGGGAGCTGCCCATTGACCTCTTGTCCCTGAGCGCCCACAAGATCCACGGTCCCAAGGGCGTCGGCGCCCTGTGGATCCGCCCAGGCGTCCGGCTGGTCTCACCCCTCGGCGGCGGCAGCCAGGAGCGGGGCTTGCGCCCCGGCACCGAAAATGTCCCCGGGATTGTCGGCTTTGGCGCAGCGGCAGAGCTCGCGGCCGAGCACCTCGCGGAGGCGTCTGCCCGCATGAGCCGCCTGCGGGAGCGGCTGTGGGAAGCCATCCATCGGGCAGTCCCGTGGGCGGTACGCAACACGCCGGCCGACCCCAGCCAGTGCGCACCGCATATCCTCAACGTGTCTTTTCCCGGGCTTAAGGGCGAGGTCCTGGTGCACAGCCTGGCCGAGACCGGCGTCTATGTCTCCACCGGGTCGGCCTGCTCTTCGCGCCGTGCCGGCCTCAGCCACGTGCTGACCGCACTCGGCCTAAGCGAGGAGGTGGCCGGCGGGGCGCTCCGGTTCAGCTTGTCGGCGCAGACGACCGAGGCCGACATCGAGACGGCGGCGGAGAGGATTTGCGCCGTCGTCCTTGAGCTTGCCGAGCTGGTCCGCGGCTAAGTGGGCGTCCTGTCGCAGCCGCGACCGTCGCTCAAGGAGCGTCAGCTGCCGTTGGGGCGGGCTCGTCAGCTTTGTTCAGGGAGGAACCGCATCCTTTGGACCACCTGCTGTTGATCCGCTACGGAGAAATCGGACTGAAGGGCAAGAACCGCCACCTGTTTGAGGATCAGCTCATGCGCAACGTGCGGGCTGCCCTCGGAGAAAGGCTGCCGGGACGGGTCCGGCGCGCGTACGGGCGCGTCTTTGTGGAACTCGATGATCCTTCTCACACCCAGCCGGCTCTGGAACGGCTGCAGAAAGTCTTTGGCATCGTGGCCGTCAGCCCGGCCATCCGGGTGCCGCTGACCGTGGAAGCCGTCGAGGAAGCTGCCGTGGAGCTGGTGCGCAGGCAGGGCCTGGCCGGCCCCCGGACGTTTCGCGTCCAGGCGCGGCGGCCCAACAAGGCGTTTCCGCTCACCTCCCAGGAAATCAACGAGCGCATCGGGGCCCTTTTGTTGCGGACGTTTCCCCAGCTGAAAGTGGATTTGCACCATCCGGAGCTGGTCGTGGCCATCGAGGTCCGGGAGCAGGGAGCGTACCTCTATTCGGACCAGGTCCCCGGCCCCGGCGGGCTGCCGGTGGGCGTCAGCAGCCATGCGCTGCTCTTGCTCTCGGGCGGCATCGACAGCCCCGTGGCGGGCTGGATGGCCATGAAGCGCGGTATCCGGCTGGACGCCATCCATTTCCACAGCCCGCCGTTCACCAGCGAGCGGTCCCTGGACAAGGTGAAAGACCTGACGCGGGTGCTGGCCGCCTGGGGCGGGCCGATGCGGCTGCACGTGGTCCGCTTCACCGAAATTCAAAAGGAGCTGCGCCGGCACGCGCCTGCGGAGCTTATGATCACCCTCATGCGCCGCTTCATGCTGCGCATCGCGGTGGCGGTGGCCAAGGACGTCGGGGCGTTGGCCTTGGTCACCGGGGAGAGCGTTGGCCAAGTGGCCAGCCAGACGCTGGAAAACATGTCCGTCATCAACGCGGTGACGAACATGCCCATCTTGCGTCCCTTGGTCGGTTTCGACAAGCAGGAGATCGTGGAGCGGGCGCAAGCCATCGGCACGTACCCCATCTCCATTCGCCCTTATGAGGACTGCTGCACCATCTTCGTGCCCGAACACCCGGCGACGCGGCCGCAGCTGGCCGAGGTGGAGGCGGCCGAGGGCGCACTGGACGTGGAGGCGCTGGTGCGGGAAGCCATGGCGAGCGTCGAGACGTTCAGCATCAGTGAGGCCCAAGTGGATGCAATGCAGGCCTGAGGACCGGAAACCGGGGACCGGTACGATGCCGCCGGGGGGAACGAGGCCGTGGGTCGGAAGTTACTGGAACAACAGGGCGCGAATGAATAGGAACTCGTCGGCCGCGCGCTGGACCACGGCCAACAGGAGCCCGATGGCCAGGCCAAAGGCGAACACCTTCCAAAGGCGCACTCGCCGCACGGCGATCACCTCAAGAATAGCCGTTTCGCCGCTGCCGGCCGGGTTCCTTGCCCCCGTGGGGCAATTGTACTACAATGGGGTTTGCGCAACGGTAGACTTTTGTGAGGGGGGAGCCGCATGGCCCTCGACCTGCTGCCCATCATCGACAACCCTGTGGTGGCGAGACCCTCGGTGAAACCGCCCGAGAACGCGGATAAGAAGGTGCACATCGTCACCCTGGGCTGCCAGATGAACGTCTTGGATACCGAGACGATGCTCGGCCTTTTGGCGCGCGAGGGCTACGCGCCCACCGACGACCCGGCGGAGGCCGACTTGATCCTGTACAACACCTGCTCGGTGCGGGAAAACCCCGAGCGGAAAGTGTACGGCCAGGTGGGGCTGCTTAAGCGGCTTAAGGAACAGAAACCCAACCTCATCATCGGTATCTGCGGCTGCATGCCCCAGAGCAAGGTCGAGCGCCAGAAGATCTGGGAGCAGCTGCCCCACGTGGACCTGATCTTCGGCACCATGAACATCCACCGGCTGCCGGAGCTGCTGCACCAGGTGCGGGAGACGGGCCAGCGGGTGATGGAGGTCTGGGACGAGCACGGCGACATCGTCGAAGGCCTCCCGGTCATGCGGGAAAACAAGCTCAAGGCCTACGTCACCATCATCTACGGCTGCGACTACCGGTGCAGCTTCTGCATCGTCCCGCAGACCCGGGGACGGCAGCGCAGCCGGCGGGCCGGCTATATCATCGCCGAGGTGGAGCAGCTCGCGGCCGAAGGGTACAAGGAGATCATCCTGCTCGGCCAGACGGTGGACGCTTACGGCAAGGATTTGGGCGACGGCACCACCTTGGCGTCGCTGTTGTGGCGTCTCAACGAGATCCCGGGCATCGAGCGAATCCGGTTTACCACCTCGCACCCGAAGGACATCACCGATGACCTCATCATCGCCATGCGGGACGCGGAGAAGGTGTGCGAGTGGCTGCACCTGCCGGTGCAGTCGGGCAACAACCGGATCCTCAAGCTCATGGGTCGCCGCTACACCCGGGAGCAGTACCTGGCCCTGGTGGAGAAGCTGCGCAGCCACATCCCGGATCTCACCCTCACCACCGACATCATCGTCGGCTTCCCCGGGGAAACCGACGAGGAGTTTGAGGACACGGTGTCGCTGGTGGAGGAAGTACAGTTCGACGGGGCGTTCACCTTCATCTACTCTCCGCGGCCGGGCACGGGCGCGCCCAACCTGCCCGACCCGATCCCGGAAGAGGTGAAGCGGGAGCGCCTGCAGCGCCTCATCGAGGTGCAGAACGCCATCACCGCGAAGCGCAACAAGGCCCTGGTGGGCACGGTCCAGGAAGTACTGGTGGAGGGCAAGAGCGAGAAGGATCCGAGCCGTCTGACGGGCCGCACCAGGGGCAACAAGATCGTGGTGTTCCACGGCAGCGACGATCTCATCGGGCAGGTGGTGCCTGTGCGCATTACCGAGGCCCGCACCTGGACCCTGGTGGGGGACGTGGAGGTGCCCGCGGTCAGCCGCACCGCGTAACGCCCCATGTCCACCCCGATGATGGAGCAGTACGAGCGCATCAAGCGGCAATACCCCGACGCGATTGTGTTCTTTCGCCTCGGGGATTTTTATGAGATGTTCGGCGACGATGCGGTGCTGGCCAGCCGCCTGCTGGACATCACGCTGACGTCCCGGGAGGCAGGCAAGGCCGGCCGCATCCCCATGTGCGGCGTCCCGTACCACTCGGCGGACAGCTACGTGGCGGCCCTCGTTTCCCAAGGCTACAAGGTGGCCGTCTGCGATCAGTTGGAGGATCCCCGCTATGCCAAGGGCCTTGTGGAGCGGGATGTGGTGCGGGTCGTCACGCCGGGCACCATCGTGTCCCCGGGCTCGTTGGAAGAGCGGGCCAACAACTTCCTGGTGGCCATCACGCGCGGGCGAGGCGGTTACGGCCTCGCCGTGGCTGACGTTTCCACAGGCGAGTTCCAGGTCACCCAATTCACCGGCGACGACGCCCAAGGCCAGCTGTTGAACGAACTGCAGAGGCTATCTCCCGCCGAGTGCCTGCTGGGCCCAGGCATCGCCTCGGACGAGGCGTTCATGGGCCAGCTGCGCCTGCACGTGCGCACAGCCTGGCCGTATGACGACCGCGCCTTTCACCCCGACACCGCCTACCGCCGCCTGACGGAGCACTTCGGGGTGCATTCCCTGGCGGGCTACGGGTGCGAGGGGATGACGCTAGCCATCGCCGCGGCGGGCGCGATCCTGCAGTACCTCAGCGAGACCCAAAAGACGGCCGCCCAGCAAATTACCGGCATCACCACCTATTCCACCGCGGACCACATGGTGTTGGACGGCGCCACCCGGAGAAGCCTTGAGCTCGTCCGGACGCTCCGGGACGGCAGTTTCAAGGGAAGCCTCCTCTGGGTGCTGGACAAGACGGAAACCGCCATGGGCGGGCGAATGCTGCGCCGCTGGCTGGACCAGCCGCTCTTGGACCGGCGGGCCATCGAGGCGCGCCTCGACGCGGTGGAAGACCTGGTGCGCCACAGCGACCTGCGCCGGGAACTGCGGTCGATCTTGCGCAGCGTGGCGGACATCGAGCGCTTGATCGGCCGCGTCGCCTACCGCAGCGCCAATGCGCGGGACCTGGTGGCCCTGCGCCATTCCCTGGAGCGGGTGCCCCGCATCAAGGAGCTTATCCTGTCGCGCCCCGTGCGGGACAGCCTGCGGGAGCTGGCCAGCGGCATGGATGAGCTGGCCCACATCTCAGGGCGCATTGCGGCCACGCTGGTGGACGACCCGCCCGCCAGCGTGAAGGAAGGCGGTTTGATCCGGGACGGTTTCCACGAAGAGGTCGACCGCTTGCGGGCGGCCACCAGCCGCGGCAAAGAGTGGATCGCACAGCTGGAGGAGGCGGAGCGGGCCCGCACCGGGATCAAGTCGCTCAAGGTCGGCTTTAATAAGGTCTTTGGCTACTACATCGAAGTCACCCGCCCCAACCTGCACCTGGTGCCGCCGGACTACGAGCGCAAGCAGACGCTGGCGGGCGCCGAGCGGTTCATCACCCCGGCCCTGAAAGAGCAAGAGGCGCTCGTGCTCGGGGCGGAAGAGCGGGTCGTCGAGCTCGAGTACGAGATCTTTTCGGAGCTGCGGGATTTCGTCGCCTCCCAGGCCGCGGCCATCCAGGCTACCGCCCGGCGCCTCGCGGCCTTGGACGCCTTGGCCTCCCTGGCGCAGGTGGCGGTCGACAACAACTGGTGCCGCCCGGAAGTGGCCGACGACGACGTCATCGAGATCCGCGCCGGGCGCCACCCGGTGGTGGAGGCCATGCACCGGGAAACCGGTTTCGTCCCCAACGACACCCGGCTGGACCGGCACCAGCAGCAGCTCATTGTGCTCACCGGGCCCAACATGGCGGGGAAGAGCACGTACCTCCGGCAGGTGGCGCTGATTACGCTCTTGGCCCACATCGGGAGCTTCGTGCCCGCCGAGTCGGCGCACATCGGCCTGGTGGACCGGATCTTCACCCGGGTCGGCGCGGCCGACGACCTGGGCACGGGCCAGAGCACCTTCATGGTGGAGATGAACGAGGCGGCCAACATTCTCCACCACGCCACGGCCAAGAGCCTCATCGTCATCGACGAGCTCGGGCGGGGAACGAGCACCTACGACGGGCTCGCCTTGACGCACGCCATCGCGGCCTATATTCACGACCGGATCGGCGCCCGCACCCTCATCTCGACCCACTACCACGAGCTGACCCGGCTGCCGGAAGAGCTGCCCCGGGCCCGCAACTACCGGGCCGAGGTGGCGGAAAGCCGGGGCCGGATCACGTTCCTCTACAAGATCGTGCCCGGCGGTGCCGACCGCAGCTACGGCATCAACGTCGCTCGCATGGCGGGGATTCCAAAGGAAATCATCCGCCACGCCCAGCGGCTGCTGAAACAGCTTGAGGCAGGCCAGGCGCGGCCGGCCCAGCTGAGCTTGTCCGCCCTGTTTGCCGCCGCGGACGGAGCGGCCGAGACGGCTGCATCCGACGAGGCCGAAGAACTGTCCCTGCACTTGGTGGAGGACGAGATCCTCAACCACCTGCGGCGGCTCGACATTCCCCGGCTTACGCCCTTGGAGGCCCTCAACCTCTTGGCCGAGTGGCAGGCCAAGCTGGTGGGCAGGGACGATTAGTCTTCCAAAGGAGCGGGCGACCGGCCCCCGACAAGGAGGTGCCCCATGCCGCACCGGCCCATCGCCGTGCTGGATCCCCATGTCGCCAACCGCATTGCCGCGGGCGAGGTCATCGAGCGCCCGGCGTCGGCGGTCAAGGAACTGGTGGAAAACAGCCTGGACGCTGGCGCCCGCCGGGTGGAAGTGGAGATCCGCGGCGGCGGCAAGGAGTACATCCGGGTCACCGACGACGGGCACGGCATCCCGCGCGCGGAGGTCCCCCTGGCCTTTGAGCGCCACGCCACCAGCAAGATCGCCAAGGCCGAGGACCTGTTCGCCGTCGCCACGCTCGGTTTCAGGGGAGAGGCCTTGCCCAGCATCGCGGCGGTGGCCGAGGTCGAGATGCGCACCCGCACCCCTGACCAACTGGAAGGTACCCGTTACGTCATCGTTGCGGGGGTTCCGAAGGAATCGGGGCCCGTCGGAACGCCGGTGGGCACCACCGTGATCGTGCGGCGGCTGTTTTTCAACACGCCTGCCCGCTACAAGTTCCTCCGCACGGACACGACCGAGAAGCGCTACGTGGCCGACGTCGTGGCGCGCTTGGCCATGGCCAGGCCCGACGTGGCGTTTCGGTTACTGGCGGACGGGCGGGAACTGTTGGCCACCCCCGGCGACGGTCGGCTCGCGTCGGCGGTCGCGGCCGTGTACGGGCACGCGGTCGCCCGGGACATGGTGCCGATCGAGTTCGAGGCCGACACGATCACTGTGCAGGGCCTGGTCGGCAAGCCGAGCTTGCACCACAGTACCCGGGAACGGGTGGCGATCTTCCTCAACGGGCGCTGGATACAGTCCAACGCCATCGCCCGGGCCATCGAGAACGGGTACGACACGCTGCTCCCGCCGCGCCGCTTCCCGGTGGCGGTGGTGCACTTGACCATGGACCCCAGGTCCGTGGACGTCAACGTCCACCCGGCCAAGGCGGAGGTGCGCTTCCGGGACGACGGCGCGGTGTTCCGCACGGTGCTGCGGGCGGTGCGGCAGGGGCTTTTGGGCGCGAACCTGGTCGGAGGGATGCCCTTGGCAGCCGCCGTGCCGCGGCCGGCCGCCGGGCCTGAGGAGCCGCGGCACAGCCCCCGGCCGGAGGAGGAGAGGGCACACTATCCAGGGGAGGTTGCGCCGTTGGTCGCAGCGGCCCGGGAAACCCCGGCACCGGCCGCAGCGGGCGCCGCCGCCCTTGCGCAGCACGCCCGGGAGGCCGGTTTCACATCTGAGGAAATTCCGCCCGGGGATACGGTGCCGGCGCGGGCGCCAGCAGACGTGGACGCCCGCCAGGTGCTCCGGGAGATGACGGTGTTGGGCCAACTTCACCGTACCTACATCCTCGGGGAGACGCCTGCGGGGCTCTGGATCGTCGATCAGCACGTGGCCCACGAGCGCATTCTCTACGAGCGTTTTCTCAAGGAGGCCGCTTCTGGGCAGGCCCGTGTGCAGCAGTTGCTCATGCCGATGACAATGACCTTGTCACCAGTCCAGGCGGGGCTGGTGGAGCTGTTTCAGGACAAGCTGCAACAGCTCGGATTTGTCCTGGAGCCTTTCGGCGGTCGCACTTACCTGATCCGGGGCGTGCCCGCGGCCTTCGCCGCCCACGATGCAGGCCAGATCCAGGGGGTGCTGGAGGACGTCCTGGCCGCGTGTGAAGCCGAAGGCCGCTGGCAGCCGCACCAGGTGTGCGCGCAGCTGGCGTGCCGGGCAGCGGTCAAGGCGGGGCAGGTTCTCAGCGAGCGCCAGATGAAGCAGCTCCTGGAAGAGCTGTCGCAAGCCGACAACCCCTTTGCCTGTCCCCACGGCCGGCCCATCGTCATCGAGGTGCCCCGGGCGGAGATCGCCAGGAGGTTTGGGCGCCATTGATGGTCGTCACCACATCCCGCCATCCTACCGCGCAAGAGGAAGCGCACGCCCGCGCCTTGGCCGAGGAGCTGGGCCTGCCCTACGTGGCCCGTCGCGGGTCGCTGGCTGGCCTGGGCGCCACGGCCGCCCTGGTCGTCACCCGGGAGCGGTTGGTCGTCCACACGGCCGCCGGCGAGATTTTCTTCCATCCCGGGATGGCGCGGCCGCGCGTGCGAGAGCTGGAGCGGGGCAAACCCGACGTGATGGTGGAAGCCATGGGCTTGCGCCCCGGGGATTCGGTGTTGGACTGCACCTTAGGGCTTGGCAGCGATGCCATCGTGGCGGCCTACGTGGTCGGGGAGCAGGGGAGGGTGGTGGGCCTGGAGGCGGTGGCCGTGCTGGCGGCCGTTGTCCGCTGGGGCCTGAAACATTACGATCCCGGCCATGATGGCCTGCGGGAGGCCATGCGGCGCATCGAGGTGGTGCATGCGGACCACAACGACTACTTGGCCGCCTTGCCGCCGGGCTCCTTTGACATCGTGTACTTTGACCCCATGTTCCGGGAGCCGGTCATGGAGTCCGCCCACATGCGCCCTTGGCGGGTGCTGGCCTGCCACAGACCCCTGACGCGTGCGACGATCGCCGCCGCCCGCCGCGTGGCCCGGCGGCGGGTCGTCGTGAAAGAGCGCAGCGACAGCCCCGTCTTTGCCGAATTGGGCCTCACCCGGGTGGTGGGCGGGCGCAAGAGCCGCATCGCCTACGGCGTGCTGGACGTGGCCGGGATGGAGGCGCAAGCGTGAGCGACCGTCCGCCGCTTTTGGTGATCGTTGGCCCGACCGCGGTCGGCAAGACCGCCTTCTGCGTGCTGTTGGGCCAGCGGCTGAAGGCAGAGATCGTCAGTGCCGACTCCATGCAGGTGTACCGGGGCATGGACATCGGCACCGCCAAGCCGTCGGAAGCCGAACGGGGAGGCGTGCCCCACCACTGCCTGGACCTGGTCGATCCCAAACAGGCCTTCAACGTGGCCGACTACCGCCGTCACGCCCTAGCGGCCATCGAGGACATCCACCGCCGCGGCCGGCTGCCGATCCTGTCGGGAGGCACGGGGCTCTACGTGCGGGCCGTGGTGGACGATTTCTTGTTCCCGGATAGGGGAGCCGACTGGGAGCTGCGCCGTCGCCTAGAGGAAGAAGCCCAGCGCCTCGGCCGGGCGGCGCTGCACGCGCGCCTCGCGCAAGTGGACCCCGAGACGGCCGCCCGGCTGCACCCCAACGATCTCCGGCGCGTCGTCAGGGCCCTGGAAGTATATGAACGCACCGGCCGGCCTTTGTCTGAGCACCTGCGGGAGGCCCGGGCCAGGGAAAGCCGCTTCGACCTGCTTATGTTCGGGTTGACCCGGCCCCGGGAGGAGCTGTATGAGCGCATCAACCGGCGGGTGGAGGAGCAAATCCGTAAAGGGCTCATCGCCGAGGTGGAGGCCTTAATGCGCCAGGGGCTGGATGAAGGCGACGTGGCCATGCAAGGCCTCGGCTACAAGGAGATCATTGCGTACCTAAAGGGCCGCTGCAGCCTCGAGCGGGCGGTGGCTGTGCTCCAGCGGGATACGCGCCACTACGCCCGCCGGCAGCTCATCTGGTTCAAGGCAGACCCCCGGATCCAGTGGCTCGACCTCTCCCAATACGGCTCCCTCGAAGCCGCCACCGTTCCCGTCCTGGAAGCGGTCAGGCAGCGCTGGCCTCAGTACCTGAAATAGGCGCCGGCGCACACCGCCGCCGGCGCGCGCATATAGTATGGGGGTATCCCCCGAGTGCGTTGGGGGAGCCCCAGCACCCGCGCGCCAAAGGCGAGGTGGAGTATCCGGTGACAGCGTTCACCGTCCAGCCGGGCACCGTCGATGAGGTGCTGGCGTGGCTCAGCGCGGGCCGGATCACCTCGGCGGAAGCTTTCGCCCAGTTTCGGCGCCTGGAGGAAGCCAGAGCGGCTCTCTCACCAGCGGCGGGCAAGGCGTCCGGCACACAAGCGCCGGCAAAGGACGCGGCCGCCGAGCGGGAACGGCAGTTGAGCGCGGTCATGGCCGAGCTGGACGGCCTCATTGGCCTCGCGCCCGTCAAGGAACTGGTGCGGGAGATCGCGGCTTTCGTGGAGATCCAGCGGCGCCGGGCGGCCGAACAGCTTTGCACCGAGCCGATGGCCCTGCACATGATCTTCAAGGGCAATCCCGGCACCGGCAAGACGACGGTGGCCCGCCTCATCGGCCGCATGTTCTGCGCGTTGGGGGTCCTGCCCCGGGGCCACCTGGTGGAATGCGAACGGGCGGATCTGGTGGGCGAGTACATCGGGCACACGGCCCAAAGGACCCGGGAGCACATCCGCAAGGCCCTGGGCGGGGTTCTCTTCATTGACGAGGCGTATTCCCTGGCCCGGGGCGGCGAGAAGGACTTCGGCAAGGAAGCCATCGACACCCTGGTCAAAGCCATGGAGGACCACAAGGACCAGTTGATCGTCATCCTGGCCGGTTACCGGGACGAGATGGATTATTTCCTCATGGCTAATCCGGGCCTGCGTTCCCGGTTTCCCATCCACGTCGACTTTCCCGACTATAGCCCGGAGGAGCTGTTCCAGATCGCCCAGCGCATGTGCCAGGAGCGTCAATACCGTCTTTCGCCTTCGGCGGCGCTGCGTTTGAAGCGGCTACTGGCGGAAGGTGCTGCGGCTACTCCATATGCAGGCAACGCCCGGTTTGTCCGCAATGTCATCGAACGAGCGGTGCGGCGCCAGGCGGTGCGCTTGGTGCGGCGCCGGCAAGTGTCCCGGGATGACCTGGTCACCCTCGAGGCCGCGGACGTGACGGAGGCTGCCTACGGATGAAGCGCTGTATCATCATCGGCCAGCCCAACGTGGGCAAGACCATGTTCGCGCTGCAATTCGCCCTCTACCTCGGCGTCGCTGAAACCCGCATGGCCTTCGCCGAAGCCGGCGGCCGTCGCTGGGAGCGCGCCGTGGCCGTCGCCGAAGCGTTGGGTTCCCTGACGGGGGAGGACCCGCACCGCACGCGGCAGCTGCAATCGCTGCTCCTGGACTTGCCGGCGGGCAAGGGGCGCCGCCAGTTTGAGCTGGTGGACACCAGCGGCCTTGTGGACGGCATTCACCCGGACCCTCTGATCCGCCGGGCCATGGCGCAAACCCTGGCGGCGGTGCGCGACGCCCACATCGTCTTGCACATGCTGGACGCGGCCGCCGCCGGCCGCGGCGGCGTGCAAGCCATCGGCGAGGTGGATTACCAGGTGGCCCAGTTTGCCCAGATGCGCAGCGGTTACCTGCTCGTGGCCAACAAGATGGATTTGCCCGAGGCGCCCCAGGGGCTGAAACGCATCCGCGAGGAGTTTGTGGGGCACCCCATCGCGCCGGTATCGGCGCTGCACCGCCACGGTTTTGATCAGGTGAAGGCCTTTGTCTGGCGCCATCTTTGATGGGTGGAAGTGGTACGCGGCCGTGCGGCTGCTTGGTGCGGTCCTGGCAGCCGGCGCGGCCATCAAGCTGATGGATGACTACCTGGACCGGGACATGGACGCCCTGGCCGGCCGGCGCACCCTGGCCGCTTGGCTCGGTGCGGGTACCGTGGCCTACGCCTTGGCTGCGCTCGCCTTGGGCATGCTGCTCGAGCCCAAGACGGCGGGGTCGCTGTTCTTGGCCGCATACGCCCTGGGGATGGGGCACGAACCAGGCAGGCGGCTGCCGTCGGGCTTGACCGCGTGGCAAGAGTCCATCGGGGCCGTGGCGGCGGGCACCGTCCTGGCGGGCCCGGCGCCCATGGCGGCGTCGCTCCTGGCAATGGTGGTTGTGCAATGCGCCGACGACCTGATCGACTTGGCCGGGGATCGCCGCCGGGGCCACCGCTCGTGGGCGGTCCGCTTGGGCACCGTCGAGACGGGCCTGCTGGGGCTCGCCGCTCTCTTGACTGGCCTCGTGCTCGCGCCGTTGCTCATGATCGTCGTCATCGCCGCCGCCGCCCTCACCGACGCCCTCTTCCACCGTATGGCGCACCTCCTCCCCGCGGTGGGGGAGAGGTTGGGGGAGGGGAACCTGTGACTCTAGAAACCGCTGCCTTGACCTGCGCGGCCCTGCTTCTTGCCTTTGGCCTGGGCTACGGGTTTGGGCGCCGCCAAGGGATGAAGGAAGGGTTCGCCGCCGGGTTGCGCTGGGCGCCGCTGCAACTGCGCCAGGAGAGTTGGGAGCAAGGGGAGTGCGTGCTGTGCGGGCAGGGAAGTTCCCTTGACACGCCCCCGTTGGACCCATATAATCAAAATCAAACTTCGCGTGCTGAGCTGAGCTGAGCCGAGTCGAGCAGAGCTGAGTCGAGTGGTCCCGTTGAGAAGGGGCTTCCTTTCTCGAAAACCCCTGCCCTGCTTTGCGGTCCGGGATCATGGACCAGGCTCCGCTGGCGGCCTGGTCTTTTCGTTTTTTCGCTCCAGCTCACCGGCGCGCGCCGGGAGGACCCCAGTTTGCGCTGTATTCCCAGCCGTGAGGAATTCTTGAGCTTGTCCCGCACTTACAATCTGATTCCCGTCTACCGCGAAATCATCGCGGACACCGAAACGCCGGTTTCGGCCCTGGCCAAGCTGGGCCGCGGCCCTGCGGCGTTTCTCCTGGAAAGCGTCGAAGGCGGCGAGCGGCTCGGCCGCTACTCGTTCTTGGGCAACAGCGCTTTATACACGTTTCGCAGCTATGGCCACCGGGTGGAGCTGGGTTTCCCCGACGGCCGCCGCGTGCAGGAACGGGTGCAAGACCCGCTGGCCCGCCTCGAAGAGCTCTTGGCCGCATACCGGCCGGCGCCCGTGCCCGGACTGCCCAGGTTTTACGGCGGTGCCGTCGGCTACGTGGCGTACGATGCGGTCCGTTTCTTGGAGCGGCTGCCCGACGGCAACCCGGACGTGCTGGGCACGCCCGACTTGGCCTTCATGATCACCGACGCGGTGATCGTCTTTGACCATGTGGCCCGCAGGATCCAGGTGGTCGTCAACACGCTGGTGAACGGCGATCCCGGGCAAGCCTACGACCAGGCCATGCGGCGCATCGAGGACATCATCGGGCGCCTGCACGGCGACGCGGGCCTCGCCCCCCTCTCGGGGTTGGACCTGGGCGCGGCCGCGGCCCCGCGTTTCCGGGCCAATGTCACTCGCGACGACTTTTGCCGGGCGGTAAGACGAGCCCAGGAGTACATCGCGGCCGGCGACATCTTCCAGGTGGTGCTGTCGCAGCGCCTGAGCGCGCCGTTGCGCCGGGACCCCTTCGACGTGTACCGCGTGCTGCGCTCGGTGAACCCTTCCCCCTACATGTTTTACCTCAACTTCGGCGACCACCAGCTGGTCGGGTCCTCGCCTGAGGTGATGGTGCGCCTCGAAGGCAGGAGGGCGGAGCTGCGCCCCATCGCCGGCACCCGGCCCCGCGGCAGGAACCCCCTTGAGGATCAGCGCCTGGAAGCCGAGCTCCTGGCGGATGCCAAGGAACGGGCAGAGCACATCATGCTGGTTGACCTCGGCCGCAACGACCTGGGCCGCGTCTGCCGTTACGGCTCCGTCCGGGTCGACGAGCTGATGGTCGTCGAGCGCTACTCCCACGTCATGCACATCGTCTCCAACGTCAGCGGGGAGCTCGCGCCCGGGTACACGGCGTTTGACCTCCTGCGGGCCACATTCCCGGCGGGCACGGTCACGGGGGCCCCTAAGGTCCGGGCGATGGAAATCATCGACGAGCTGGAGACGACCCGCCGGGGCCCGTACGCGGGCGCCGTGGGCTACATCGGCTTCTCCGGCAACATGGACTCGTGCATCACCATCCGCACCGTCATCGTGCAGGACGGCCAGGCGCATGTGCAGGCCGGGGCGGGCGTCGTGGCCGACTCGGAGCCCGAGCGGGAGTACCAGGAAACCCTCAACAAGGCTCAGGCGCTCCTCAAGACCATCGCCCTGGCGGAGGAGGCCTGCGCGTGATTCTCGTCATCGACAACTACGACTCCTTCACGTACAACCTGGTCCAATACCTGGGCGAGCTGGGCGCGGAGCCGCGGGTGTACCGCAACGACCAAGTCAGCCTTGACGATATTGAGCGCATGCAGCCCGACGCCATCGTCATTTCTCCGGGACCCGGCACGCCGGAGGACGCCGGCGTCTCCTTGGCCGCGATCCGCCGCTTCGCCGGCCGGGTGCCCATCCTGGGCGTCTGCCTGGGGCACCAGTGCATCGCCGCAGCCTTCGGCGGCCGGGTGGTGCGGGCGCGTGAGCTCATGCACGGCAAGGTGTCCACGGTGGTGCACGATGGGCGGGGCCTCTTTGCCGGCGTGCCGTCACCGCTCACCGCGTGCCGCTACCACTCGCTCATCGTGGACCGGGAAACGCTGCCCGACTGCCTCGAAGTGACGGCCGCAACCGAAGCGGGCGAAATCATGGGCCTGCGCCACCGGTCGTGGCCGGTGGAAGGCGTGCAATTCCACCCGGAATCGGTGTTTACGCCCAGCGGTAAGGCCATTTTGGCCAATTTCCTCTTGCTCGCGGGGAGGGAGTCCAGTGTCTATCGGTGAGATCCTCCGGCTTCTCGTGGAAGGGCGTGACCTGTCGGAAGAGCAGGCCGCGGCCGCCATGGATGCGGTCATGAGCGGAGAGGCGACGGCTGCCCAGGTGGCGGGCTTTCTCATCGCCCTGCGCATGAAGGGAGAGACGGTGGCCGAGATCACCGGCTGCGCCCGCGCCATGCGGGCGCACGCGGTGCGGATCCAGCCCCGCCGGGGTCCCCTGGTGGATATCGTCGGCACCGGCGGCGACGGCAGCAACACCTTCAACATTTCGACGGCGGCCGCGCTGGTGGCGGCCGGCGCCGGCGCGGTCGTGGCCAAGCACGGCAACCGGGCCGTTTCCAGCCGCTGCGGCAGTGCCGACGTGCTCGAAGCCCTGGGGGTGCGGATAGACTTGACCCCCGAGCAGGTGTGCGGTTGCATTGAGGAGACCGGCATCGGCTTCATGTTCGCACCCCTCTATCACCGGGCCATGAAGCACGCGGCCGGTCCCCGCAAGGAGTTGGGGGTGCGCACGGTGTTCAACATCCTTGGGCCCCTGACCAACCCTGCGGGCGCGGACAGCTACGTCCTGGGCGTCTACGAGGAGCGGCTGGTACCCGTCTTGGCCCGCGTGCTGCACGCCTTGGGCGCCCGGCGGGCTTTCGTGGTTCACGGCGCGCCGGGGATGGATGAGCTGTCGGTCTGCGGGCCGACGGCAGTGGCTGCGGTCACGGAAGCGGGGGTCGAGGAATTCACCATCGTGCCCGAAGATGTCGGCGTGCGGCGGGGTGAGCCGGCAAGTCTCGCAGGCGGCGGCCCAGAGGACAACGCCCAGCGCATTATAGCCATCCTGCAGGGGCGGGAGCAGGGGCCCGCCCGGGACGCGGTGGCGCTGAACGCAGGGGCGGCCTTGGTGGCGGCGGGGGTGGCGGCGACGCTGGCCGAAGGCGTAGAACGGGCCTTGGAAGCCATCGCTTCGGGCGCGGCCCTGCGGAAGTTGGAGGAGCTCCGGCGGTACACGAGGGGACAGGCAGCGTGATTCTCGAGCGCATCCTGGACGCAAAACGGGAAGAGGTGGCCCGCCGCCGGCAAGAGCTGCCGCTGGGCGCCCTCGCGGCCGCGGCTGCGTCCCAGGCGCCGCCCCGGGGCTTCCGCCAGGCACTGGCGGCAAGGCGCACGGTCGGCGTCATCGCCGAGGTGAAGAGGCGTTCGCCGTCCAAAGGTCCGCTAAGGGAAGACCTGGATCCGTCGGCATTGGCCCAAGCCTACCAGCACGGCGGGGCGGCCTGCGTCTCGGTGCTGACGGACGAACCCTTCTTCGGGGGGAGCCCTGCCGACTTGCAGGCGGCTAAAAGGGCCGTTTCCCTGCCCGTGCTGCGCAAGGACTTTGTCATCGACCCGTATCAGGTGTACGAGGCGCGGGCGTGGGGTGCAGACGCCGTGCTCCTCATCGTCGCCGCCCTAAGTTCCGTGCAGTTGCGCGAACTGCTGGCTCTCACCGGGGAACTGGGCATGGACGCACTGGTAGAAGTCCACACCGCCGCCGAGCTGGAGACGGCCCTTGCGGCCGGGGCGCGCCTGGTCGGGATCAACAACCGGGACCTGCGCTCCTTCGACACTCGGCTGGACGTCAGCTTAAACCTTGCGGGGCAAGTTCCTCCCGGGATCGTGCTGGTCAGCGAATCCGGGATTCAAACCCGCTCGGATGTGGAGCGGCTGGCTGCCGCCGGTGTGGACGCCATCCTCGTCGGCGAAACCTTCGTGAAAAGCCCGGACCCGTCCGGCGCGGTGGCGGGCTTGGCGGGCGTGCCCCGCCGCGGCCGCGAGGGGGTGGCGGCATCGTGACCCGGGTCAAAATCTGCGGGCTCACGACGGTCGAGGACGCCCAGGCTGCGGCCGCGGCCGGCGCCGACATGATCGGGTTTGTGTTTGCACCGAGTCCCCGTCAGGTGGACGCCGCGCAGGCGGCCGGCATCGCGGCGGTACTGCCCCCCTTCGTCCTGCGCGTGGGCGTCTTTGTCGACGCGGACTACGACACCATCTGCCGGATCGCCGCGCAGGCCCGCCTGGACGCGCTGCAGCTCCACGGTTCCGAGAACAACGCCCTTCTGGAGCGGCTGCGGCGGGACGGGCACCGGGTGATCAAGGCCGTCCGGGTACGGGACGAGGCGAGCCTGGACGGGATCGCGGACATAGCCGCCGACGCGCTGCTCTTGGACGCGGGCGGGGGCGCCCGAGCGGGGGGCACGGGGCGTACCTTCGACTGGCGGCTCGCGTGCCTCGCCAAGGAACGGCTGCGGGAGCAGGGGCGGTCCGTGCCCCTCATTTTGGCCGGGGGTTTGCGCCCAGACAACGTGGCGGACGCCCTGCGGCAGGCGGTGCCCGACGGCGTGGACGTCAGCAGCGGCGTCGAGCAGGCGCCCGGGCGCAAGTGCCCGCAGCGCATGCGCGAGTTTGTCATGAGAGTGAGGCGGTACGATGTCGAAACAGCAGACAGCGGTGACGCGGTGCGAGCCTCCCGGGGCGCATAAGCCTTCCTACGCATCCGCGCTGGGGACCGGCCGGTTTGGCGACTACGGGGGGCGCTACGTGCCGGAGACGCTCATTCCGGCCCTGGAGGAGCTTACGGCGGCCTATGCGGCGGCCCGGCAAGACCCCGAGTTTCAACGGGAGCTGGACTATTACCTCAGGGAGTACGTGGGACGGCCGACGCCCCTGTATTTTGCCCGCCGCCTCACGGAAGCCGCAGGCGGCGCCGCCATCTACCTCAAGCGGGAAGATCTTAACCACACGGGCGCCCATAAGATCAACAACACGATCGGCCAGATCCTGCTCGCGCGCCGCATGGGCAAGCGGCGCATCATCGCCGAAACCGGCGCCGGCCAGCACGGTGTGGCGACGGCCACGGTCTGCGCCATGTTTGGTCTTGAATGCGTCGTCTACATGGGCGAAGAGGACGTGCAGCGCCAGGCGCTCAACGTGTTTCGCATGGAGCTCTTGGGCGCGCGCGTCGTGCCGGTCACAAGCGGGACCCGGACGCTCAAGGACGCCACGAACGAAGCCATCCGCGATTGGGTCACCAACGTGCGGAACACCTACTACGTCATCGGGTCGGTTGTCGGCCCGCACCCGTATCCGACCATCGTGCGGGATTTCCAGTCGGTCATCGGGCGTGAGGCGCGGCGGCAGGCGCTGGAGCAAACGGGCCGCCTGCCGGCAGCCGTAGTGGCCTGCGTGGGCGGCGGCAGCAACGCGATCGGGATCTTTCACGGCTTCCTGGACGACGAAGGGGTGCGCCTCATCGGCGTAGAGGCTGCCGGCGAGGGGCTGGACAGCGGGCGCCACGCGGCCACGCTCACCCGGGGCAGCCCGGGCGTGCTGCACGGGGCCAAGAGCTACGTGCTCCACGATGAGGATGGGCAAATCTTGCCCGCCCACAGCGTGTCTGCCGGGCTGGACTACCCGGGGGTGGGGCCGGAGCACAGCTACCTCAAGGACACGGGCCGCGCCGAATACGTGGCTGTGACGGACCAGGAAGCGCTTGCCGCCTTCGCAACGCTGGCGCGTCTGGAAGGCATTCTTCCGGCTTTGGAAAGCGCCCACGCGGTGGCGTATGCGTTGCGCCTGGCCCGGGAGCTGTCGCCGGACGACGTGATCATCGTCAACCTGTCGGGACGGGGAGACAAGGACGTGCAGCAGGTGGCACGGCTCTTGAAAAGGGGGGAGGCGGGATGAGCCGCATCCGCCAAGCCTTTGCGGCGGCCGCCCGGGCCGGGCGCCCGGCGGTGATGCCCTACGTGACCGCCGGCGACCCCAATCTCACCGTCACGGCGGAGCTGTTGCCGGCGCTGGTGGAAGCCGGTGCCGACATCGTGGAATTGGGAGTACCGTACTCGGATCCTTTGGCCGACGGGCCGACCAACCAGCGGGCGGCGCAGCGGGCGCTGCTGGCGGGCACGACGGTCGCGGGCGTGCTGGACACCGTGGCGCAGGCCCGGGACAGGGGGCTTGCGATTCCCATCGTGCTGCTCGTGTATTACAATTGTATCTACCGGCACGGCGAAGCGGCCTTCGTGCAGAGGGCGGCGGCCGCCGGGGTGGACGGGCTCATCGTGCCCGACCTACCGCCCGAGGAGGCCGCGAGCCTGCGGGCAGTGGCACAGGCAGCTGGGCTGGACCTCGTGCCGCTGGCTGCCCCGACCAGCACCGATGACCGTTTGGCGCTCATCGGCCGCGTCGCGTCCGGTTTCATCTACTGCGTATCCGTGACCGGCGTAACCGGAGCCCGGTCGACCCTGCCGCCGGAGCTCGCGGCGTTTCTCCAGCGGGTGCGGCAGGCTACGGGCGGCCGTGTGCCGTTGGCCGTCGGCTTCGGCATCTCGGCGCCTGAGCACGTGCGCGAGGTCGGTCGCTTGGCTGACGGCGTCATCATCGGCAGCGCCCTGGTAGAGCGCCTGGAAAAGGCGGCTTCGCCGCAGGCAGCCGTCGAGGAGGCGGCCGCGCTGGTGCGGGCCATGCGGCGGGCGGCCGAGGAAGCGCGGGTTTCGATGACAGCCGGCTGACAGCAGGAGGATCAGCCATGACGAGCCTTGGCCCGATGACGATTGGCACCCCCCTGGGGCCGGTGGAGATCTATGGCGGTCCGCAGGGCGTGCGGGCCATCCGGTTTGCTCGTTCGAGAACGAAGGGCCCAGAGGGGGGAATTGCACCGGGCCAGGCGGATCATGAGGGCCAGGCGGTTCCGGACATCGGGCATGCCGGCAGCGCCGCGCCGGACGAAGCGTTTCCCGTGCCCGTGCGGCAGGCCGCGGCGCAGCTCACGGAGTACTTCGCCGGCCGCCGGCGGGAATTTGACTTTCCCCTGGACCTTGAGGGCACCCCTTTTCAACTTGCGGTCTGGCGCTGTCTATGTACGATCCCTTTCGGTGAAACCCGCAGCTACGCGTGGGTCGCCAGAGCCATCGGCCGGCCCATGGCGTTCCGGGCGGTAGGCCAAGCCATCGGCAACAACCCCATCCCCATTGTGGTGCCGTGCCACCGCGTCATCGCCTCGGACGGCAGTTTCGGCGGCTACACCGGCGGGCTTGACATAAAGCGCTTTCTCTTGCGGCTGGAAGGCGTGGAGGCTGGGACCCGATGAGCCAGGCGGAACGGATGGTGGAGCGGGCGCGGGAGCGGGTCCAGGCCCAGTGGGCCGCCATCGCCGCACGGGAAAGGCGCAACCTGCAAAAGGTGCTGGCGGCGTTTCACGCCGCACGGGTGAGCGAGGAGCACTTCGCCGGCAGCACGGGCTACGGCTACCACGACAGCGGCCGCAAGGCCCTGGAGCAAGTGTACGCTCAGGTGTTTGGGGCGGAGGCGGCGCTGGTCCGGCCCCAAATCGCGTCCGGGACCCACGCCATCAGCGCCTGCCTCTTCGGCCTGCTCCGGCCGGGGGATCATCTGTTGTCCGCCTCCGGCCAGCCCTATGAAACGCTGCAGCAAGTCATCGCAGGCCCAAGGCCCACGAGCCTCACGGCGCTCGGGGTGGAGTACAGCTGGGTGCCCCTTGTGGCAGAAGGCGAACGGGCGGGGGACGTGGACGTCGACGCGGTGCTGGCCGCACTGCGCCCCAATACCCGCGTCGTGCTGCTGCAACGGTCCCGAGGCTATACGTGGCGGCCGGCCCTATCCGTGACCCGGATCGGAGAGATCATCGAGGCCGTCAAGGCCCGCCGGCCCGACGTGATCTGCTTCGTTGACAACTGCTACGGCGAGTTCGTGGAGGACCTCGAGCCGCCGCAGGTCGGGGCGGACCTCATCGCCGGGTCCTTGATAAAGAACCCGGGCGGGGGTCTCGCACCCGCCGGCGGCTACATCGCCGGGCGGGCCGACTTGGTTTCCCTGGCCGCGGACCGGGTGACCGCGCCGGGCCTGGGCGACGCGGTCGGGCCCACGCTGCGGGTCAACCGCGACCTTTTTTACGGCTTCTTCCAGGCGCCCCACGTGGTGGCGGAGGCGTTGTGCGGGGCTGTGCTGGCTGCGGCCGTGTTCGATGCGCTGGGCTTTCCGGTTTCCCCCGGGCCCGACGAGCCGCGGGCCGATGTGGTCCAGGCGATCCGCCTGGGGAACCCGGATGCCCTGCGGCTCTTTTGCCGGGTGGTCCAGGAATGCGGGCCCGTGGACGCCCACGTTACGCCGGTGCCGGGCGAAATGCCCGGCTACACGGTGCCTATCCTCATGGCGGGCGGCACCTTCATCCAAGGCTCCTCCATCGAGCTGAGCGCGGACGCGCCCATGCGGCCCCCGTACGACGTTTACCTGCAGGGCGGCTTGAGCCGGGAACACGTGCACATTGCCCTGACCCGGATCATAGAACAATTCTCACATGCCGGATATTTGCCGGCGCGGATGGCGGCCTATTGACTTTTTCGGAGCCGTGCTTCTACAATGGAGCTTGATTGCTTGCCCTGCATAGGCCAAAAGCCGCTTCATGCTGGCTCGCGGCGGGTCAGGACAGGCGACTTTGGGGGGTAGATATTTCCCAAGGGAGGCAGAGAGATGAAGCATGCTTTGGGTCGTCACATCCTGTGCGAGGCATACGGATGTGACCCTGAGGTGCTGAACGACCGGAAGGTCGTCGAACAAATCATGGTGGACGCCGCGCTCTTGGCTGGCGCCGAGGTGCGCGAGGTGGCGTTCCACAAGTTTAGTCCCCAGGGCGTGAGCGGCGTGGTGGTCATCTCCGAGTCGCACCTGGCCATTCACACCTGGCCCGAGCTGGGGTACGCAGCCATCGACGTGTTCACGTGCGGCAGCACTGTCGACCCTTGGGAGGCGTGCAACTACCTGATCAAGATGTTCCGGGCCACCGAGGTGGAGACGCAGGAGGTCGCTCGGGGCGTCCAGGCCGGGGTTGCACTGCAGGGGCATGTGGAGGCGAATGCGTCGTAGGAAAGGTGGGACGGTTCGGTTTGTATGAGATCTAAAAGTGAAGATGGGCTAATCTAGGACCCCGCCGTCGAAAGCGATGGACGGGGTCCTGTTTTTTTCGGGCGGCCCCGGGGCAGGCCTTTCCGCAGGAGTTGCCTCGTCTGCGACGAATTACGGATGATGGCAATTCTCCCCACCTTGTAGATGAAAAGAGGTGCATAAATGGGCGCCCTGCCATTGCCGGAACAGACCCCCGAACACCCCCCGCAGAAGCTCGACTTCTCCTCCATGAGCGATGAAGAGGTTGTCCGCTACGCCCAGAGCGGGCACAAGGATGCCGAAGAGTACCTGCTGCGCAAGTACCAGAAGCTGGTGTACGTCTGGACGCGGCCGTACTTCCTACAGGGTGCCGAGGACGACGATCTGCTGCAGGAAGGCATGATCGGCCTCTACAAGGCCATCCGCGACTTCACCCCGGGTTCCTCGTCCTTCTGGTCGTTCGCGAAGTTGTGCATCACCCGCAACGTGATCAGCGCGATCAAGGGGACCACCCGGCAAAAGCACATTCCCCTCAACTCGTACACGTCGCTGCACAAGCCCGTCTACGACGCCGACGGCGATCGGACGCTCATGGAGGTCTTGAGCAACAACAGGGTGGACGACCCCGAGACGTTGGTCATCGACCGGGAGCGGTTGCTGCACACGCAGCGCCACATCAAGAAAGTTTTGAGCGAGTTCGAGTACAAGGTTTTCCGCCTGTACATCAATGGGCTGACCTACAAGGAAATGGCGGCCCGCCTCGGGACCCACACGAAGTCCATCGACAACGCCCTGTGCCGCATCAAGCACAAGATCGCCCGGGAATTCTAAGAGGAACCGAGAGGCTCGCGCCGAACGCCGTCCGCAAATCGAGCCGCGGCGCTCGCGCGGCGGCTTGGAGGATGACGCTGTGCTGGTCTTGATCACAAACGACGACGGCATCCGGGCGCCAGGTCTGAAGGCGCTGGTGGATCGGCGGCCCCGCGACTGCCGGCTCTGGGTAGTGGCACCCGACCGGGAGCGCAGCGCGACGGGTCACGCCATCACCGTGCATAAGCCGCTTTTCTTGGGCCGGTACGACCTCGGGGAAGGGGTGGAGGCGTTCCATGTCAACGGCACCCCGTCCGATTGCGTCAAGCTGGCCCTGGAACTGATGGAAACCCCTCCGGACGTGGTGATCTCAGGCATCAACCGGGGCGCCAACCTGGGCACCGATGTCATGTATTCGGGCACGGTATCGGGAGCCGTCGAGGCAGCGGTGGCCGGTTTCCCCGCTCTCGCCGTTTCCCTCGACTCCCACGAGGCTTCAGAGCCGGCGGACTACGACCTGGCGGCGCGGGTCGCTTGGTACCTGGCGCGGCTCTTGGCCCAGCGCGGCTTGCCTGCGGGCACGCTGCTCAACGTGAACGTGCCCGCTGGCACCGAGGTCAAGGGATTCCGGGTGACGCGGCTGGGCATCCGGCGCTACCGCGATGTGTTTGACCGGCGCGTGGACCCGCGCGGCCGGGTGTACTACTGGATGGCCGGCGAGGTGGAGGACCTGGACCAGGACGACATCTCGACCGACACGGGCGCGGTGCGGGCCGGCTACATCTCCGTCACCCCCATCGAATTTGACCTGACCAAGTATGCGGCGCTGGACGTGGTGCGGGACTGGAATCTGGACTTGACCGCCGTAGCCGCAGTGGGGGAGGGGCAGCCATGAGCTCGGGGCGCGCGCCTGAGGCCGGTGAGCCGACGGTAGGCACGCCCGTTGCCGGCAGCGGTCCTTCTTCCGGCGGGCGTCAGGAGCGGCTGGAGGTCATCGGCAGCGAGACGTTCGCCCTCCAGGGGGACGTGCACCGTCTGGTGACCTTCCTCAACCAGTGCCTCAAAAACAGGGAGCTGATTTTCGGCCTGACCCGGGTCGAGGACGGCGTTTACCGCCTGACCGTATACCGGGGCTGAGAGGAGGCCGGCGGGCCTGCCTGCTGCATATTGGGCGCCGCCGGCCAAATACTATACCCAAGGCAGGAAGAATTCCGCACCCGACCTGGCTCTGGGATGGCGCACCGTCCGCCGCACGTTCTGGAGAAATCAGCCACCGCGCGAGGAGTTCCGCCGAGTTGCGAGAAAATACTGGCTAAGGCGGTGACCCGCGATTTGGCACCAGGGGGGAAGGCGCCATGATATTCTTGCCCCAGGCCGAGGTCCTGCAGGCGCTGAAGAAGTGCAAGCGGCTCGCCAAGCAGGACCTGCTGGCCAGTGCCCACACCTCGAACCCCGATTTCTGGCGCAGCCAGGCGGAGGCGAGGCGGGCGACGTACGACCGGCTGATGGGGTTGGTTGAAAGTGAAGGGGTAGAGGCAGCGTACCGCATGGCGGTGGATGAGCATGCTGCCCTACCCCTTGTTGATTCTCCGGAGGCTGCTCCGGAGGTCTCCGGCAAGCGTCAGGCGCTGGAGATGTTCTTCACGATCCTGGGCGTACAGCAGCCCGCCGGCGGCCAGGATGGCCAACCGATGGTAGCCGAGGCGACCTCGTAAGCCTCGCCTGCTGCTTAGAAGGCCGAGCGGCGCTCCCTGCGGCCGGTCAGCAAGTGAGGCGGCGAGCCTTATGCCGCGCCTCCGGTCAACCCCGTCTTCGCGCCCGGCGAGAGCGGGGTGGGTAGGCGCGTGCTGCTGAAACCTGCGGGCGGCTTGGCCTGTCGGCCTCAGTGAAGCCGGCGGTAGACGCCAATCACCTTGCCAAGTATCTGGACGTCCCTTGCCATG
Organism: Bacillota bacterium; assembly: GCA_017578085.1. Taxonomy (GTDB): domain Bacteria; phylum Bacillota; class Limnochordia; order Limnochordales; family ZCTH02-B6; genus ZCTH02-B6. Next base: position 32,896 of record PKQR01000005.1, read on the forward strand.
ATGGGCTGATAAGCATCGTTCTCCGGTTGCAGGCGCACATACCCGTTCTCCCGGAAAAACCTCTTTACGGTGGCTTCCTCACCCAAGAGCGCCACCACGATGTCTCCGTTGACCGCGTCCGGCTGCTGCCGCACGATCACGTAGTCCCCGTCCAAGATGCCTGCCTTGATCATGCTGTCGCCCCGCACCTGGAGCAAGAACAGCTCGCCGGCACCAGCGAATTCCCGGGCCAGAGGGAAGTAGCCCTCGATGTTTTCCACCGCCAGGATCGGCTCGCCCGCGGTGACCCGGCCGACGACCGGCGCGTAGATGACGCCGCCGGCTGGCGCCCCGCCGGGCTCCAGGATCTCAATGGCGCGCGGCTTCGTCGGGTCCCGGCGGATATAGCCCTTTTCCTCCAGCTTGTTGAGATGGCCGTGCACGGTGGAGCTGGAGCTCAGACCGACGGCCTGCCCGATCTCCCGCACCGACGGGGGATAGCCCCGCTGCTGTACTTCCCGCTTGATGAACTCGAGGATTTGCCGCTGCCTTGGCGTCAGGTCATTCACCGGACGGCACTCCCTTAGCCCAAAAGGATGTTTGGTTGGCCCCATTATAGCACTCGCGCGGGGGAGGTGCAAACGTCAGTTCGAAAATCTTCGGGAATGGGGTTGACAGGAACGCACGTTCGGTGGTAAGGTGAAGGCAAACAGCACGTATGTTCGCCTGCCGGGGAGGCTGCCGCCCATGGGCATGAGTGTCATCCACAGCCAGCAACGGAGAAGCCGGATGGCCTACGCGACCGCCATGCTCGCAGCGGCTGCGGCGCTGGTGTTCCTGCTCATGCCGCACGTTTTTTCGCAGACCCTCACGCCAGACGAACAGCAGTTTGTCGACGTGGTGGTGCGCGACGGCGATACCCTGTGGCAGATTGCCCGGCGGTATGCGGAACCTGGAGCCGACCCGCGCCGACTGGTGGAGCAGATCCGTGCCGTCAACGGGCTGGAGACGGCTGTGCTCCGACCTGGCCAGGTGCTCAAGGTGCCTGTTTCGGCTGACAGGTGACTCCGCCGCAGGCAAACGGAGGGCCCGCGGGTGAGCGCCACCGAGATCGGAGTCGGCGTTTGGCTGGTTCTCGTCGCTCAATTGGTCATGAATGCGGCGGCGTACGCATCCACGCCATTTCTCGTGCTACATTTCAGCGAGACGCTGGGGTTTGACGCCGTCGAAACGGGCACCGCCATGTCGGTGCTCTTGCTTTCCGCAAAAGTGTTGCCCGCCCTGACAGGCCCGTTGGCTGATGGCGCAGGACGTCGCCTCATGACCGTGGCGGGCATGCTGACCCGGGCGTTGGGCTTTGCCGGGTTGGTAATCCGGGAGGACTTTTGGTGGATCCTGCTGATGGTTTTCCTTATCGGTCTCGGCGGCGCGATGTTCGACCCAGCCACCAATGGGGTCTTAGCGTTGCAGTCGCCCGCAGTCCGGCCGCGCGTGTTTGCCGTGCACCTACAATTCCTCAACATCGGCGTCGTGGGCGGGCCCATCATCGGGGCGGCCCTGATGTCGCTAGGCCCGAGTGGGCCGTTCGCCGGCACGTCGGCGCTCCTGTTTGTAGCTGCTCTCGTCCTAGGGCTCGCGGCGCGCGCGATTCCCGAGGGCGAAGGAAGCAGCAGTTCCCTGGCGGGAGGCTGGCGCACGGCGCTCGGCCATCGACCGTTCCTGAGGTTCCTGGCCATCATGACGTCGTGGTGGATAGTGTTTGCCCAGCTGCAGCTCTCGTTTCCGCTGCACGCGGTGCGGCTGGCGGGCGACGAGCGATGGGCCAGCGCAGTGTTCAGCGTCAACGGGATCGTCGGCATCGCCTTCGCTTTTGTCGTGAAACGGCTTTATGAGCGGTGGCAGGCCATCGATAACCTAAGGTGGGGTTTTGTTCTGCTGATCATGGCCTTTTCGCTGGTACCCGTGGGCCCCGGTTTCGGGTGGTTTCTGGGCTGCGTGATCATCTACACGCTGGCCGAGACCATCATTCTGGCCGGGGGCGACCTGCTGGTGGCCAGGTTGGCCCCGGAGGGGCGGGCCTCGACCTTTTTCGGGATGGCCTCGCTGGCCTGGGCCCTGGGCGGCACCATCGGCAACTACGCCGGAGCTTGGCTGTCCCTGCATGGCGGAGCTGTCGTGCCGTGGTTGGTTTATGCCTCCGTAGCGGCGTTTGGAGCGCTGGGGCTATGGTCGTACAGGGAAAAGGCGGTCGGCCCGACCGAGGCTTCCCCTGCCGGTGGGGGAGGGGTTGTTCATCCCGCTGGAGACGAGGGGGTTTGCTGATAAGGTGCTGGAGGAATTGGAGGCCGAACGCATGAACGATGGACAGACTGCCCACGCACAGTGGCCGGTGCTTTTGGGGATCGACGATGAAGGCCGAGTGGAGGCCTGGATTGCCACAAGGCCCGGGTGTGTGGTGTTCGCGCCCGGCGAAGCCCGAGCCTTGCGGCAGATTCCCGCGGCGGCCGCGGAGTATGACGCGTGGGTGTCCCGCTGGGGCTTGGACGGAATCTGGAACATGCCTTCGGTGCAACAGCCGCTGCGGGAGAGCCAAACGGGCGTTTGGGTGCTGGAGCGGGTTCCGGTGGATGAGCCCGTGGTCCAGGGCAACACGGCGGCGTTTTTCCGGTGGGACGAGGAAAGGCCCGGCGATGACGAAATTGAGGCGACGCTGCGGTTGCTTGCGGCGTCGCGTCAGGAACTGCTGGGGACACTGCGCCGGTGCCTGCCGGACCGCTTGTCGGTGCGCCCGGGCGGCGGCCAGCGCACCGTAGAAGACATCGTTCGCCACGTGGCCACCGTCGAGTGGTGGTACATGTCCCGCATCGTCCTATTTCCGTGGCCCAGGGACGGCGAATACCCTGAAGACCTGGAGGGCCTCTTGGCCTGGACCCGACACCGGGTGGCCGACCGTCTGCGGCGCTTGTCCGACGAAGAGCGCTCACGGGTCTCGGTGCCTGACCCGGAATCGGGCGAACGCTGGTCGGCCCGGAAGGTGCTGCGGCGGCTGATCTACCACGAGCTGTACCATCTGCGGCAGCTGCGTAGGGCGCTCCCGGTCTAGCCGTCGGGACCCGGCAGCCCGCACATTACTCAACGAAAGAAACATTTAATTGAGTAGAGTCCGTGGAAAACGCGGCGGTTCACCGCAGCGCCGTCTCCGCTGCGCCGGCTCACTCCGCTGCGGCAGGACCGTCCGCCCCGCCCGCCGAAACACCGACGGCGAAGGGGTGTCCGTGTGCAGGACGAGTCGCGGTTTCCCCATCCGTGGGTGCAAGACTACTACAACTTCCTCATCACCGAGAAGGGTTTCTCCCGTCAGACGGCGGAGGCATACCTGCACGACCTGCGGGTGTTTTTCGCCTTCCTGCGCGAACGGCGTGTTGAGCCCGAAGCGGTGGATATCTTCCTCCTGCGGGAGTTCAACCGCTACCTGCAGGAAGACCGGGACAACGCGCATATCACCCGGGCCCGGAAGATCAGCGCCCTGAGGGGGTTTTATCGCTTTCTCCTGGACAACGACCTGATCGATGCGGACCCAACGGTGAAGCTGCGCCCGCCCAAAGTGCCCAAGACGCAGCCCTACTTCCTTTCGGCCAGCGAGGCGCGCCGGTTTCTGGACGCGGTGCGCCGTTACGGCCCGGAGCCGGTGCGGGACTACGCCATCTTTGCCATGTTCCTTTATACGGGGTGCCGGCTGGGTGAACTGGTGGGGCTCAACGTGGAGGACGTGGACTTCGAGACGGGCACCGTGTGGCTGTTCGGCAAAGGGGCCAAGGAGCGGGTGGTGCCCATGAAGCCGGAGCTCGCGGAGGCGGTGCAGCAATATTTGCCGGAGCGAAAGGTGAACCCCAAATGCCCCCACCCCCGCCGGCTGTTTCGCAACCGCTGGGGCTACGCTCTCACCCGCCACGGCGTCCACTATCTGGTGAAGCGCATCGCGGCCAACGCCGACATCCAACGCGAAGGCTTGAGTGCCCACAAGCTCCGCCACACGGTGGCCACGCTCCTCTTGGAGCGTGACGCGGACCTGCGCTCCATCCAGGAGCTGCTCGGCCACGCGTCCGTCGCAACCACTCAGCGCTATACCCACGTGGTCAACAAGCGCCTCAAAGCCCAGATCGACAAGCTGTCCTACTGACCGCCTTCTTGCCAGCTATCCGGAGCAGCGCTGCTCCGTGGCCCAAGCCTTGATCAAGGTCAAGAGGCGGTCCCGCGTGTTGTCCTCCGGGTGCTCGAGGACGTGCTCCCAAAGCCGCGTCAGGAGCGCGCCCACCTGTGGGCCGGGTGGCACACCGCCCGCTTGCTGAATGTCCGTCCCATCGACCGCCAGCTCGCCGGGGCTCAATGCCGCCCCGGCGGCCAGGACCCGTTCCGCCCAGCGATCGAGTTCTCTTCCGAGGCGATGGGATTCCAGCGGCTGCCAAGCCCGCCAAAGCTCGAGGAACGGCGGGACGTGCTCACGCCCCACGCGGGCCAGGAAACGCCGCAAGGCGGCGTCGGAGTGCACCGCGTCCCTGCGGAAGTCCCGCAGGCACTGGGCGAGATGGGAGACTTGACGGCTCGCCTGCCGGGAATACACGAGCGACCGCAGCAGCGCCGCGTCCGCCTCGGGCGACGACAGCCCGTAGAGGACTGCCGCCATTTTCGTGGCGGCGCCGCTGGCGGCAAGCCGCTCCAGGGCCGCCACGGTCCGCCGTACCGCGACGCGCTCAAGCTTGGGCGCTCCTGGGAGCACCCATGGCAAGAGCCGGGTCCGGTATAGCAGCATAAGACCGCGGCCGGCGTCAGGCGCCGCCAAGAGGCGCCGCCACTCCTCCCCCACCCGCTCCCGGCTGACCCGCTCTAGCCGCGGCGCGCAGCAGCGGATCCCAGCCGCCGTGCGCCCATCGAGTCGAAAGCCCAATTCGGCGGCGAGGCGGACGGCCCGCATAAGCCGCAGGGCGTCCTCCTGGAAACGCTCCACCGGATGGCCGACCGTGCGAATAATTCTGTTGGCCAAGTCGGCTTGGCCGCCATAGGGGTCCACGAACCTGCCCGAGGCCGGATCGTAGGCCAGGGCGTTGACGGTAAGGTCCCGGCGCTTGAGGTCGTCCTCGATGCGCTGGCCGAAGGTCACCCAGCCGGGGTGGCGAGCGTCGCGATAGCCGCCTTCGCTGCGGAACGTGGTCACCTGCACCGCTTGGGAGTCAATGATGACCGTTACGGTGCCGAACTCGATCCCGGTGGGTACGGTGCGCGGGAACAGGCGTTGAACGGCGTCCGGCGGCGCGTCGGTGGCCACATCCCAGTCGTGCACGGGCCGGCCCAGGAGTGCGTCCCGCACGCCGCCGCCCACCACGAAAGCTTGATACCCGCTGCCCCTGAGCACATCACAGATCCAGCGCACCGGCGGCGGCACCGGTATCTCCACCGAAGCCACGCTCCCCATCGCCTTACGCGAGCACCGTAGCCACGTCACCCTGGCGGAGGAAGGCGGCGTTGGCCTCGTCCAGGTCGATATGGAAGTCCAGGGCAAAGTCGTCCCGCACCCGGATGATCACATCCTCGAAGATGACGGGACGCTCGGTTTCCGCTCGTACCCGCACCTTTTGGCCGTCGGTAACGCCGAAGGCGCGAGCGTCGGCTGGCGTCATATGGATGTGGCGGGCGGCCACGATGACGCCTTTCTCGAGATAAATCGCGCCGCGAGGCCCCACGATGGCGATGCCGGGCGTTCCCTCAATGTCGCCGGACAAGCGCACCGGCGGGTGTACTCCTAGAGCATAGCCGTCCGTGCGGGAGATTTCCACCTGCGTCAAGCGCCGAGCCGGGCCCAGGATGCGCACGCCGGCGATGCAACCCTTGGGGCCAACAAGGGTGACGGTTTCCTCCGCGGCAAACTGCCCGGGCTGCGACAGCGGCCGCAAAACGTGCAGCTGGTAGCCTGGTCCAAACAGGCGTTCGAGATCTTCCTGCGACACGTGGACATGCCGGGCCGACACGCCCACGGGCACGGTTCCCAATACGGTTGTCGACGACAAGTTGTATCCCTCCGCTGTGCAAGGTACCCGAATCTGTCGCTGCCCTCGTACGGCGTGTCCGCCCGTTCCTCCACCCGGTCCCTCTCTCCCGCTACCTCCCCCTGTTTCCCCCCGCCCAGCCGGGGTCGTCAGCGGCGGTGCCTGCGCCGTTGACGCTCCAGCGGTGCAAGGCTAGGCTATAGAAGGAACAAGACGGCGTGCAGGCCCCTCTGCCGCCTTGTGCCGAGGTGACCGACTTTGAGCGACGCTCGCGAGGATGCGCGGTTTCTCCCTATCCTTTTCATCGGGGATGTCCTCGTTGTCCTATTGTTCGTCGCGTTGGGACAGTTCTCCCACCTGACGTGGAGCGGCTACCTTCCCCTCTTTTCCGCCGCGGTTCCTTTTCTCCTTGCGTGGGTTGTGTGGGGATTCGTTCTGGGCACGTTCCGGACGAGCGTCTTGAAGAGCATCCCGGCGGCGGTCAAGAGCGGCTTGCTCACCTGGGCCCTGGCTGCGCCGACGGGCATCCTGGTGCGCATGGCGATCCTAGGCCGCGTCCCCCACTGGTCTTTCTTCTTTGCGGCCTTCGCCTTTGGCGGCGCCATGCTGGTCGTGTGGCGCGCCATCTCCGCGTGGATGGCAAACAGGCGCTAGCCGAAACGCCAGCGCCTGGTGGAGTGCTTTCGAGAGGCCATCGTCAAAGCACAAAAAAATGGCAGGGGAGACAGGACTCGAACCTGCAGCCCCCGGTTTTGGAGACCGGTGCTCTGCCAGTTGAGCTACTCCCCTGCGCCATGCGGCAGTGTTAGTATAGCACGGTCGGCCGCTTTGGTCAAGGCTTAGAGAGCCCTTGGTCTGAGTCAAGCGGTCCGGGGCAGAAGCCAGTCTTGGTTGATCAGCCGGTTGTGCCGGAGATGATCCGGTGCATCAAGTGCGACAATCCGCCAGAGCGAGTACGTCCTGCGTCGGTGATGGGCACGTGGGCTCGCAACACCTCAACGCCTTCGTTCACCACACACTGCAACACTTGCTTGGTCTGCCGCTTCAGGCCCTCAAGCGACACTTGGGTACGAACGAGAAACGCTTCTACCCGCTTCATCACCTCGTCCAGACGCTGCGTGTTTCTCCAGCAGAGCACCTCCATCATGGCCGCCAGCCCTCGCCGGCTCCAACTCCGTCCCCGGTGTTTGACCCGGTCGGCAAAGGTGTCCACCTGGCTCTCCGCCGCCCCAACACCCCGCAACCCTTCGGTCGGGATGCCCTGCGCCCGCAAGCGGAGGCGGTAATCCACCACCGCCTCCGGCATGTCCTTCAGGTCCTCAAGCAGCGCCCGACAACGCTGCCGCTTCTTTGGGTCGGTCAGCTTTGCGCACGCCTCCGCCAGCTTGGCCATGAAGGCGGCTCCCGTCACGTCTTCTTCCCGGGCCTCAGCGAGCTCCTGCACCACAGGGCTGCCATGGCCGA
>PKQR01000192.1 GCA_017578085.1 Bacillota bacterium
TGGACGAGGGTGCGCTGGAACGAGCGCAGCCGCCGGTCCAGCTCATCGATGGCGTTCATGACCCAAAGGCGCGTATCCGTGGCCACCTGGTCGTTGCGGCTGCGGGCGGTGTGCAGCTTCTTGGCCGCCTCGCCGATGCGCTCGGTCAAGAGCCGCTCCACGAACGTGTGGATGTCCTCGGCCCCGGCCGGCTGCACCTTCCCCGCTTCAATGTCCGCGGCGATGCCGGCGAGCCCCGCGCAGATCGCGCCGGCCTCCGCCTGGCTGATGATGCCGCACTGGGCGAGCATCCGGGCGTGGACTTGGCTGGCGCGGATGTCTTCCTTATATAGGCGCCAGTCAAACCCCAGCGAAGAGTGAAACGCGTCGACCACGGGCGCCGTTCCCTTGGTGAAGCGTCCGCCCCAGAGTTTCCCGGTGCCTTCACCCGCGGTGCTCTGCCGGTTTCCTTCGCCCGCCGTCTTCCCGGTTTCCGTCACGCCCGCTGCGCCTCCGCGGCGTTGGGATGCTGCACGGTCGTGGCCTGCCGCACGGCCTTAGCCTGCTGCGCGGCGTTGGCCTGCTGGGCCAGCTTTTGCTCAAGCCGCGCTTGCACCGTGATGGGCAGGCCAAACAAGTTGATGAACCCGGCCGCGTCCTTTTGGTTGTACACGGTGTCGGCGCCGAAGGTCGCGAGGTCCTCGCTGTAGAGGGAGTACGGCGACTTCCGCCCGACCACGTGCACCCCGCCCTTGTAGACCTTGAGGCGCACGGTGCCCGTGACCCGCCGCTGCGTGCTGTCGACGAAAGCATCCAGCGCCTCCCGCAACGGCGTGAACCACTGGCCGTAGTAGACCAGCTCCGCGTAGCGCGGTGCGATCATCTCCTTGAAGTGCGCCGTGTCCCGATCGATGGTGATCCGCTCAAGCTCCCTGTGGGCCGTAAACAGGATCGTCCCGCCGGGCGTCTCGTACACGCCCCGCGACTTCATCCCGACCAGGCGGTTCTCCACGATGTCGATCCGCCCAACGCCGTGGCGCGCACCGATCTTGTTCAGCGTCTCCACCAGGGCCAGCGGGTCTAGGGCAACGCCGTTCACCGACACCGGATACCCCGCCTCGAAACCGATCTCCAGGTACTCCGGCTCATCGGGCGCTTCCTCCGGCGACACGGTCCAACGGAACATGTCCGCCGGCGGCTCCGCCCACGGATCTTCCAGGATGCCGCCCTCGTAGCTGATGTGCCACAGGTTGCGGTCCATGCTGTAAGGCTTGGCCTTGGTGACCGGCACGGGGATGCCGCGGGCCGCCGCGTATTCCATGGCGTCCTCGCGCGAGCGGATGTGCCACTCGCGCCAGGGAGCGATGACGCCAAGCGACGGATCCAAGGCCTTGTAGGCCAGTTCGAACCGCACCTGGTCGTTGCCCTTGCCCGTCGCACCGTGGGCGACGGCGTCAGCGCCCACCCGGTGGGCGACCTCCACCTGCGCCTTGGCGATGACCGGCCGGGCGATGGACGTGCCCAAGAGGTACTTGCCCTCGTAGATGGCCCCCGCCCGCAGCATCCGGAAGATGTAGTCCTTGACGAACTCCTGGCGTACATCCTCCACAAACACCTGGGAGGCGCCGCTCTTCAAGGCCTTTTCCTCGATGCCCTCGAGTTCATCGTCCTGGCCCACGTTGGCCACCATGGCCACCACTTCGCACCCATAAGTCTCCTTGAGCCACGGGATGATGACCGAGGTGTCCAACCCGCCCGAATAGGCCAGCACAACCTTGCGATACTTCTTGCTCACATTCGTTTCCCCGCTATCCGTTGCAGAATCGCCGGCGCCTCCTCGGCTCCGGACGACTAATTTTACAACGGCTTCGGATAAATATGCAAGGGGAATGTTGTAGCCCAAGGGTGGGGATGTGGCCGTCGTGGAGGTGGCCCGGGAGCACCGCTTCCCGTCGTTGTTCGACAGCGCTGGACTTCTGCCTCCACCCCTTGCCAGCGTGTTCCCGGCGCCGGCTGCGCTCGACTGCCCCCAGTCCAATCTGCTCCAGACATGGGGATTAATGTGAAAAACCAGGGTTCGCTTCCGGGCCCCCGAAATCTGAAGTTAGAGAACTCGCGCCATGCAATTGCAAGAAAGGAGGAGCATTTATGGTTGACTGGTCAAGCGGACGGGCCATGCGTCGTCCTGGTCGGCCGCTCAAGGCCATCACGGCCCTCTTGGTGGCGGTGCTGGTCCTGTCCCTGCCCGTGGTCGCCCTGGCCCAAGAGGTGGTTGGCCGCCACGGCATGGTGGCGTCGGCCGACCCGCTGGCGTCCTTGGCGGGCGTCGAGATCCTCTTGCAGGGCGGCAACGCGGTAGACGCGGCCGTCGCCACAGCGCTGGCCATCGGCGTGGTGGAGCCCAACGCCTCGGGCCTCGGCGGCGAGGGGTACATGGTTATTTACCTGGCTGACCGGGGCGAGGCCATCGCCATCGATTTCCGGGCTGCGGCTCCCGGCGCGGCCACCTGGGACGCTTTTGAGAACGGGCCGCCCAGCACCGGCTGGGGCGCGGTGGCGGTGCCCGGCAACGTCGCGGGCTTGGCTCTGGCCCTCGAGCGCTACGGGACGATGACGTGGGAGCAGGTCTCCCGCCCCGCCATCCGGCTGGCCGAGGAAGGCTTCATCGTTACGGAAACCCTTGAAGGCATCATCCTCGACACCTACGAGACCCTGCTCAAAGACCCTGAGCTGAGCTCCATCTACCTCAAGGACGGCCTGCCGCCTATGGCGGGCGAGCGCCTGCGCAACCCCAACTTGGCCAAGACCTTGCGGATCTTGGCCGAGCAGGGGCCGCGGGCCTTCTACGAAGGCGAGCTGGCTGAGAAGATCGTGGCGGCGGTGCGGGCCGGCGGCGGCCTGTTGTCCCTCGAGGACATGAAGAACTACACCGCCATCGAGCGGGAGCCGGCACGCGGGTTCTACCGCGGCTACGAGATCCTCGGCGCTCCGCCTCCGGTGGGCGGCGGCGTCGGCGTCATCAACGCGCTGCAGCAGCTGGAGCACTTTGACCTGTCCGCCGGCGAGCCCGTCTCCGCCCGCACGATCCACCTGATCACGCAGGCGGTGCGGCGGGCCCATTTGGACCACTTGGAGTATGTGGCCGACCCGGCCTTCTGGGATGTACCCGTCAAGGGCTTGACCAGCCGCGAGTATGCGGCGGTGCGGGCGGCCGAGATCGACGAGTTCCAGGCCGGTCCCCTGCCCAAAGCCGGCAACCCGTGGGAGTTTGAGTTCGAGGAAGAGCGGGTGCCCACCGGCGCGTATCTGATTGAGCAGTACCAGTCGCCCAGCACGACCCACATCTCGGTCGTGGACAAGTACGGCAACGCGGTGGCGCTGACGCAGACGCTCAGCAGCTTCTTCGGCGCCGGCGTGGCCGTGCCCGACACGGGCATCATCCTCAACAACCAGATGCAAAACTTCAACGCCCCGGG
>PKQR01000054.1 GCA_017578085.1 Bacillota bacterium
TACTTGGGCCGCGACGAGGATGATGAAGATGGCGCTGCTTGAAGTGGAAAACCTGGCCGTCGCGTACGGCCAGGTGGAGGCGGTCAAGGGCATTTCCTTTACCGTGGACAAAGGCGAGATCTGCGTGCTGCTGGGGGCCAACGGGGCCGGCAAGACGACGACCCTGCGGGCCTTGTCCGGGCTCTTGCCCGCTCGCCGCGGCGTCATCCGCTACAACGGCGCGGACATCACCCGCACCCCCGCCCACCGCATCGTCGCCATGGGCATCGCCCACTCCCCCGAAGGCCGCCGGGTATTTCCTACCCTCACTGTGGAGGAAAACTTGACGCTGGGCGGCTTCATCAACCGGAAGCGGCCGGACGCGGTGGCCCGGGTCAAGGAGCAAGTGTTCCAGCTTTTTCCGCGCCTCCGGGAGCGCCGGCAGCAGCTGGCGGGGACGCTGTCCGGCGGCGAGCAGCAGATGCTGGCCATCGGCAGGGCGCTCATGGCGGAACCGAAACTCTTGCTCTTGGACGAGCCGTCCTTGGGGCTCGCGCCCCTTTTGGTGCGGGAGATTTTCCGCACGATCCAGGAAATCAATAAGGCTGGCGTCTCCATCCTGCTGGTGGAGCAAAACGCCCGGTTGGCCCTAAAAGTGGCCCATAGGGCGTACGTATTGGAAACCGGGCGCATCGTCCTCTCGGGCACGGCCAGTGAGCTGCAGCAACACGAGGACGTGCGCCGGGCGTATCTGGGCGCTGGCCGGAAAGCCCAGGGGGAGTGAAGATGCCCGCGGAGCGCATCACCGCCGACGAATTGCATCGCCTACTGAAACAACCCAACCCACCGCTGGTCATCGACGTGCGCAGCAGGGAGAAGTATGAGGCCGGCCACGTGCCCGGCGCCGTGCACATCCCGGCGGCCCAGCTGGAAATCGCCCTGGCGGACCTGCCCAAGGACCGCCCCATCGTCACCTACTGCGGCGGCGGCACCAGCGGGCCGCGGGCGGCCGAGTTTCTGCTGGAGCACGGGTTCAACGCCCGGGTGATGGCCGGCTTCCGCTGGTGGGAACAGGCCGGCCTACCCGTGGAAACCGGCGGTGGAGACCCGCCCCGCTGACCGCCCCGGCTGGCGCGCCGGCCCATTACCGGCTGGATCCCCGGCGGGGCCCGTGTGCCATCGTGCATCATCGCTCCCGGTCCGTGCATAGCCCTGCCAGATAGGTGAAACACTCCCGCGGGAGCAACATGTGGACCAGCGGAAGGGCGCGGCGATGCTCGAGGGCCTCATCAAGCAGGCGGTCGATGAAGTCTTTGACCGTCTGTCCAAGATGCAAAGCGTCAAGCACCTCTTCATGGTGGACGGGTTTTCGTTCCTGCGCATGGGCGCCATCGGGGAGCGGGCCCGTACGGGTCAGCCCTTGTCTGAGCCCTACGGTTCCACCCGCCGTTTTCTGGACTTCAACGAGTTGATGTTCCTGCCCGTGCAGCTTTCCCGGTTTCCCCTGGACAATCATCAGGCCGTCAAGACGGACGTCACCATCGGCAAGCGGGCGACGCGGCCCCTGCGGGTCTCCACACCCATCATGATCACGGGCATGGCCTTCGGCAGCGCCTTGAGCAAGAAGGCCAAGATTGCTTTGGCCAAGGCGTCCACCCTGGCCAACACCGCCACCAACTCGGGCGAGTCGGGTTTCATGCCGGAAGAGAGGGAAGCCGCCGCCAACTACATCGTCCAGTGGAACCGCGGCCGCTGGAGCAACCGCATGGAAGACTTGCCCAAGGTCGACGCTGTCGAGATCCAGGTGGGCCAAGGGGCCGAAGGGAGCCTGGGCAACCGGGTGAAGGCTGAGAACATCCGCGAGGACTTCCGCGTGCACTTGGGCCTCCAACCGGGCCAGGACGCGGTGCGTCCGGCCCGGTTTCGCCATATCGACGATCCGTCGCAGTTCAAGGGGATGGTAGACGAGCTGCGGGAGGCGTCGGGCGGCGCCCCCATCGGCCTCAAGTTTGCCGCGAGCCGCATCGAGGAAGATTGCGAGGTCGCCATCCAGGCGGGCGTTGACTTTATCACGATCGATGGCGCCCAGGGAGGGTCGGGCGGCGGCCGGGAAGTCACCATCAACAACGCCGGCGTGCCGCTGGTGTACGCCATCCCCCGGGCGCACCGGTATCTCCAGGAGCGGGGCGTGCGGGATCAAATCGACCTGATCGTCACGGGCGGCCTGCGGGATGCAGGTGATTTCCTCAAGGCCATGGCCCTCGGCGCCGACGCCGTGTACATCGGCGAATCCGCCCTTCTGGCCATGATCTTTCACCAACTGGAAAAGATGGCGCCGGGCACCAACCCGGCCCAGCTCTTCCTTTACACGGGCGAGTACGCGGACCAGCTGGACGTGGACGCCGGCGCCCAGGCCGTGGCCAACTTCATCAAGGCGTCCACCACGGAGATGCAGCTCCTGGCGCAAACCGTGGGCAAGGACGACCTCCACAAGGTGGACCGCGACGACATGGTGGCCCTCTCCCGGGAAATCGCCGAGATCACCGGTGTCCAGCTGGCCTACATGCCGCAAGAAGTCCGCACGCCGCCCGTTCCCGTGCTCCAGTAGTCCCACCGCTGGCACCGACGGCGTCGTGCGGGAGCACGTTCAGAAACTCAAACCGTGCCCCGCGGGATAGAGCAGCTCCCCCGGCCGGCCTGGCTGCGGGATGTCCACCGGCAGCCGCCCGCGAGGCGCGGCGCGGCCCATCAACACCGCGGCGAGGGCCCGCAGGGACACGGCGCCGTAGCCGTAGAGGGCCACATAGGTGTCCACTTCCGGAAACGCGGCAATGTCATAGGGCATCCCCACCGCCACGACGATGACCGGCGTCCCTGTAGCCAAAAGCTCCCTGACCAGCGCCTGTTGCTCCGGGCGGATGTACGCATTGGCAGTGACGGCGATGACCAGGTCGACGGCGCGCGCCGTTTCGGCCGCGGCCCGGATGGCCGCCTCGCTGGGTGCGGGGCCCGTGGCCAGCACCCGCACGTCCATCTCTTCGGCCAGCGCCGCGGCAAGCCCGGCGGTAGTGGCCTGGCCCCAGCCCGTCACCAGCACCCGCTGCACCTCACCCACCCGCAGGGGCAGGCGCCCGGATGCGTTTTTGACCACGGTCACGCTGTCCAGGGCGATGCGGGCCGCCAGGCCCTTGTGCTCGGGCTTCCCGACCGTCGCCGGCACCTGCGCCGGGTCAACCAGCAACTCGGCAAACAGCCCGAGCCGCTCCTTCAGCTGCAGGATGCGCAGCACCGAGGCGTCGATGCGCTCTTCGGACAGCTCCCCGTTCCTTACAGCCTGCAGGACGGCCTCGTACGCCTCCTCCAGGTCCGGGGGCATAAGCAGGATGTCCACCCCGGCCCGCAGCGCCTCCACGGCGGTCCGCCCGGGATCAAAGGTCTGGCGCGCGCCGGCCATGTTCAGGGCGTCGGTCACGATCACGCCCGCAAATCCCAGCTTGTCCCGCAAGAGTCCCGTCAGGATCGGCTCCGACAAGGTGGCCGGCCGATCCGACGGGTCCAGGGACGGCACGACAATGTGGGCCGTCATGATCATGTCCACGCCTGCGGCGATGGCTGCTTGAAAGGGCGGCAGATCAATTGCCTCCACCTCTTCCCTGCCGTGAGGGATGCGCGGCAGCCCCAGGTGGCTGTCGACGTCGGTATTCCCGTGGCCGGGAAAGTGCTTCGCGGCCGCGGCGACCCCCGCGTCCCGGTAGCCCTTGACCTGTGCCGCCACGTATTCGCCCACCGCCTTCGCCCGGTCGCCAAAGGAGCGCACGCCGATGATGGGGTTGGCCGGGTTGACGTTGACGTCGGCCACCGGGGCGAAGTTAACGTTGATGCCCATCGCCCGCAGTTCCGTGCCGATGACCCGGGCGGCCTGGTAGGCCAGGCCTACGTCGCCCGCCGCGGCCAGGGCCATGTTCCCGGGAAACTCGGTGGCGGGTTCGCCGACACGCTGCACGACGCCGCCCTCCTGGTCAATCGCCACGAGGAGCGGCACCGGGACCCGCCAGGAAAGCGCCAGCCGCTGCAAATCATTGGAAAGCGCGGCCACCTGGGCGGGATCCACGATGTTGTCGGTATAGTTGAAGTAGATGACCCCGCCCACCGGGTATCTCTGCAACAGCTCCCGCCAGCTGTCGACGCCGTGTAGTTCCCGGTTGCGCGCCGCGATGACCGGGTCCCCAGCGTCCACCGCCGCGCCGTACGCGTGCACCATGAAGAGCTGGCCGACTTTCTCCTCCAGCGACATGGCGGCCAAGATTGCCTCTAGATCGGCACGGGCTCCGGCCGCAGGCGCCGCCGCCAAGATACCCGTAAACGCGAGGCCGGCCATGACGGCCGCCGCAGTGGCGCCCGGTGCTCCCGGGCCCCCGGCCGCCGGCCTTAGGAACGCCAAGAGCAGCACCCCTCCCAAAATCCCGATAACCGGGTACAACGTCCCGACCACCTGGGCAAAGGGAAAAAGCCCACCCGCGAGGGCCGCGGCGCCGCCCGCCAAGACGCTGGCACGAAACCGCATGCCGCCGGTTTCGGCAAAACGAGCTGCTACGCCAAAGAGCATCGCCACCGCCGTCGTGTACACCTCGGCTAAGAGCAAGACGCTGTAGGCAAACGAGACACCAGGCGGCAACGTCCTGGCGGCAAAGAGCATGGGGATGTCCAGGGTGCCCGCCGCAGGCATAAACGACGCGACCGTCAGGTGAATGGCCGCCGCCCCGAGGCCCAGCAGCACGCCTCCCAAAACGCCGCCGCCCGCCACGGAGTCGCGGTCGCGGGCCGCCGCGCCCAAAGGCGCGAGGATAGGGATGGCAAGCACCATGTTGTAGGCCACATAAAGCCCGGCGCCCAGCCACCACGCCGGCACCGGTGCGAGCTCGGCCGCCCCCTGCCAGGCCAACGCCCCCGCGAGCCCTGGACCGGTGGCCAGCGAGTAGCCCGCGATGGCCAGCACCGAGGCGATGAGCACGGGCGCGAACAAGGCCAGGGCCCCGACCACGCCCCGCAGGCCCGTGAGCACCGTGACCGTGCTGGCCGCCGCCATCAACAGGGCGCCCAGCCACCTGGGCCAGCCGAACTGTTCCACCATGGTGGCGGCAGCGCCGGAAACCATGGTGGCCGCCGTGCCCAGCAAGAAAATGATCATGAGCCCGTCGACGGCCGGCGCGAGGCGCGGGCCCACCGCCCACTGGATGACCGGCCGGTGGGACGCCGCCTTGAGCCGGCGGCCGAGCAGGAGCACCCGCACGCCGAAACCGGCAAACAGTGCCATCGCCAGCACGAGCCCCGCCAGACCCCACCGCCCGTAAGCGGTGAAGAATTGGAGCGTCTCCTGGCCCGAGGCAAAGCCCGCCCCGACCACGGTGCCCACAAAAGCCGCGGCGATGGCCCAAGTGCCGGGGGCCGGTCCCGGCTCACGCCTGTCCGGACCCGGCCCCAGCCCGCTGGCGCCCCGACCCGGCGCGTTCTTCATCCTTGCGTGCCCGCGCCCTGCGGCGCCTCCGCCTGGTGCCGGGCCAGGAACTCGAGGATGCGCCGGTAGACGGCGATCTCGTTTTCGATCTTGCTGAAGCCGTGGCCCTCATCCTCGAGCACCATGTACTCGACCGGCGTCCCTTGCGCCCGCAGGGCCGCCACGATCTGGTCGGACTCGGCCTTGACGACCCGCGGGTCGTTGGCGCCCTGGATGATGAGCATGGGCTTCGTCATGTTCTTGAGGTACGTGATCGGGCTGTCCTCGGTCAGCTTCTCCTTGTCCCGCTCCGGATGCCCCAGCCACTGCTCCATGATGGGCCGCCAGAACTCCGGCACCGAGTTGATGAACGTGAACAGGTTGGACGGCCCGAAAATGTCCACGCACGCCCGCCAGTACTCCGGATGACGCCCGTGCAAAAGCAGCGTCATGTACCCGCCGTAACTGCCGCCCACCAGGAAAATCTTGTCGCGCTGGGCGATGCCTTGGGCCAGCAGCCACTCGACGCCCGCCACCATGTCCAGCCGCGGCCCGTGGCCCCAGTCACGCTCCACCAGTTTGAGAAACCGGGTGCCGTAGCCGACGCTGCCGCGGAAGTTGGGCGCAAAGACGAGGTAGCCGGCCGCCGCCAGCGCCTGGAAAAGGCTCCGGTACGCCTTGCGCTCGGCGGACTGCGGCCCGCCGTGGGGCCAGACCACCGTATAGCCGTTGGCCCGCTCGGGCAGAGGCCGGAAGAGCAGCGCTTCGATCTCAAGGCCGTCAAAGGACCGGTAGCGGACCACCTCGGCGTCCCGCAGCTCCGAGATGGGCACCCCCAGGACGCGGTTGTCGGTCAGCTGCTCCCAGTCGCTCCCGGGGCGCCTGAGGCTGATGTTGAACGGCACATGGGCGCTGCGGCCAAGGACGTAGAGCGTGCCGGTCTTGCCCACACGGAAGTCGTCGATGGTGGCGTAGGGCAGCGGGATTTGTTCGACGGCACCGGAAGCGAGGTCGTACCGGTACAACCGGTCCTCCACGCCCTTGATGGTGAGGATGTAGAGGGCATTACGCTCCCGGTGGAGCCGCAGGGCGCTCATATCCTCGCCTTCGATGTGCAGCAAGCGGGTGATCGCCTGCGTCCGGGCGTCGTAGCGAGCGAGATAGTGCACGTCCTCGCCCTCGTCGGTGAGGAAATAGACGGTGTCGCTGTCGAGAAATGCGACGTCCAGGGTGCTGTGGGGCACATCCGACCGGAAAAGGGGCACGCGCCGGCCGTCGCGATGGAGGTAAGCGCGGTTGTTGGTGTTGGAGTAGGTTTCCTGGGTTACAAAGGCGTCATCCGACGGCGACACCGCGGCCAGGAAGGTGGTCCCGCCTGCGCCCTCGTGCAAGAGCTCGTCTGCGCCGGTTTCCAGGTCGACGCGGCGGCAGTTGAGAAACACCGGGTTTCCCTGGGACGTAACGTAGTAGAGCCAGCGCCCGTCATCAGACAGGTGAATGGGGAAAAACTTCTCCCCAGGAGCGTGCAACACCGGGACCGGTTCGCCCCCGGCCGGCGGCAAGGCGTAGACCTGCCAGTTCTCGTCCCCGTCGTGGTCAAAGGCGGCGATGAGCCAGCGTCCCCGCGGATCGGGATGGATGGTGAGGCAGTTTTGCCCCAAGGCAGTTAGCGGGTACGGGAACGGGTACCGCCGGTCCAAGTCCAGCGCCCATAGGTCGGGCTTGCCGTTTATGTTGCTGCTGAAGATGAGCCTGCGCTCGTCCCGCTCGACGGCAAACGTCCAAATGCGGTACGTGCGGAAAAACTGCTCCACGGTCGGCGGCGCAAACTGGATGGCCATGGCCGTTCACCCTCCTTGTCCCGTGGTTCCCGGCGCCACTTTGGGAGTTCTCCTTGCCCTGAGGCAGCGCCGGTGGCGCAAGAGCGGCCGTTTTTGTTGTTCCGAGCGCGCGGGCGAACTCCTTTGCCGCGCGAGCGAAAACGAAATCCGCTGCAGGACGTGGCGAGCGTTGGTCAAACATTTACGCGCAAGCTATTCTCCCGCACGTTCGTCCGGCGAAAGGAGCGCTTAGTCGATGAAAACGCAGACGGGCGCCGGCCATCCCCGCCGCGTCGTGATCATGGGGGCTGCCGGCCGCGACTTCCACAACTTTAACGTCGTCTACCGCGACAACCCCGCCTACCGCGTCGTCGCCTTCACGGCCACGCAAATCCCCGACATCGAAGGGCGGGTCTACCCCGCGGCCCTCGCAGGGTCGCTCTATCCCGACGGGATCCCCATCGTCGCCGAGGAGGAGCTGCCCGAGCTCATCCGCCGGGAAGCGGTGGATGAGGTCGTTTTCGCTTACAGCGACGTGTCCCATGAGTACGTCATGAACCGCGCGTCCATCGCCATGGCCAACGGTGCCGACTTCCGGCTCCTTGGGCCCAACAGCACGCAGCTCAAGGCCCGGGTGCCCGTGGTCGCCGTCTGCGCCGTGCGCACCGGCTCCGGCAAGAGCCAGACCACCCGCAAGGTGGCGGAAATCCTCACCCGCCGGGGCGTGAAGGTGGTCGTCGTGCGGCACCCGATGCCCTACGGCGACTTGACCCAGCAGGTGGTGCAGCGCTTTGCCAGCCACGAGGATCTGGAGCGCCACCGCTGCACCATCGAGGAGCGCGAGGAATACGAACCCCACATCGACCGGGGCAACGTGGTCTACGCGGGCGTAGACTACGGGAAGATCCTGGAGCAGGCCCAGGCCGAGGCCGACGTTATCCTGTGGGACGGAGGCAACAACGATTTTCCCTTCTTCAAGCCGGACCTGCTCATTACCGTGGCCGACCCGCACCGGCCGGGGCATGAGACGACATATCATCCCGGCGAAACCAACTTCCGCATGGCCGATGTCATCATTATCAACAAGGTCGACTCGGCCAAGCCGGAGCACGTGGAGGCGGTCTGCGCCGCCGCCCGGACCGTCAACCCGCGGGCTGTCGTCATCGAGGCCAACTCGCCCATAACGGTCGACGACCCCGACCTGGTGCGGGGCAAGCGGGTCGTCGTGGTCGAGGACGGCCCCACGCTCACCCACGGCGGCATGGCCTACGGCGCAGGCGTCATCGCCGCCCGGCAGCTGGGCTGCACGCTGGTGGACCCCCGCCCGTATGCTGTAGGCTCGCTGCAAAAGGTGTACCGGCAATACAGCCATCTGGCGGATCTCCTGCCCGCCATGGGCTATGGTGAAACGCAGATCCGGGAGCTCGAGGCGACCCTTAACGCGATACCGGCCGACGCCGTCGTCATCGGTACGCCCATTAACCTGGGGCGGCTGCTCCGCCTCAACAAGCCGGCCACCCGGGTCCGCTACGAGTTGGAGGAAAGGGGCGGCATGCCCCTGGAGACCATCCTGGAGGAGCGCATTCTCAGACAAGCCTAGTTAAGGAGGGGTCCGTCATACGTTTAGCAGGAAAAGTCGCGGTCGTGACCGGCGCGGCGTCGGGCATGGGCGAGCAGATCGCCAAGCTCTTTGCCAAGGAAGGGGCCAAGGTGGTTGCCGCAGACCTCAACGGCGATGGGGCTGAGCGGGTCGTCCAGGAGATCCGCGCCGCGGGCGGCACGGCTGTGGCGGTCAAAGCCAATGTGGCCATCGAAGAAGACGTGCAGCGCATGATTGACACGGCCGTCCAGGAGTTTGGCACCCTGGACATCCTGGTCAACAACGCCGGCGTCATGGACAACTTCGAGGCCGCCCACGAGGTCACCGACCAAGTGTGGGAGCGGGTGCTGGCCGTGAACACCACGGGCCCCATGCGGGCCATGCGGAAGGCCATCCCTATGTTCTTGGAAAAGGGAAAGGGCACCATCATCAACATCGCGTCCGTCGGCGGCCTCGCGGGCGGCAGGGCCGGCCTGTCGTACACGGCGTCCAAACACGCGCTCATCGGCATGACCAAGAACGTAGCTTTCCATTATGCCACCAAGGGCATCCGCTGCAACGCCATCTGCCCGGGCGCGGTCGAGACCAATATTAGCGCCAGCATGACCGCCCGGCCCTCGGCCATCGGGTATGAGCGGCTGAGCCTGGGGTTGCCGTTGAACCCACGCACCGGCAAGCCTGAGGAAATCGCGGCGGCGGCGCTCTTCCTCGCCTCCGACGAAGCCAGCTTCGTCAACGGCGCAATCCTGGTGGTGGACGGTGGCTGGACTGTCTACTGAAGAAACGACGCAAACTGCGCAGGCGCAGCCCGCGGAGCTCATCCGGCGCATCGCCGGATTCTCCGTGGGCTGCACCATCCTTGCCTTCGGCATTGTCCTAAGCGTCAAGGCCAACCTGGGCGCGGCTGCGTGGGACGTGCTGCATCTGGCCATCGCCCAGCGCGTGGGGCTGTCTTTGGGGCAGGCGTCTATCCTTGTCAGCGCCATCCTTGTCGTCCTGACAGTGCTGCTGGGCGGCCGGTGGACGGTGAGCTGGGGGACGGTGGCCAACGCGTTGCTGGTCGGTTGGGCCATCGATGGTTTTCTGGCGCTGGGGATTCCCGGCGCGGCCTCCATCCCGGCGAGGGTCGTGTACCTGGCCGGAGCCATCTTTTTCCTGGCCCTGGGCTCCGTCGTCTACACCCGCGTCGGCCTTGGCGCCGGCTCCCGGGACGGGCTCATACTCGTCCTCAGCCAGCGGCTGCCGCTGACCGTTGGGCGCGTTCGCTTGTGCTTGGAGTTCCTGGTGGCTGTCAGCGGGTGGCTCTTGGGCGGGCCCATCGGCGTCGGAACCCTGGCCATCGTCGTCGGCACCGGCCCCACCGCCGACCTGCTCTTCCGGGTGCTGGGCCGGGGCTATTTGCCCGACAACGTCCGCATCCCCGAATCCCGTAGACGCTAGCGAAAGGTCTAAGAGGCTTGGACCCTCGACTTCGTCCAGCGCGCCAGCGCCGCCTTGGAGCGGGAGAGGAAACAACTGCGCCAGGGCGGCGGCAGCAAACCGCCTTCCCTGGCGCAAAGGCACCCAGTGACAACACGGGTCGCGATCGACTCGTATCCTGCTTACCTTCCACAGTCGCAGCCTTCTGTCTCAGCCCACCGCCCTTGCCGCATCGCTGGTGGCCAGCGTCCGCGTCCGCCACTGCCACAAGAAAACCAGAACGAGCAAGGCGATGCCCACGATGTCGCTCCACGCCGACGAGTAAGTCAGGAGCAGCCCGCTGGCGACCAAAGCGATCCGCTCCCACCACGCGGTGGGTCGCAGGAGCCAGCCCCCAAGGCCCGTGGCCAAGGCGATGACGCCGAGGACCGAGGTGACGACGGCCAGGACGACTGTCGCCGCGTCACCGATCAGGAGCAGCGCCACGCCTTCGGGCGTCAGGCTAAACATGAAGGGCACAATGAACGCCGGCAGGGCGTAGCGCCACGTGGTCCACATGATCTTGTACGGGCTGCCGCCCGTGATGGCCGATACCGCGAAGCACGCGAGGGCCGTCGGCGGCGACACCTCCGAAAGCACCGAGTAGTAGAAGATGAACATGTGGGCGGCGGCCTCGGGCACGCCCATCTGGATCAACGCCGGGGCGACGATGACCGCGGCGACGATGTAAGACGCGGTGATGGGCAGCGCCAGCCCCAGGATGAGCAGCACGATGGCGGCCAGGATTAGGGTCAAGAGGAGGTTTCCGTCGGCGAGGCCGATGATGATGGACGAGAACTTAAGGCCAAGCCCCGTGAGGTTGACGACGCCCACCATGATGCCGGCCACAGCCGTGGTGGCCACCACCGACAAGGCCTGCCGGGCCCCGACCTCCAGGGCATCCAGCAGCTTCTTGGGCCATAAGGCCGTGTCCCGCCGCAAGAAGCTGACCAGCACCCCGAGGATCATGGACCAGATGACCGCGTACGTGGCGGTGTAGCCCAGGACCAGGAAGACGACGATGGCAAACAGCGACGTGAGGTGGAACCAGTAGCCCCGGAGCAGCTCGCCGACGGGTTTCGAGGTGAACTCCACCTGCCGGGTGCCCAGCCGGACCGAGTCCACCTCGATGGTGATCAGGATGCAGATGTAATAAAGCAGCGTTGGGACAACGACGTATTTGATGACCTCCAGGTACGAAACGCCCAAAATCTCCGCGATAAGGAACGACGCGGCGCCCATGATGGGCGGCGAGATGACGGCGCCGATGCCGCCCGCGGACAAGATCGCACCGGCCGTGACCGGGGTGTAACCCGCCTGCCGCAGCATCGGCCACGTGACCGCGCCCAGCGTCACCGCCGTGGCCACGCCGCTGCCCGAGGGTCCCCCGAGCAGGAACGACCCGACCGTAACCGCCCGGCCTGCGCCCGAGCGGCGGCCGCCCGTCAAGGAGAGGGACAAGTCAACGAAAAACTTGCCGGCGCCGGACGCATCCAGGATAGCCCCGTAAATGGTGAACAGGATGATGAAGGTCGCCGACACGCCCAAGGGCACGCCGAAGATGCCCTCGGTCGAAAGGTAAAGTTGCCCGATGAGCCGGTTGAACGAATATCCCCGGTGTGCAAAGATGCCCGGCAGGTATGGCCCTAAAAACGCGTACGCGATGAAGGCCAGCGCCACCAGGGGGAGCACCAGGCCCGTGGTGCGCCGGGACGCTTCCAGCACCAAGATCAGGGTGATGATGCCCCACAGGATGTCGGTGTCGGTGGGCCGGACGATCCGGTAAGCCACCTGCTGGAAGTTGAGCACCATGTAACCCAGCGCCACGACGCTGAGGATGGCCAGCGCGATATCCCAAATGGGCACGCGTTTCCGATCCCAGCGCCCAAACCCGGGGTACAAGAGGAAGATCAGGCACAAGCCGAAGGCCAGGTGGGTCGCCCGCAGCTGCTGGGCGGGCATGTAGGCCAAGGCGGCCCACAGGTGGAAGATCGCCATGCTGACGGCGATCGCCCAGACGACCCAGCGCAAGGGGCCCTGGAGTTTGCGGGTCGCGCCCTCGTATTCCTCGATCAGTTCTTCGACCTTTTGCTCGTCCAAGCGGTCACCTGGGGCGTCCGGGCCGTTGGCCCCGTTGGCGGCGCCGGAGCCGCCGCTCAGGCCGCCGGGGTTGGTGTTGGGACGAACGTCGTCGTGATGGCCGGAACCGGGCACGGGAGTTTCACATCCTTCCCCAAAATG
>PKQR01000193.1 GCA_017578085.1 Bacillota bacterium
CGCCGATAACGGCGGCAGCCGGCCCAGTCTACTCGCCCTGCGGCTTTCGGTGGGCAGCTCCGGGGTGATCTTCAGCGGGCGGCGGACCGCCGGGCTCCCACCCACCCCGGCTCGCTTGGGCCTCCGGCCCCGCCTACTCTCCCCATCATCGCCCGTTGGTGCGTGTTGCTCACACGGGCCAAACGCCCGTCAGTTGTCCTTCGGCTCTCCCGCGCCGGCCGCTTCCCCGGCCACGGCGGCGTCCGCTGGAATCGCTGGGTCCTTATCCCGGCCCGGCGCAGCGGTCAGGTGCGCGATGATGTAGAGGGCGCTCAGCGTAAGGGCGACCGCGCAGACGATCTTGCCGATGGGCGATGCCGGGATGACGACCAGCGCCCAGGCAAACATCGAGTAGCCGAAAACCAACCCGAGGACTGTGATGATAAACGACAAGTCGATCCGGTCAAGCAACGAGGGCGGGTGCACCACCAGCTCGCCGCTGGGCCCAGCACTCACGTGCACCTGCCCCACGCGCCGCAGGCCCGCCGGATCCAGGGAGGCCTCGCTAAAGTCCACGGTCGCCGTCGCGCACCCATTCGGGCACTCGTATCGCCACACGTTGTAGTAGAGCACAGCGCGCCCCTGAGCGTTGACCGCCCGGTGGGTCGTCAATTCCGCCTCCATGCGCGCGCCGCACGCCGGACAGTATCTCCTCCGGGACAAGGCCCTCCACCTCACGCGTCACGCAGTGGGGAAATCCCCGTACATAGCACTATTACAACATTTACGGGTCCTTTGTCAACCGCACCCAGCCGCACGCTATGACATGGGCGGCGCCTGGAACGCCAACTCGTCTAAAGCCGCGTCCACTTCCCGGTACCGCTCCATAAACTCTGGCGATGACCGGTCCATCTCCAGGAGCTCTAGGAACTTGGCCTTCACCTGCTCGAGCCGGGCTTCGTCCAGCCGGACCCGCTCGGCCGCCACTGCCGTGCCCATGGGGAGCACCCCCGCGCCACAGATTTCCTACGCCAGCGCTGTTAAGAGTTAGCTTTTCCACACGATCCGAGAATATCCTCTATTTCGGCAACGTCTCGAACGGACTTCTTGGCCTCCGCCTAGGCCGGAACTCCTGGCTCCCCAACCCCTGCAAGGCAGCGCCTGAGCGTGTCGCCGCGCAAGCCTCTCCGCATGGCTTCCAGCGCCAGGGCGTCGGCGGGCTGTACGTTGCCCAGGTTGACCTCGGGTCCAAAGCGGAGAAGCAGCGCCTGTTGCTGGTGGGTCTGGGGCGCTTCCCACATGACCCCGTCCGCTCCCTCGAAGCCGGCGGCGATGGCCTCCAGCAGCGGCTCCCGGATCTGCCCGCCCGCGTCGTAGATGCCCACGCCGCGCCCGGAATCCCGCCCCTCGACGATGACCAGCTCAGCGCCCGCCGCGCGGTCCGCCGCCGCCTGCTCCCACACCTCCTCAGGCACCAGGGCCCGGCCAGAATCTTTTTTGCCTATCTCCGCGAGCACGCCGAAACCCATGTCCCTGGCCCGCCGGATGAGGTCGCGGCGCACAGCCGGCGGCAGGTCAATGGTGCCGTCGGAGACTTCTACATAGGAAAACCCCAGCCGCGCCGCCGCCACGAGGAACTCCGCGACGGCGCCTTGATAAACGGCCACCTCGAGCAGCGTCCCGCCCGGGTATACCTGTACCCCCGCCTCCCGCAGGACGCGGATTTTCTCGACCAGCACGGGCGCAGGGTACAGCAGGCTGGTGCCGAAGCCGAGCTTGATAAAATCGATGTAGCCGGCGGCTACGGCCGTCAGATCGCGGATGGCGCCTAGGCCGAGGCCCTTGTCGATGACCATCGTCAGCCCGCGGCGGCGCGGCTTCGCCTCCCGCCCGGAGACGGGGTCCCTCAGCGGATGCCATGCCTCCATCAACGTGCCTCCCCTTTGAAGCAGGTTTCTTGAAAGTAACCGCGGCAAAGCCTTGGCGGCGGAATGGGCGGCGGGACAAACGTCCCAAGCAATATCCGTAGCAATGTATGCCCTGGACCGAATATTGCCACCGGTCCTTCACAAGTGCTACACTGGCATGGGTGCCGGCCTTTGCCGGGCCATCGTCCCCGCACAACATCTCACGGAGGGATTCACCTTGACGCGCAGGCCACGGCCGAAGATCACCATTGTCGGCGCAGGCAACGTCGGGGCCACTACTGCCCACTGGGCGGCCGCAAAAGAGCTGGGCGACATCGTACTGGTGGACATCGTGGAGGGCGTGCCGCAGGGCAAGGCCCTGGACCTGCTGGAAGCGGGCCCCATCGAGGGCTTCGACGTCCGCATCATCGGCACCAACAGCTACGAGGAGACGGCCGACTCCGACGTGGTCGTCATCACGGCCGGCATGCCCCGCAAGCCCGGCATGTCCCGCGACGACTTGCTCAAGACCAACTTCGAGATCGTCCGGGGCGTCGTGGAGCAGTGCATCAAGTACTCCCCCAACGCCTTCTACATCGTCGTCACCAACCCGGTGGACGTGATGACCTACGCGGCCTGGAAGATCAGCGGGCTGCCCACCAACCGGGTCATGGGCATGGCCGGCGTGCTGGACTCCACTCGCTTCCGCACCTTCCTCGCCATGGAGTTGGGCATCTCGGTGGAGGACATCACGGCCTTCGTCATGGGCGGCCACGGCGACGAGATGGTGCCCCTGGTCCGCTACTCCTACGCGGGCGGCATCCCCATTGAAAAGCTGTTGCCCAAGGAGACCATCGACCGCATCGTGGAGCGCACCCGCAAGGGCGGCGGCGAGATCGTGAGCCTCCTCAAGACCGGCAGCGCCTACTACGCCCCCGGCGCGTCCGTTGTGCAAATGGTGGAGGCCATTCTCAAGGACAAGAAGCGCCTCATCCCGGTCATCGCCTACCTCAACGGCGAGTACGGCGAGAAGGACATCTACGTCGGCGTGCCGGTCATCCTGGGCGCGGGCGGCGTCGAGAAGATTATTGAGATCGAGTTCACCGAGGATGAGCGGGCGATGTTCAAGCGCTCCGTGGAAGCGGTGCGCGGCCCGCTGCGCCTGCTGGGGCTCTAAGGAACGGGTGGCTAAGGCACCGGCGGCTAAGGCATCGGCGGCGGCCGGCAAGGAAAAGGCCGCTGTTCCGGCATCCGCAAGACGCGCAGGGGCCGGGTCGCTGGCGCGACCCGGCCCCTCTATTTTCCCCGAGCACTGCGGGCCCGTCAGCTGAGGAAGGCGAATCGAGCGGCAAACAGCACCGCCAGCACGTACACGAGCCAGTGCACCTCGCGGCCCTTGCCGGCGATGAGCTTGACTACGGGATAGCTGATGAACCCGAGGGCGATCCCCGTGGCGATGCTGTAGGTGAGCGGCATGGCGATCACCGTGATGAAGGCCGGGAACGCTTCCGAGATGTCGTCCCACTTGATCCG
>PKQR01000055.1 GCA_017578085.1 Bacillota bacterium
TGGATGAGTACCGCGTCACGGGCCGGGGCGGCAAGGGCATCCGCACCCTGCAGATCACCGAGAAGAACGGGCCCATCGTCGCCGTGCGGGTGGTGCGGGACGGCGATGAGGTGATGCTCATCAGCGAGAAGGGCATCATGATCCGCATGCAGGTGGAAGAGATCTCCCGCCAGGGCCGGGCCACCCAGGGCGTGCGGGTCATGCGCCTGGACGAGGGGGACCAAGCGGTCGCGGCGGCCCTCATCGCCGAAAAGGACGAAGATAAGGCCGAACAGGGCCAACTCCTCTGACGCCGGACGGGAAACGAAGGCCGGGCTGCGAGGCCCGGCCTTTGGCATGTTCCGCCGGATTTTCTCGCCGGACATTTGCGGTGTTTCCCGTTAAGTGCCCGGTCCGCCATCTTGCCCGACGGCCACCGATGCGGGATCGATAGAGAAACCGACCCTTTGGCCAGGGGCCAGGGACGCGCCCGCACGGGCCGGGCAAAGAAACAGCAAGGGCGCCTCCAATCCGTTCACTCTGAGTTCCCCGCGCACGCTCCAACCTAAGAATTCCAAATGCTGGACGACGCCCTCCAAAACGGGGTTACCGGCGCCCGCGCCCAGCTGCACCGCTTCCGGCCGCACGCACACCCACACGGGGCCGGGCTGCAAACGTGCGGCGCCCGGCGGCCGCGGCACCTCCAACCGCAAGGGGCCGGCCTGCACCACGGCGAGCCCGTTGCCGGCCGAAACCAGGCTCCCCTCAAGCAGGGTCCCTTCGCCCACAAAGGAAGCCACAAACCGCGTCGCCGGCGCCCGGTACACCTCTTCGGGCGGGCCCACCTGCTCGAGCACCCCGCGGTGCATCACCCCGACCCGGTCGGCCAGGGACAGCGCCTCCTCCTGGTCGTGGGTCACATAAACCGTGGTGATACCCAGCTGCCGCTGGATTTTCTTGATTTCCGCCCGGATCGACGCCCGCAGCTTCGCATCTAGGCTGCTTAAGGGCTCATCCAAGAGCAGCACCGACGGCTGGATCACCAAAGCCCGCGCCAGCGCGACCCGCTGCAGCTGGCCTCCCGACAGCTGCGCCGGCATGCGGTGCGCGAGATCCGCCAACCCCACCAGCTCCAGGTGCTCCATGACGCGGCGGCGCAGTTCGGGTTCGGAAACGCGGCGCACGCGCAGCCCGTACGCGACGTTTTCGTAGACGGACATGTTGGGGAAAACCGCATGCTGCTGGAACACGAGGCCAACCCCGCGCCGCTGCGGCGGCACGTCGTTCATGCGCCGGGAGCCGAAGTAGATCGAGCCTGAGGTGGGCGTTTCCAACCCGGCGACCATGCGCAGGGTGGTCGTCTTGCCGCAACCCGACGGGCCCAGGATGGCCAGGAACTCACCCGGCGCCACAGCGACGCTGAGATTGTCGACGGCCTTGACCCCGCTGGGATAGATCTTTGTCAGCTGCTCCAACCTTACGCCGGTCACGGGATCACCTCAGGCGGTTATAGCTGGCCAGCCCCGTGAGGGCGGCAACGACGGCGATGAGGAGCACGGAAATGGCCGCCGCCCGGTTGACCAGCCCTTCCTGGGCGTAGGAAAAGATTTGCATGGAGATGGTGGTCCACCCCGGCTGGTAGACCACCAGGGTCGTGCCCAACTCGGTGATGATGCGGGTGAAGGCAATGACCAGCGCCGCGGCCATGGCCGGGTACAGCTGCGGCAGCGTCACGCGCCAAAACGTCCGCGCCCGGGATGCACCGAGGCTATAGGAAGCCTCTTCCAGGCGGCGGTCGATGCGGCTGTATGCGGCCGACATGACCCGCATCGGGTACGGCAGGCGCCGGATGGAATAGGCGGCCACCAGGAGGCTCGGGCCCGACAGAAACGGCAGGGCCAGCCCCAGCAGGCGGAGCCGGCCGGTCAGATGGATGAGCCCGATGCCGATGACGACGCCCGACACGACAAACGGCAAAAGCGTCACGTAGTCGAACAGGGCGCCGGCCCGGCCCCACTCGCGCATGGCGTTGCCGATGACGACGCTGAGCAAAACGGCCAACGGCGCCGCCGTGCCGGCCAGGATGAGGGAATTGCGCAGCGGCTCCAGGCTCCCCGCGAGCGCCTGGTAATGGCGCAGGGTGAAGGCATCAGGCAAGAGCCCCGCGCCCCACACCGTGCCGAACGAAGCCACCAGGATGGCCAGATAGGGCAAGAGCACGAGGAAGCTCACCAGGGAACAGAAACACAGCCCAACCCTCCGCGCGGCGGGAGAAGCGTAGGTGTAAATCTCGCCCGAAAAGGCGGGAGCGATCTCGGTCTTTTTCATCTGCCGGCGGACCAGGTAGAGCAAGCAGAGTGAGATCACCACGATCCAGGCGCTCAAAAGGATGGGGATGCGCTGGTCGACATTGAACCGGATGAAGGCGGTGTACGCCTCAACGGTCAAGACCCGGTAGTTGCCGCCCACAAGCAGCGGGGCGCCCACATCGCCGAAGGACGCGAGAAACACCAGCAGCGCGCTCATCCAGATGTACGGGGCGATGTAGGGAAGCACGACTCGCCGGGCGACTTGCGTGAGGCTTCCCCCCAGCGAAATGGCCGACTCCTCCAAGTCCCGCGGCACGGTGCGCAGCCCAGCCGCCAGCGTCAAGACCGCCAGCGGCAACGTGTGGATCACGTGGGTGATGGCGATGCCCGGCAGCCCGTACAGTTCAAAGGTGGGCAGGCCCGCGGCCCGCAAGAGCTGCGTGATGACCCCGACGCGGCCAAACAGGAGAATGGTGGCGAACGACCCGATGAAAGGCGGCGACAAGAGCGGGATCGTCAGCAGCACCTGGAAGAGAGGCCGGTACGGCACCGCCTTGACGAAAAACACGGCCAGCGGGATGCCGATGGCCAGCACGATGACCGTGACGAGGCCGGCCAGCACCAGGGAGTTGCGGGTCAAAAGCACGAACCGCTGGCCAAACTGGGGCAGGTCGGCCAAGCCGCCCGCGAGGACGATCTGGACGGATTGGGCGACGATTAGTCCCAGCGGGATCAGCAGGAAAACCGCCAAGTAGACGGCCGCGAGCAGCCCCAACACGGCCATCGGGTCCGGCGGGCGCACGATGCGGGCGAGCCAACTGCCGCTGGCCGGCTCAGCGGCTCGTGTACCGGTCAAAGCGCCTCATGACCTCCTCGCGGATCTCTTCCGCCAGGGCGCTGTCCACTACCACGATCTTGGGAACCGTGTTCTCCACGTACTCCACCGAGAGATCCACGCTGTGCGCCGTAGCCTGGATGCCCTTGCGGATCGGGTTCTGGAAGTGGTTGGCGGCGTGCACTTGGCCCTCGGGGGAAAGGACGAAGCGGACGAAAGCCTCGGCCAGCTCCCGGTTCTTCGCGCCTTCCACGATCCCGACGGCGGTGGCAAACACCCAGGCGCCTTCCTCGGGGTACACCACGTTGACCGCATGCCCCTCAGCCCTGTTCACGTAGTAGTTGCGGGCCGTGCCGAAGCTGATGGGCACCTCCCCGCGAGCCACCAGCGAATAGAGGGCGCCTGTGGAGGGGGTGTAAAAGGCGATATTGCGGTCAATCGCGTCCCACAGCTCCCACACGCCTTCCTCGCCGAACATCTGGTAATGCGCCACCAGCGTGTTGAAGGCCGACGAGGACTGCTGCGGCATGTTGAAGACGATCTGGCCCCGGTAGCGGGGATCCGCGAGGTCCTGCCACCGGCGGGGCACCGGCAAGCCCAACTGCTCCAGCCGGCGTTCGTTGTAGCCGATGACCCCCAGCGAGAAGCCCCACACGTACCAGCGGCCTTCCTCGTCATACAAGGGAATCCGCGCCCCGGCGATCTCCAGCGCCTGCGGCAGGTCCGGGGCGATGACGGCCGGGTCGGTGCGGGCCAGCAAGCCCATCTTGGCGGCCACCAGGAACTCAAACACCGCGCCGGAGTGGAAAACGTCGGCCTGCGGGTTGTGCCGCTCCGCCGCGAGCTTCGCGATGATCGCCTCGGCACCCCCGGGGTTGACGATCTCCACCGTCGTCCCCGGGTGCAGCGCTTCGAACGCCCGCTTCAGCGACTCGGCGAAGTCCAGGGGAGCGGCGCTGTAGACCACGAGGCGGCCCGACCCCCCCTGTGCCAACGCCGGCGCTCCATGGGCGAAAGCGAGCAACGTCACGATGACGGCCATGCAGGCAAGGACAGTCAGCCTATTCCGTATCATCCGTCGTTCTCTCCTTTCCCTCCCGTGTTTCATCTTGTTGTCAACGGGTCCATCTCGTCAACGGCGTGCGTGCCCCCGGTTTCGATTGACGGCCGCCGCGAGCCTGTGCTATCATCTACAGGCGCAGTGGGCTTATAGCTCAGTTGGTTAGAGCGCACCCCTGATAAGGGTGAGGTCGGTGGTTCGAATCCACCTAAGCCCACCATCCAAGAGGGGCCGTAGCTCAGCTGGGAGAGCGCCTGCTTTGCACGCAGGAGGTCGGCGGTTCGATCCCGCTCGGCTCCACCAACAACGCCTCCCGGAAACGCTGTTTCCGGAAGGCGTTTTTTGTGTCCGCTGTTGGCCCGCCGGCCGCAGGCGGAGGCGGAGCGGCCTGCCGCGGCGAAACTCACCCCCGGAATCCATGCGCAGGACTGGGAGGGGAAACCGTGATGCAGCCGCCCGTCATCGTCACCTGCCAGTGGCTGGCCGAGAGGCTGGACGCCCCCGATATCGTCATCGCCGACTGCCGCTTTGACCTCGCGGACCCGGCGGCCGGCCGCCGGGCGTACGAAGCCGCCCACATCCCCGGCGCGGTCTACTTCGACCTGGAGCAGGACTTGTCCGGTCCCGTGCGAAAGCCTGGCCCACGCCACCCCCTGCCGGAGATGGAACGTTTCGTGGAGAAGCTGGAAGCGGCCGGGATCGGCGAAGGCGTAACGGTGGTCTGCTACGACGACCAGCACGGCATGGTGGCCGCCCGCCTCTGGTGGATGCTGCGCTACCTGGGCCATGGGGCGGTGTGCGTCCTGGACGGCGGCTTCAAGGCTTGGCGGGAAGCGGGCTTGCCCGTGACCGCGAGGGCAGCGGCCCGGCCGCGGCGCCGCTTTGTGCCCCGGGTGCGGCCCGAGATGGCCGTCTCCATGGCGGACGTGCAGCGGATGGTGCAGGAAAAGCGCGGGGTGCT
This sequence comes from Bacillota bacterium, assembly GCA_017578085.1. GTDB lineage: Bacteria > Bacillota > Limnochordia > Limnochordales > ZCTH02-B6 > ZCTH02-B6. The sequence goes on from PKQR01000055.1 coordinate 5,145, forward strand.
GGTGGACGCCCGGGCGCCCGAGCGGTACCGGGGAGAGGTGGAGCCCCTCGATCCGGTGGCGGGCCATATCCCGGGGGCCCGCAACCTGCCGTGGATGGGCAACCTGGATTCAAACGGCCGCTGGCGCAGCCCCGAAGAGCTGGCCGAGCGGTTCGCCGCGCTCCGGGGGCATGAACCCGTGGTCATGTACTGCGGCTCGGGCGTGTCCGCATGCGTGAACGTGCTGGCCATGGCCCACGCGGGCTTCAAGGAGCTGCCGCGGCTGTATGTGGGCAGCTGGAGCGAGTGGTGCGCCGTGCCGGAGAACCCCGTGGCGAAAGTTGACACCCCCGGGCGGGCATGATATCTTCATCGATGACCGACGATAAAGATCCGCTCCGGCCTTTCCGGCCATCGACTGCCGCTGGCCTGGGTTGGGGAGCGGGGAAGGGAGAAACGGCCATGGCAAGCCGCGCAACCGGCAAGACGATGAACCCCGGCACCGCCCAGCCCGTGGCAGAGCCGGAGGCGACGCACGCCACCGACGCGGACTTGGCCGCGGCCGCCCGGGCCCTGGCCCACCCGGTCCGCATCCGCATCCTCCGCCGGCTGGGCCGCGAGGGATCCTACTGCGGTGATCTGGTGGAGCTGTTGGGCCTGGCCCAGTCCACGGTTTCGCACCACCTGCGCATCCTGCGGGAAGCCGGGCTGATCGTGGGTGAGGAACAGGGACCGGCCACCTGCTACCGGGTCAACCGGGAGCGGTGCGCCGCGGTATGCCAGCTGGTGCGGGACATCTTGGGCGAGGCCGCGGTCTAGGAGGAAGCTGGCGAAAAAAACTAGGCGAAACTGGCGAAATTCCAGGGCGCAAGGCGCCGGGGGCGCGCTGGCGCTCCCCGCCGGCGCTTACATGCTGTGGCGCGCCGGCTAAATCGCGATTCGGCGATGGACGATAAAGCGTTAGGCAACCGCCATAGGTGACATAAAGGAGGGAGGAGCATGCCGACCTACGCATTCCGCTGCAGCGCCTGCGGGCACGAGTTTGAGGTGCAGACGTCCTGGTCCGCCAAGGGCGAGGTGGTCTGCCCCGCGTGCGGCGCCCGGGAGCTCAAGGAGCTTTTCGGCCGCTACCGGCTTGTGAGCGCAGGCGGGTCGGGCAACGGATCGGGCGGCAGCGGCGCCGCTTTCCGGTCGGGTTTCACCTGAGCTTGCTAGTTGGGGACCGGGGGTCCCCGCAAGACAGGTGGGTCAGAGCAGGTTTCGGAAGGACAGCCTGTGCCGCTCGGGCAAGCTCTTGACGCGCTCCCGGGCCACAAGGAGGGGTCCGAGCGCGTCTTCCGACCTGACCATGAGCAGCGCCTCGGCTTCCACAAGCGCCTCCGAAATCTCGTCCAACTGCTTGTGGATGGTGTGCAAGGCAAGCGGGCCGCGGGCGGCCTCCCACGTTTGCCGCGCGCCCCGTATCGTCTCCAGGGCGGATGACCAATCGCCGGCGTCCAAAGCCGCGGCGGCCTGGTCCAGCTCCCGGGCCAGGTCCTGCGCCAGCTTATCCTGCGCCCGGACGATGTAGTGCTCCCCGGCGGCGCCGAGAACGGTGATGATCCAGAGGGCGAGGAAGATCCAATCGCTGACCCGGCGGCGCGTCACGCCTGGGCCCGCCCCCCGGGATGCCTGCCGTTTTGCCCGGCGCCGCCCCTGGGCTGGCAATAGAACCGGCCCTGGGTGTCGATGGCGGCGTAGAGGACGGCGCGGGTATCGTCGACCCCGTGGGCCCGGATCTGCTCCCGCAGCCACCTCATGTCCAGCCCGATGCGGGCCAGGTTATGGCGGTCCACCTCGCCGTCGACGATGAGCGGCGTCGGCAAGCCTTCGTACTGGGTGGACACTCCCAAATCGGCAGGGGTTACGGGCCGGCGCTGCGACTTGGGCACGATGCTCAGCTGGCCGTTGGTTTCCAGCACCGCGAACTCCACGTCCTGGATGTTTGGGTAGCCCCCGATGCGCAGCTGTTCCAGCAGGTCGTTGACGTTGTAGCGCAGCTCCAGCATCGCGTCTTCCACGATGCGGCCGTTGGCCACCACCACCGTCGGCCGGCCGCTGATGGCGGCCCGGGCCCGGGCGCTCTTGAGGGTCACGTAAGACACCGTAAAGGAAGCGACCAGCAGGGCAAAGACGCCCACCAGGCCATTGACCAGCGGGGTGCCGGTGTCGGCCATGGGGATGGCTGCCACATCGGCAAAGAGGATCAGGGTGACAAGCTCATAGGGCTGCAGCGTCGTAACCTGCCGCTTGCCCAGGATGCGCAGGAACACCAGCAGGGCAAGGTAGAGGATGACCACCCGGACGAACACAATCAGCAACCGCGCTCACCCCCTAAGGGTCAGTGTCAGTATGGGGGAGGCGCGGCGCCGTTTATGCGGTCGGTAATGCAGCCGTTCGGCCCTTTGGCGGCGCCGGCGGCCCGCGGCGCACGGCGGGCCGCCTGCACCGACCACGTACCATCACCAGACCATCATGCGGTCATCGCCGGGCCATCGGATAGCCGGCCATCAATAGTAGGGCGAGATCATCACGTAGACCAGCACGCCCGTGATGCTCACGTACAGCCACAGCGGCATGGCCCAGCGGGCGATGCGCCGGTGGCGCGGGATTTCGAGGTTCAGCCCGGTGAAGAGGGCAAACAGCGCCAGGGGCACGATGACTGCCGCCAGCACCACGTGGGTGATGAGAACAAAGTAGTACACGTAACGCAGGAAGCCCTCGCCGCCGTAGGGCGTGGACGGCGCCAGGGAGTGGTACACAAGGTATGTGATCAGGAAGAGCGCCGTCGTGGCGAAAGCCGCAAGGATGAACCGCTTATGGGTTTCCCGCTGCTTGCGGCGGATGGCGATGTAGGCCGCCGCGAGAAACACGGTGGTAAAGCTGTTGAATATCGCATTGGCCAGCGGCAGGATGGTCAGGTCAAAGCCCACTTCCGGCGCAGCGTCCCCCCGCAAGAAATAGAGGGCCATGACCACCGCGACGATGAACATCGATACTCCGACGACCAGCGGCGTGTAGTTGCGGATCGGCCCGCTCGAGGCAGACAATCCGGCATACCTCCTCGGCCCTTACGGCCAGATGCCCCGCTGGATGTAGGCGCGGGCAATCTTGTTGATGGCCAGCACGTAGGCGGCCGTGCGCATGTCCGTACCGGGATATTGCTCCATCACGGCGCAGATCTCCTGGTACGCGGCGCGCATGGTGTCGTCGAGGCCCGACCGCACCAGATCCAGCTCGTCCGCGGGCTTCGTCAGCGTCTTCTGCACCGCTTCGGGCACGGGCCGGCCGGTGAGGGCCTGGAGGGCTTCGATGACCTGCTGGCCCCGCATCTCCTCAAACCGGCGTTCCAGGCGCCCAAAGCGGATGTGGGACAAGTTCTTGATCCACTCAAAATATGATACCGTAACGCCGCCCGCGTTGGCGTAAATGTCGGGGATCATGAACTTGCCCCGGGCCCGCAGGATCTCGTCGGCCGCCGCGGTGACGGGGCCGTTGGCCGCCTCCACGATGAGCTTGGCCTGGATACGGGGGGCGTTTTCCGCCGTGATCTGGTTCTCCAGGGCGGCCGGGATCAGGATGTCGCACTCGTGCTCCAGCAAGCGGCGACCGTCCTCGATAAAGGTGGCGCCGGGGAAACCGGCCACGCCCCGGTGCTCCCGCATCCAGTGGGCGACCGCTTCCACGTCGAGGCCCTTTTCGTCGTAGAGGGCGCCGTCCCGCTCGATGATGCCGATAATCTTGGCGCCGTCTTCTTCCTGCAGGATCTTGGCCGCGTGATACCCCACATTGCCGAGGCCCTGGATGATGACCCGCTTGCCATCCAAGTCACCGCTGAGCCCCGCCTGCCGCACGTGCTCCGGGTGGCGGAAAAACTCCCGCGTGGCGAAGACGACGCCCCGCCCGGTGGCCTCATGGCGCCCGGCGATGCCGCTCATGCTCGGGTGCTTGCCGGTGACGACGGCGTTCGCGTTGAGGTCATCGGGCCGCAGGGTCTGGTAGACGTCCAGGATCCATGCCATTTCCCTGGGACCGGTGCCCATGTCCGGTCCGGGCACGTCGGTGCTGGGGCCGATGCGGGCCTTCTGGATCAGCTCCGCGGCAAAGCGGCGGGTGATGGCCTCCAGCTCCTCCTCAGTATACTGGCGCGGGTCAATGTCCAGTGCGCCTTTGGCGCCGCCGTAAGGCACGTCCACGATGGCGCACTTGTAGGACATGAGGGCCGCGAGGGCTTCCACTTCCTCCTGGTTCACGTTGGGTGCGTAGCGGATGCCTCCCTTGGTCGGCAGCCGATGCTCGCTGTGCACGGCGCGCCAGCCGCGGAAAACGCGGATTTCGCCCCGGATGCGCACGGGAAACCGCAGTTGGTAAACGACGTTGCACTCGCGGATCTGCTGCAGGAGACCCGGCGGCAGATCCAACAGGGCGGCCGCCCGTGAGACGTTGGCATCCACCGATTCCAAAAAAGTCATTTCGCGCTGGACGACCACACCAACCGCCTCCATGCCTTTGAAATGCCTTACCGCTATTTCCATTATCCGTTTCCCGCGCGCTGGCGTTCAAGGCACGTATACAGTGTGCGCGACCGGACAAATGCCCCAATCATTTGGCCAATTGCCCTATTCCGCCGGCTGAGACAGGTTCAAGGACGCTTTATGGCGTATGGAAATAGCGGCCGCCGCGCGCCGTCTTGCAGAGGTTGCCTCCCGCGACCCCGAGCGGAGGGGAGCGGCCACACGCGGCGAGCGGCAAGGGGGAAAACGGGATGAGCCGCAAGGTCAATTGGCACCAGACGCCGGCGCACCAGCTGCCGTTGGAAGAGCGCTTGCAAGGTTTCGCCGAAGTCAATCTCGGCTACACCATCGAGGAAGCCATCGTCGAAGCCCAGCGCTGCCTGCAGTGCGCCAGCCCCGCCTGCGAGGAGGGCTGCCCTAACCACAACCCGATCCGGGAGTTCCTCTACCGGGTCGCGGAAGGGGACCTCTTGGGCGCGGCGGAGCTGGACTGGACGAAAAACGCCTTGCCCGCCTGCACCGGGCGCGTGTGCGCGTGGGAGAAGCAGTGCGAAGGATTCTGCGTCATGAGCCACCGGGGCGACCCGATCAAGATCGGCGCGATCGAAAGGCTCTTCGCGGACATCGCGCTCCAGCGCCTGGAGGAGGATCCCGGCGCGATCGACCTGCGGGACCCCGACTACGAGCCGAGGGAGCAGCGGGTGGCCATCGTCGGCGCAGGTCCGGCCGGCCTCGCGGCCGCCCATTTCCTGGCCCGCAAGGGGTACCAGGTGACGATCTTTGAGCGGTGGGCGCTTCCCGGGGGCGTCATGGCCTACGGCATCCCGGAGTTCGTCCTGCCCCAAAAGGTGATCGACGCCGAGGTGCGCCGCATCCAGGCCATGGGCGTGGAGATCCGCACCGGCGTCAGCGTCGGAGAGGACGTCACCATCGACCAGCTGTTTGAGCAGGGTTACAGCGCAGTTTTCATCGGCATCGGCGCCAACGAGCCGTCGCGCCTCGGGATCGAGGGGGAGGACCTGCCAGGCGTATGGACGGCCAAGGACTTCCTCATGCGCACCAAGGCCGCCAACCTCCGGGACCGGCTGGCGGGCCAGATGCCCAGCGAGTGGTTGACGCCGCCTGAGGTGGGCCGGCGCGTGGCCGTCATCGGCGCGGGCAACACGGCCATGGACGCGGCCCGCACCGCACGGCGGCTCGGCGCCGAAGAGGTGGTGGTTCTCTACCGGCGCGACGCGGCGTCAAGCCCCTCCCGGCCCATCGAGGTGGAGCACGCCCAGCATGAGGGCGTCACCTTCATGTACCTCGTAAACCCCAAGCGCTTCATCGCCGGCGAAGACGGCCGCGTGGCCGCGATCGAGCTGGTCCGCATGCAGCTGAGCTCACCCGACGACTCCGGACGGCGCCGGCCGGTCGCCATCCCGGGCAGCGAGTTCATCTTGCCGGTGGACACGGTCGTCGTCGCCATCGGCTACCAGCAGGAAACCCAGATCGCCGAATCGGCGGGCCTGGCGACGACGCCCTGGGGCGGCTTGATCATTGACGAGAAGACGGGCGCCACCAGCCGTCCGGGCGTCTTTGCGGGCGGGGACTGCGTCACGGGCCCCAATACCGTGATCCACGCCATCGCCGCGGGCCGCAGGGCGGCGGCAGGGATCCACCAGTACCTGCTGCAGCTGGCCGAGGGCAGCGGTTCAAGCCGCGGCGCGGGGCGCGGCGTTCTCCTCAACCGGGGATAGCGGCCGCAGCAAACCGGGCCGGCCTGTCGAGGACGGAGGACGGCCCGGGCAGCTTGCCCACGCCGTCCAGCGGGGCGCCCTGCTCCGGCCGTCGGCGTCAGCGCACGGCCACGACGCGGCCTTTTCCTGAGGCATCCAGATCCAGCGCCATGCAGACGGAGCCCCCGCCGCGTTCCAGCATCTCCCGTACCTGTCCCGCCAGGGGTTCATCCAGGTTGAGTTTCACCTCATGGACCTTGCCGTCCAAGAAACATAGGCCGTAGCCTTCGCCGAGCACCAGCACTTCCACCAACGCGCATCCGCCCTTTCCTCGCCTGTGTCGCCGCCTCTTTCTTGCTCGGGACGGCCCAATCCTTTGGGAGCTGTCCCCTGGCGGCATGGGGAAAGCTGGTTTTCCCGGGAGGGGCAGGAGGGGTATGAGCAAATGCCGGCTATCGGGGCCATGCCGGCGTCGATGGCACGCCCGCGCGCTGGGCCAGTCCCCAGCGCAACAGCGGCCCACTGCCGGCCGCCGCGGCGAGCAGCGGCAGCGCCGGCAGCACGAAGGCGGTAGCCAGACCCAGCGCGTCCACCGCGAATCCTAGCGCGGCGGGCACGACGAAAATCCCGGCGCTGCGGAAGATGCCGCTGTAAGCCATGGCCAGTCCCAGGCGCTCCGGTGGCGTGAATTCGGCCACCACCATCGAGCTCAGCACCTGCAAAATCCCGCCGCCGAGGCCCATCAGGCCGATGGCGATGGTGAGCGGCAGGGGATGGGTGAAAAGCGGGATCATGAGGTAGCCAAGGCCGGTCAACCCCATGCCGGCCAGCCACGCGGCCTGGTAACTGCCGCGCGGGAACCACCGGTGATACAACGGCCCGGCGGCGGCGAGAGCCAGGCCGCGCACCGCCGTCAAAAGGCCCACCTGGCTTTCCGAGAGCCCTGCCAGGAGCAGATAAACGGGCAGGAAAGTAGAGAGGCTGACCAGGACGAGGGAAGCGCTGAAATCGCAGGCCCCGCCCAGGTAGACCGGGCGCAGGCGCCAGATGGGAACCGCCTCCCCGGCCGCTTGGGCCGGCCCGCCGGGTTGGGCGTGGGGGTGCCTGCCCGCCGCTGCTGCCACCGGCGGCTTTTCCGCGGCCGGCTTCACCTCCGGCATCAGCCATCCGGCGAGGCAGCCCGCCGTCCCC
>PKQR01000194.1 GCA_017578085.1 Bacillota bacterium
CAGTTCCGCCGGTTCCTCGACACCGTCAGCCCAGAAGACTTCCAGCGCAACCTGCAGGAAGAAGGCAGGGAATAAACCGCCCCATCCATTCCCCATACTTGTGATGCGGGCGCTGGCGCCGCCTCGTCTCGGTGGATAAGACTGGAAGAAATCGCCGCGGCGCAGGAGGATTTCCTGCGCCAGAAGCGAAAAGAACGTCCCGGCGGAGCCGCGCCCGCAGTATTCCTGCCATCGCATGCTCATACAGTTCACATGCTCATGCATATCAGGTGAATTGCCCTGTCAGACCGGTCATTCTTCAGAAATCCCCAGTGCGTAGTCCGTCGTGCGGAGCGTAGTCCCTTCATGCGGGAGTCTTCGTGCCCGCATCGAGTCGTCTCGAGGAGGAATTCGGCATGAACATCGCCGAGCTGCAGGCGAAGACCACCGCCGAGCTGCAGGAAATTGCGCGCGAGCTGGAAATCGCCGGGTACAGCAAGATGCGCAAGAACACCTTGATCATGGAGATCTTGCGCAAGGAGACGGAAAAGGACGGCCTGCTGTTTACCCAGGGCATCCTGGAGATCCTCCCCGACGGGTACGGGTTCTTGCGGGTGGCTGGGTACACGCCGAGCCAGGAGGACGTCTACGTCTCGCCATCGCAGATCCGGCGCTTCCACCTGCGCACCGGCGACGTGGTCTTGGGCCAGGTGCGGCCGCCCAAGGACAACGAACGCTACTACGCCCTGCTCAAAGTGATTGCCGTAAACCTGCTCGACCCCGAGCAGGCCATGAAGAGGCCCTCGTTCGACGACTTGACGCCCGTTTACCCGAATGAGCGCATCCGCCTTGAGGTGGAAGGCCAGAAGGACGTGGCTACCCGCCTCATCGACATCATCGCCCCCTTGGGTAAGGGCCAGCGGGCGCTGATCGTGGCGCCGCCTAAGGCCGGCAAGACGACGGTCCTCAAGAAGATCGCCAACAGCATCTCCATCAACCATCCGGAAATCGACCTCATCGTGCTGCTCATCGACGAGCGGCCCGAAGAGGTTACGGACATGCAGCGCTCGGTGGACGGAGAGGTTATCGCGTCCACCTTCGACCTGCCGCCCGACAACCACGTGCGCGTCGCCGAGTTGGTGCTGGAGCGGGCCAAGCGGCTGGTGGAGCACGGGCGCGACGTGGTGATTCTGTTGGACAGCATCACGCGCCTTGCCCGGGCCTACAACTTGGTGGTGCCCCCCAGCGGCCGAACGCTGACGGGGGGTGTGGATCCGGCGTCCCTGCGGGGGCCAAAGCGTTTCTTCGGTGCGGCCCGCAACATCGAAGAGGGCGGCAGCCTGACCATCATCGCCACGGCGCTAGTGGAGACGGGCAGCCGGGCCGACGACGTTATCTACGAGGAATTTAAGGGTACGGGCAACTGCGAGCTGCACCTGGATCGCCGCCTGGCCGAGCGCCGCATCTTCCCCGCCATCGACATTTACAAGTCGGGCACCCGCAAGGAGGAGCTGCTCTTGTCGGAGCGGGAGCTTGAGACCATGTACGTCCTGCGGAAGCTCCTCGGTTCTCTCGGCACGGCAGAGACGACCGACCTGCTCATCGAGCGGCTGACCAACACCAAGAACAACGCCGAGTTCATCGAGCTCGTCCTGCATTCCCCGTTTGCCGAAAGCGCCCGCTCCTAAGGGGAGTCGCTTCCCAAGTCTACCAGGGATTTTTTGCCGTGGCGTAGCAGGGTTTTTCCCATCGGGCGTTGAACCTCGCCAGTTAGCAGTTGCTGGCAACAACGACCGATGACGCATTGGAGGGTGCCGGGTGGCTAAGCCGCTGCGCCACGCGACCGTCCTGTTCCTGCTCGGCTTGGTGGCCATGGCCTCGATGCTGGGCGGAGAAAGTGCCCAGCCTCTAGGCTTCGGTGGGCCGGCGGAAGAGGAATGGCTCCTACGAGCTCGGACCGAACTCCCTAGCGACACGGAACTCATAGACGCACCGGTGGCGGTCGCGGACGCCAGGCTGAGGCCAGCGGCGCAGGCGACTAGAACGTTAGCCGGCATGGCCCAATTCGCGGGCCAACCGTCCGGCGTTTCGACCGTCGAGCCAAAGCCGTTGATCGTGTCCCACACCGTGCAGAAAGGTGAGACTTTGTGGGACATCGCCCGGCGCTACGGCATCGATGTGGACACGATCGTGGCCGCGAACGATCTCCTGGATATCGACCGGCTCCAGATCGGCCAGGAGCTCACGATCCTCACGGTGCGCGGCGCACTGCACACCGTACAGCGCGGCGAGAGCCTCTGGGACATCGCCCGTAAGTACGAAGCCTCCATGGAAGAAATCGTGTCCGTCAATGGGTTGGCGGACCCGAGCCGGCTGAAGGTAGGCCAGCAGCTGGTCATCCCCGGCGCCCAGGCCCAGGCCATCGCACTGCGCCGAGAGCAGTTGGTTTCGTCCAACGGGCAGCTGTTGCGCAACTTCGACTGGCCTGTGCAGGGGCGCATCTCTTCCCGCTACGGCACCCGGTGGGGCCGCATGCATTACGGGTTGGACATCGCTGTGCCCTCCGGGACGCCCGTGCGAGCGTCGGCGGCGGGTAAGGTGACGTACGCCGGCTCCATGGGCAGCTACGGTCTCCTCGTGATCATCGACCATGGAAACCGGGTGGAGACCCGCTACGCCCACAACTCCCGCATCGTGGTGAAGGTGGGGCAGCGGGTGAAGCGGGGCGACATCATCGCCTACAGCGGCAACACCGGGAACTCGACGGGGCCCCATCTGCACTTCGAGATCCGTTATCGGGGGACGGCGGTTAATCCGGAGAACTACCTCAAGCGGTAGGCAGCGTTGACTGGCGGCGGCGATGTGTGCCGTCGCTCGGAAGACGTGGGGTGCGGCGGTGTCCGCCGTACCTCGGGACGCTCGCTACGGACATCCGTGTCCTCCGCTCGCTCGGTCAACCGCCGGCTGCGCCGTCCTTGGCTCCGCCGGCGATTGAACGCCCTCGGTCCGGCGGACACCGCCGCCTACCCGTGACAACCCGCATCCGGTACACATCGCCGCCCCCAATTGCGCAACCTTACGCTGGGTTCTCCGGTTGTGACCGCTGAAAACGTATCTGGCAGATGGCCCCACTACGATAGGACTCCGGGCGGGTCCGGATGACTTTGTGGTCGCGTGCCACACGCCGGTTTCCAGACATCCGGTTCCTCTGTTTGCTCGTTCAGCGGTCGGCTCCGCCGTCCATGGCTCCGCCGGCGGCTGGACGCCCTCGGCCGGGGGTTAGCGGCGGGTTTTTGGGTCGAGGAGATCGCGCAGGCCGTCGCCGAGGAGGTTGAGGCCGAGCACGGTGATGGCGATGGCGATGCCGGGCAGGAGGGCGGGGTAGGGGGAGAAGATGAGGAAGTCCTGGGCTTCCCGCAGCATGCG
>PKQR01000056.1 GCA_017578085.1 Bacillota bacterium
CCGTCCCAGGTCCAGGACGATGACGATGGGAAACTCCAGGCCTTTGCTCTTGTGGACGCTCATCACGCGCACCACATCGTCGCTTTCGCCCACCGCGGGCGCGGTGCCCAAGTCCCCCGCGGCGTCCTGCAGCCGCTGGATGAAGCGCAGGAAGCGGGATAGCCCTTGGCGGGCGAAGGTGTCAAACTGGCGCGCCCGCTCATACAGCGCCCGCAGGTTGGCCTGGCGCTGGCGCCCCCCGGGCATGGCCCCCACGTAGTCAAAGTAGCCGGTTTCGGTCAGCACTTGCCAGATCAGCTCGGACAAGGGCCCCCGGCGCGCCCGGGTGCGCCAGTCCTCCAGCCGCAGCAGGAAGTCCCGCAGCCGGCGGCTGAGGGCACCGAGGTCGTCGCGGGCCGCCGCAGCCATCACGGCATCAAGGAAGTCGCCCTCCTTGTACGCCGCCCGGATGCGGGCCAAGTCAGCCGGGGTAAACCCGCCCAAGGGGGACCGGAGCACGGTAGCCAGGGGGATGTCCTGCCGCGGATTGTCCAGGATCGACAGGAGGGCCAGCATGGTGTCGACTTCGAGGGCGGCGAAGTAGCCCGTGCCCAGCTCCGCGTAGGCCGGTACGCCGTAACGGGCGAAGACGTCCAGCACCGCGTTGGCCTTATGGCGCGTCGCGCGCAGCAAGACGGCCACATCGCCGTAGCGGGCCGGGCGATAGCCGCCTGCGGCCTTGTCCCACACCAGCGCCTCCCCGCCCAGCACCAACTCCTGGATGCGCTGCGCGGCTACGACGGCCTCCCGCTCCAGAGCGTTCAACTCCTCAAGGGGGTCTTCCGGTTCGTCCCCGCCCAGCTCACCCACCGCCTCCTCGCCGGCGACGGCCCCCTCCGTGGCGGGCGCCTCAACCGCTGCCGCCACTTCCACCAGCGCCGGCTGCATGGCCTCCGCCGCGGCCCGCAAAAGGCGCGGCTCGCGCTCGAGGAGATGGAATTCGATGGGCGCGTCGACGCCACCGGGGCCGTACGGCGCCCGGAACACCAGCTCCGCCGCCGGGTCGTAGGGTATTTCCCCCGCCGCCGGGGTCATGATCTGCCGAAAGAGGAAGTTGACCCCGTCTACCACGGGCTTGCGGCTGCGGAAATTGGCCTGCAGGTCGATGCGCCGCTCCCCGTTGCCCGCGGGCATCCGCGGGGCATAAGGCGCGGCCCGGCGGTAGCGCTCGAGGAAGAGGGTGGGGTCGGCCTGGCGAAACCGGTAGATGCTCTGCTTGACGTCGCCCACCAAAAACAGCCGCCCGCCGTCCTCCGCCCCGCCGCAAATGCGGGTCAGGATCGCTTCCTGGACGCCGTTGAGGTCTTGGCTTTCGTCCACGAGCACCTCGTCAAACCGGGCCCGCAGCTCGGCGGCGACGTCCGGGTCCTCAAGCAGGCGCAGGCACAGGTGTTCCAGGTCCGCAAAGTCCACCGCGCCCCGCTCCCGCTTGGCCGCCGCATAAGCCTCATCCAGCGCGAGCACTTGCTCGACCAGCGCGTCCATCAGCGGAGCCAGCGCCCGCACCTCGGCCAGCTGCTCGCCCAGGGGCCGCGCGAGCCAGCTGCTGTAGAGCTCATGGACGATCTTTTTGGCCGCGTCCCGCAACTTGCGGACCGCCTCGCGTACTTCCGGATCGCCCTCGCCCGCTTTCGCCCTGGGCAGATGGGGAAACTCGGCCTCGTGGGCCGCGGCGGCCAAGGCGCCCAGGCCCTGGGCGGCCAACCGTTGCAGCTTTTCGATCCGCTCCAAGTCCGCTTCCAGTGTTGCCGCGTGGCTAGCCACCCCGCCGGGCCCGGAAGCTTGCGCCAGCGCCTGGCGCAGCAGGGCCGCGGCGCGTGCGAGGCGCACCTGGGCCAACTGCGCGAGCTCCCGTTCCCACGGACTCCCCGCAAAGCTCTCCTCGTCCAGCTCCCGGTACGCCCGGATGCACGTGCGCAGCCAGCCTACGGGGTCCGGCAGGCTGCGGGCGTAGTCGTGCAAGGCCAGGATAAACTGCCGCAGGTCGCCGTCGCCGCCCGCGCCGCCGTAGGCGATGGCCAAGCGGCTGAAAGCGCTCTCCGGTTCCGAGCGGTCGTAGGCCGCCTCCAACACCTCGTCCAGCACATCCAAGCGCAACAGCTGCGCCTCGTGCTCGTCCATTACCCGGAACTCCGGATCCAAGTCCAAGCGGTAAAAGTGCTGCCGGAGCACCGTCAGGCAAAAGGCGTGCAAGGTGGAGATGCTGGCCTTGGGCAGGAGCATCAACTGCCGCATCAAGTGCCCATTATGGGGATTGGCCGCCAAGCGCTCTTCCAACGCTTGCATGATCCGGTCCCGCATCTCCCCGGCGGCCGCCTCGGTGAAGGTGACCACCAGCAGGCGGTCGATGTCGACGCCGTCGTCGGCGATCAGGCGGATGATGCGCTCCACCAGCACCGCCGTCTTCCCGGATCCGGCCGCGGCCGACACCAGGAGATGGCCGCCCCGTGCCTCAATCGCTGCCCGCTGGGCGTCGGTCCAGTCCCGCACCTGGCTCATCGCACCGTCCCCTCCCGGGCCGGCCCGGCAACCCCGCGGGCCGGGCCGGCGGCATTGGCCCCACCGCCCGCGGTGGTGCAGGCAGCGTGAATCCGTTCCCACGCTGCGGCGCGGTCCAGGGACGGCAAGTCGCGGTAGCCGTTGCCCTCCACCAGGGAATCAAATTGGCAGACGCCGCGATAGGGGCAGTTGGAGCACGGCCGCACATGGCCCATCCTGTAGGGTGCGACGGCGATCTCGCCGTCGAGGATCCTCTCCGCCAGGTTCGCCAGCCGAAGGCGGACAAACTCCATGAGCGCGGCAAAGTCGTCCAGGGAGGCCGTGTTGCTGTTCCGGCTCACGCGGCCGTCCTTGTTGACCTTGACCATTAGCAGGTCCGACCCGGCCCCCGAGACGCGCACGTCCATGAGCTCCAAGACATGCGGCTGGTCGATGAACAGGCCCCGCATGCGCAAGCTGCGCCGGAGCAGCGCGTCCAGCTCGGCCCCGTCGACGGGCACGTCCTGGTTGAGGAGCGGCTCCCGCACAGGGAAGTACAGCGCCCCGGCGGGATACACCGGCCCCCCGGGCCCGAGCCCGGCAGCCCGGGCCAGGTCGCCCGCGTGTTGCACCGCGACCGCCAGGTAGACCGGCAGCTGCAGCGACAGGCCGTGCACGACCAGCCCCGGCTTCAAGTCCCGGTCTGAGCTCTTGTAGTCGATGACCCGCACGTAGACCCGACCCGCATCGTCCTGGGCCAGGTCGACCCGGTCGATCTGGCCGCGCAGCCGCAGCTCCCGCTCCCCAGCCAAAGGGATGACCCACGGCCCCCACGCCGCGCCCGGGCGCCCGAAAGCCACCTCCACCGCTGCCGGCCGGAAGCGGCCCCGCCGGGCGTGCTCCGTCAGTACCCACACGGCCCGCCGTACGGTACGGCGCAATACCTCCCCCAAGAAGGCGTGCCTGGCCGAGCTGAGCATGAGCTCGCCGCCCAGTGCGGGCAAGAGCTCGTCCACGCACGCATCGGCCAGCGTGCGGGCCGATGCGTCGTCCAGCTGCCCCCAATCGGTGCCCCTTTCTCTTAGCTCATCCACGAAGCGCCGCAAGGCCGCGTGGAGGAAAATGCCCGCTTGCAGCCGGTCCAGCCGCCACTCGGGACGTTCCTTGAGGCCCAGGCCGTAGGCGGCAAAGTGCTGAAAAGGACATGCAGCGAAGCTTTCCAGCCGGGTGACACTGGTGCGCAACGTGGCACCATAGAGGTCTTGCGCCACCGGCGGCGGCAGCGGCGGCACCGCGTTGTGGTGGTCAAGCGCGGCAAACACGCCTTCCGCCCGGCGCCGCAGCTCGGGGTCTCTCGCCACCCACTGGTACATGCTCCACCACAGGGGGCCGGCCTGCTCCCCGGCCCGGTGGCGCCGCAGGCGCGCCGCCAAGAGCGCCGTCAGGCGCTCCCCGTCCACCATCCGCTCGAGCCAGCCTTCGTCGCTGGCCGGCTCCACCGGCACCGGCTGGACCTTAAGGTCCGGGAACAATTCCCGCAGGCGGCGGACAACAAAGGAGGGAGCGATTTCCCGCCCCTGCTTGTCGGCGGTGGGCCAGCTGACCCAGAGGAAATCGCTGGCCCGTGTCAGGGAGATGTACATGAGGTACTGCTCCCTGAGGAGCATGGCGCGGCTGGTGGGCGACAGCACCAGCCGGGTTTCGGCCAAAAGCTCCCGCTCGCGGTCGTTGAAAATCACGTCCTCGGCCGGGCGCTTGGGGAAGCTGCCGTCGGAGGCCCCAAGCACGAACGCGGCCTTGATGTCGGGCTGGCGGGACCGCTCCACCGAGCCAACCAGCACCTGGTCGAGCCCCGGTGGCACAAGGCCGATGCGCAGCGATTCGAGCCCGGCTTCGACGATCTGCCGGAACTCGCCCATCGACAGCTGCTGGTCGCCCATGGCGTCCACCAGCTCGTCAAGGATCTGCATCATCCCTTGCCAGGCCCGCGCGTGCTCCTGCACCTCCTCCGGCTTGCCTGCCGCCTCGGCCGCCTCCATCCAACGCTCCAGGGCAGCGGCCACGCCCAGCTCATCCAGCATGTCCCACACGGCCGCGGCCATGTCCCGGGCGCAAACCGCCGCCTGGAGCCGTTCCGCCAGCCGGCGCAACGGGCCCAGGGCCCGGTCCCGGGCCGCATTGATCTCTTCCAGGTCCTGGCGGCCTGCCTCAGCTGCCGCACGGTCATTGTCGTCCAAGGTGTAGCGGCGCCGGTACGTCCAGGGTTCGTCCCGCACCCATGCGGCCCCCTCGATCCCGTGCTCCAGGGCGTAATTTTCCAGTCGGTCGGCTTCGTCCCGGGAAATGGGCAACAGGTCAGTCTTCAGGCAACGAACGACTGCCTCCGTGGGCCAACCGTTCGCGACCGCCTCCAGGGCGGACCGCACCAGCTCCGTCAGGGGATGGTGGGACAAGGGGCGCCGCGTGTCGATAAAGTAGGGGATGCCATAGCTTGCAAAGACGGCCGCGATCAGGTCCCGGTACGTTTCGAGCTCCCGCACGACGACGGCCATGTCTCGGAAACGCCAGCCCCGTTGGCGGGCGAGGCGCAAGATCTCCCGCGCGCAAGCCTCGACTTCCGTCCGGGCGTCGGCCGCGGCCACCAGCTTCACGGCGCCCGCACCGTCGCCTCCCGGGCGCACCTTGCGGGCACCGAACAGCTCCCGCTCCACCAACGCCAAGGGAGGACTGGCGGCAAAGCGCGGCGGCGGGTTCTGGGACAGGAGCCGGGGCTCCTCGATCTCGAGGCCGTCTTCCTGGGCTAACGCCATCAGCTGTGCATAAGTTTCCCTGGTCGGGGCAAACAGGTCGAGCTCGGGCGCGTGCCCGCTCCCTGCCGCGGGCAGAGCGCCGCCTCCCCCAGAAAGCTCCTCGCCTGCGGCGGCCGGGTCCAGGCAAAGGGCGATTTCGACCCGCTCGGCCACCCGCCAAAGTGCCCGCAGCACCTCGAGCTCCTGCGGGGTGAACCCCATAAACCCGTCCACCCACACCCGGGCGCCTTCGGCCACGCCGCTGGCTCCCAGATGGGCCGCGACGACGTTCAATAGCTCGTCGGGATCGGTGAAGCGGCCGTCCACGTAGTCGGCAAACGCCCGGTAGATCAGGGCCAGGTCGTGCAGCTTGGCCGCCAAGACCCGGTTGGGCCCGCCGGCGAGCAGCGCCCGGCGGCCTTCCAGGTCCTCCGGGCGGCAGCGGTAGGCCCGGAGCTCGGCCAACGTGTTGGCCAGCTTGTCCACAAACCCCGGCTGGCGGGCCGCCTTGCCGAACACCTGCAGCCGCGGGCCGTGGCGGTGGATAAGGGCCCGGAGCACCATGCGCTTGCCCAGTTCACCCAGGAGCGGCTGCGCACCCAGTCCCGTCGCCTGCATCACGCGGGCGGCCAGGCGTTGGAAGCTCAACACGTGGGCCCGGTGCGTCGCCCGCACATCGGCTGCCAGCAGCAGCGCCCGTTCCATCTGAAATGTGGCCTGTTCAGGCGTGAGCAGGATCAACGGCGGGCCGTCCGGCCCTGCGCGCAGCTCGCGCCGGATCGCGTCCAAGCAGGCGAAGGTCTTGCCGCTCCCCGCCCGCCCCAAGAGAAACCGCAGCCGCGCCGCCACCAGCTACCGCCCTCCCGTCACGGGTTTGCCTGGACCGCGGCGAGGCTGCCTTCCACCATGGACACAGACCGGCCCCAGGCCGCGAAGTCTTCGCGGTGGGAAAAGAGAACGATCTGCCGCTGCACCGATGCTTCCTCCAGCGCTGCCCGGATACGCGCCAGCCGCTCCCCATCGCAATTCACGAAAGGATCGTCCAATAGCAACGGCAGCGGCGCCGCACCGCCGACCAGGTCCGCGATGGCCAGGCGCAGCGCGAGGTAAAGCTGGTCTTGCGCCCCCTGGCTCAGCTGGGCCACCGCGCACGCTTGCCCGTCGGGCTCCACGACTTTGACCGCGAACCCCTCATCCAGCTCCACGCGCCGGTTGCGCCCGCTGAAACGCTGGAAGTAGCGGGTAGCCATTTCGGCCAGCCGCACGCGGTGGGTCGCCTGGTACTCCTCCACCGCGGCCGCCAGCTCCCGGTGGGCGCGCGCCATGGCACGGGCTTCCATGGCCAGCGCGTCCCGCTCGCGGCGCAGGGCGGCCAGCTGCTCCTGGGCCTGGGCGATGTTGATGACCTGGCTGCCCAAAAGGCGCGCCTGCTCCTGGAGGAGCTGCCGCACCTGTGCCGCGGCCGCCTCGGCTTGGGCTTGCCAGCGGTCCCGCTCTTCCTCCAGCTTGCGCACCTTGGCCTCAAGGACCTCGCCATCCTCAGCCTCGTCCGGATGGGGCAGGCCGGGGTGGGCGGCGCTCCACTGCTCCAGCTGCTGCCAAGCGGCCGTTGCCTGGCTCTGCACATCCAGCAACCGCTCCTGCAGCCCGGCAGGAGTCGACACGTCGTGCGCCCGGAGCACCCCCGCCAGCTCCCGTTCGAGACGGGCGAGGTCTTCCTGTGCGGCCCGAAACGCCTCCCACCGCCGGCGGGCAGCCGCCGGATCGCCGCCCGCAGCAGCCAGCACGCCGTCCAAGCGCTGCCGGAGGGAATCGAGTTCCGCCATCCAGCCGGCCATGGGCTGTTCCTGTTCCCGGGCCGCCAGCGCGCTGTCCCAGAAATCCGGCGGCAACGCCTCGAGCTGGGCAACGAGTTCTCCCATGGTCGCCGGCGGTCGCCCGGTGGAACCCAATAGGCTGGCCAGCTGCCCCCATGCGCCGGGTAACCGACCCGCCGGTACCTCTTCCAACGCCAGCGTTTCGATGCCCGCCTGCCGGCGGGCGAAGCCCAACAGCCACTCCCGCCGGGCGGCGGCCTGCTCGTTCAGGGTCGTCCACCGCCGGAAAGCCGTTTCAACCCCGTCCCCAAACCGCTCCCGGGCCGGAGCCGTGGCCGCCAGGAAAGCGCCCAGCGCCCGCTCGGCCGCCTGGACCCGCGCCGCGAGCTCCCGCTCCTCGTCGTACGGGGGCAGCTGCCGCCTTAGGTCGTCCAGCGCCGCCGCCGTCTGCTGCCTTTGCAATAGCCGCTCCCGCAGGGCCCCCAGCGCCGCGGGATTCACGCCCCTGAAGCGGTCGTCCGCGGCCAGGGCCTTGTCCAGGGCTTTCAGCTCTTTCTCGGCCGCTGTTGCCTGCCGCTCCAGCTCCCGGAGGGGCGCCTGCAGCCGGAGCGTGAGGGAGGTAAGCAAGGCCATCGTAAGCGACAACGTGGCGAATACGCCGCCCCAGCCAAGCTGCCCGTGGACCAAAACGGCCAGAACCCCGCCGAGCAACAAGAGCAACGCCCATGCCAGCGCGACGCGGGCCCGTGTCTTGGGACGGAGTTCCCGCAGGCGGTCCTGGATCTCTCGCAGGCGATCGACCGCCTGGGATCGCTGCGCCTGGAGCGACAGCTGCTTTTCCACCGCCGCGAGGTCGTCATCGCTCCAGGCTTCCAGATCCGCAAAAGCCTGCCCGAAACGGTGCTTCTCGGCTCGGTACCGTTCAAAGGGCTCCTTCCACGCCGCCAGAGCAACCCGGGCCTCTTCCACCTGCCGCTCAAGGCGCATGCGCTGGGCCGTGTAGTTGGCGTACATCTCCCGCTCGGCAGGTGAAGCCGCGGCGAAAACCCCGTAAGCTTGCAACTCCGCCTCCAGGGCGGCCAGGCGGGCTCTTTCCGCGCGGTACTCGCTCCACTCCCGGAGCAACTCGGCGGCGCGCCCTTCAAGGTCCGCCAACTCCCTGGCCGCCGCTTCCCGGGCGGCCCGGACGCGCTCTTGCAGCTGCTCCAGCCGCACGAGCTCGCTGCCCAGGTTCTCCAGATCCTCCCGATTCGCCAGTTCGGGAAACTCGGCCTGGAGACGGCGGCGCTTTTCCTCATGGGCAGCCTCGAGCTTCTGCACGGTTTCCCACGAGCGGACGAGCTGCGCATAGTCCTTTAGCAGCGAGCGCCGGCGCAGGAGCAGCGACCGCCACTGGCTCCAGGCGGCGAGGGCGTCTTCCGCCTCCTTGCATCGCTGGCGAGCGGCCGCCTCCTCCCGTTGCAGCCGGGTGAGCTCCGCCTGGATGACCTCCAGCGAATCGGCCGTTCCTTGGCTCCTGGCAATCTCGGCCTCCAGCTCCGCAATCTGCTGGTCCAGTTTTTCCATCCGCCCGTCCTTTAGGGCGTCCCTGTCCGTGACCCCCAGGCCACGGCTGTACTTGGTCAGGGTCCGCACGCCGCTCACCAGCTGCTCCAGAGCTTGGCGGAAGGACGCGGTGCCCGCTCCTGACAATAGCTGCTGCACGTCGGCGTCGAGGCCATGGGGCTCCGGTAGGGGCTGTCCCAGGGCAAAGGTGCTCATGAACAGTTCCCTGGAGGTGATGCCGATGGTTTCCTGGAGGAACTCCTCATAGCGCACGTGCCGCCGCTTGGCGTTGGGATTGTGCTCCCCCGCCAAAAGCGGCTGCCAGCCAGCGCCAGTCCACCGTGCGACGCTGATGCGATGGTTCGCGAAATCCCGCTGGATGCGAAACCGGTCCTCGCCGGCCTCGAATTCCAGCTCGCCTGCAAAGCGGGGCGGCCCCTGCCAGTTGCGCCAGCGGCCGTGCCCGAATTTGTCCGGATCCGTCGTCGCCGGCAGGCCAAAGAGCACCGCCGCCAGCCCGGCCAACAGGGTAGACTTGCCCGCCTCGTTGGGCGCCACGAGCACATTGAGACCCGGCCCTAGCTCGAGGCAGACGGTGCCCGCGAACCGGCCGAACCCGTGGAGCACCAGGCGCGACCAGCGCACCGCCGTCACCGGCCTCGCCGCCATGGGCCTTGTCCCTCCCGCAACGGTTCCTTCACAGCTCCTGTCCCTCCAGGGCGGCCAATCCATAGCGCAAGGCCTTGTGCAAGAGCTGCCGCTCGGTTGGGTCGGCCGCTTGGGCCAGGGCGGCCCGGATGCGGCGGACAAACTGTCCCCGCACCGTCGGCTCCTGGGCCCAGGCATTGATCACGCCCTCGTCCAGCGCGGCGGTATCGTCGATGATCTCCAAATGGAAGAAACCGGTCGCGAAGCGCGCTTGCCACTTGGTCACCGGCAGGCGGTCCGGCGCCGCGCCGGTAAGCCGGATCTGGACGATCGCTTCAGGATCGGCAGCAGCTGCGAGGCGCTCTTCGATTTCCTTCAAGTCCAAGCAGGCGGTGACGTCCACCTCGAGCACCCGCACGGGGCGCGCCCCGGCCGGCACGGTTTCAACGCGGGCGGGCCCTGTCCCCAGAACAGCGACCGTGAAGCAGCCGACGCCGGGATCCGAGAAGGTTTTTCCTTCGATCATGCCCGGGTAAACCGCCAGGCCTTCCCCGAGCTTGTGGACCTGGTGCTGGTGGATGTGCCCGAGGGCCACATAGTCATACCCGGCCGCGGCCAGGGCCGCCGACTCCAAGGGCAGGCTGCGGTCGCCCGCGTCCCAGTCCAGGGAGCCGTGGAAGACAGCCACATGCAGCCCATCCGCTTGCAGGCGCGGGAAATCACGGATGGGCGGTCTCGTCTGGGTCAGACCGCCGGTGTAGGCGAGACCGTAGATGTGCACCGGCACGCCCTTTACCGACACGGTAGCCGCGTGTGCGGGCATCGGCTCCCGGATGAGGACGCCCGGCCAGCGGGCGCCGTACTGGCGGTACACGGAATCGTGGTAGGTGATCTCATCGTGGTTGCCGGGGACGGTGACCACGGGCACGCCGGCGTGGACCAGGCGCTCCAGGTCTGCGACGACCCGTTCGGCCAAGGAGACCGGCGGCCGGTGGGTCTCAAACAGGTCGCCGGCGATGATCACCATGTCGGCGCCGCGGGCGGCGAGCACCCAGTCGACGGCACGGGTCAGCAGGCTGTCCCGTTCCTTTTGGCGCTCTTCCGCCCGCGGTCCCAAAAAGTGCGGTGCCCATCCCAGGTGCAGGTCGGCAAGATGGAGGATGCGGATCAACGGTCAGCCGCCTCCATTCCGGCTTCCCGAGCCTTGCGTCCGGTTTCCAGCCGGCAAGGCTCGGGCTCAGTCTTCCAGGAGGTCCAGCTGGCCGGTTTCCACCAGGCCGAGCACGATCCTTTCGGCCCGCTCGTCAGGCGATGCGCCCTTGGGCACCCGGATGCCGTGCTTGTCCGCCAGCACCTTTTCCAGGTGGTCGACGTAAGCCTCCAACGAGGCGCCTTCCGGCGCAAGGAAGCCGAGCTCCAAAAGGCCGGCGAGGATCTCCTCCGGCGTGTTGCCCAACACTTGAGGATTGCCTCGAACAGCCACCTTCAAGGGCACGACCTCCATTCACCCGTCTCAGTCCGCTTTCGCGGCCGCCTTGACACCGTCCTGGGCCGCCTCCCGGATGATCCGGGTCCAGATGTCGGCCACCAGCTCCCGGGCTTCCTGCACCGCCCGCACTTCCTGCTGGGTGCCGATGCCGTCCGTGAGCATCTTGTTCAGGTAGATATCAATCTCTTCGAGCGTCATGTCCCGGAGAGCCGGCAAGTCCACGTGCGGCTTGTACTTATTTTGGTCCACCACCCAGACGGCGATGGACATCACACGGTGCAAGGCCTTCTGGACGACGGGGTCATCGCTCGCGCGGCGCCGTTGGTCGATTTCACCCACGAGGCGGCTCCGCAGGTCCGCGTACTCCATCCCCGATCACCCCTTGGGTTCGACCATGCTCAACGGGTCGAGAATCCGGTCGAGCTCATCTTCAGGCAACACCTGCTGCTCCCGGGCCACATCCCGGATCGTGCGGCCGGTTTCGTAGGCGATCTTCGCGATGGCCGCCGCCCGGTCGTAGCCGATCCGCGTCGCCAGCGGCGTCACCAGCATAAGGCTGCCCTCGATAAGCTCCCGGCAACGGCGCTCGTCGGCCACGAGGCCCGCGATGGCCTTCTCCGCAAAGGCACGCGCCGCCGCGGCGGTGAGCTTGGCCGACTGGAGCAGGTTGTAGCCCATCAGCGGGAGCATGGTGTTGAGCTCCAGCACGCCCCACTGCCCGCCGATGTTGATCGCCACGTCGTTGCCAGCCACCTGGGCCGCGACCTGGATGACCACTTCGGGGATGACGGGGTTGACCTTGCCCGGCATAATGGAGGAACCCGGCTGCAGCTCAGGGAGCTTCAGCTCGCCGAGGCCGCAGCGGGGGCCCGAAGCCATCCAGCGGATGTCGTTGGCGATCTTCATCAGGCTGGTCATCACGGTGCGCAGGGCGCCGCTCATGAACACCATCTTGTCCTGGGCGCCCTGGGCCTCGAAGTGGTTCTTGGCCTCGACGAACTCGATGCCCGTGCGCTGGCGCAGGTGCTGGATGGCGCGCCCGGCGAACTCCCGGTGGGTGTTGATGCCCGTGCCGACCGCGGTGCCGCCCAGCGCGAGCTCCAGCATCCCGGCGCGGGCCGCCTTGACGCGCTCGATGCCCAGTTCGACCTGGCGGGCATAGCCGGAGAACTCCTGGCCGAGGCGGATCGGCGTCGCGTCCGCCAAGTGGGTGCGGCCGATCTTGAGGATGTGCCAGAACTCCTCGGCCTTGCGGGCCAAAGCCTTATGCAGCTGTTCCAAGGCCGGGATGACCTCCCGGTCCACCACTTCCATGACGCCCACGTGCAGGGCGGACGGGATCACGTCGTTGCTCGACTGGCCCTTGTTGACGTGATCGTTGGGGTGAACCGGATCCTTGCTGCCGATCTGGCCGCCGAGGATCTCGATGGCCCGGTTGGCGATGACCTCATTGGCGTTCATGTTGCTGGACGTACCCGAGCCGGTCTGGAAGATGTCCACCGGGAAGTGATCGTCCCAGCGCCCTTCGATGACCTCGTCGGCCGCCTGCATAATCGCGTTGGCCCTGCGCTCATCCAGCAGGCCCAACTCCAGGTTGGCCTTGGCCGCCGCCCACTTGATGAGCCCCAGCGCGCGGATAAACTCCCGCGGCATGCGCAGGCCGCTGATGCGGAAGTTGTCCACCGCGCGCTGCGTCTGGGCCCCCCAGTA
>PKQR01000195.1 GCA_017578085.1 Bacillota bacterium
TGCGGGGCCAGCCGGCGGGTCACTAGGCGCAAGACGCAGGGAGACAGGACGCGGTGAACGGCAGGGAACAGGTGGACTCCAGCTCCGAGTACGTGCTGCCGGAGATGACCACCGAGGAGCACCTGGCGGAGCTGCGGCAGCGTATTCTGGTGTCCCTGGCTGCCCTGGCCGTCGGGACGGCCGTGGGCTGGTATCTGGTGCCGGACATGCTGCGCCGGTTCGCAGCCGACACCCAGCGCTCCTTCGTGTTTGTCGCCCCGGCGGAGGCCTTTACTTCCTACCTCAAGATGGCCTTGCTGATCGGGGCCGCCCTGGCGTCGCCGGTCATCGTCCTGGAGGCGTGGCGTTTTCTCCTGCCGGCGCTGTTCCCCCACGAGAAGCGGCTGCTGGGGCGCTACCTGCCGGCATCGTTCGGCCTGTTTGTCCTGGGCGTCACCTTTGGTTACCTGGCCGTCTACCCGGTGGCGTTGCGGTTT
Source organism: Bacillota bacterium (assembly GCA_017578085.1). GTDB lineage: Bacteria > Bacillota > Limnochordia > Limnochordales > ZCTH02-B6 > ZCTH02-B6. Next base: position 477 of record PKQR01000195.1, read on the forward strand.
TTCCTGGGGTTCGGTAGCGAGACCGTCCAGCCTGTCATCGCCGTAGGAAGGTTCTTGAGCTTTTTCGTTTCCGTGACCGTCCCGTTTGGGGTCGTGTTCCAGCTGCCCATCGTGCTGGCTATCCTGGTGCGCCTGGAGATGGTCACCGTCACGGGGCTGGTGCGCCTGCGCAAGATGGCCTATTTCCTTGCCTTCGTCGTCGGCGCCATCCTGACGCCTCCGGACGCGGTCAGCCAGGTGATGATGGCGCTGCCGCTCATCATCCTGTTTGAGCTGACGCTTTGGCGCATGCGCAAGGGGGAGCGAAGCGGTGCCCGCTGAACCGGCGGAATCGGCCGTGGAATTCCAAGCGCTCACCCAGCGGCTGGCTGAGCTGCGGAGGCGAATCCTCTGGTCGCTGGCGTTGTTCGCCGCGGCCAGCGTGGCCGCGTATGTTTTCAGCGAGCCGGCGCTGGAGCACCTGCGCACGCGCCTGCCGTCAGGCACCGAGCTCGTGTTTCTGGCCCCCTCGGAGGCCTTTTTCGCCCGGATCAAGCTCTCGCTCGCCGGGGGACTCATCCTGGCTTTTCCCTTCTTGATGTGGCAGCTGCTGGCCTTTGTTTCGCCGTTTCTGCCGCGCCGGGACCGGCGGATGGCGCTCCTGCTGATTCCGTTGTCCTTCATACTGTTTCTCGCGGGCGCGAGCTTCAGCTACGCGGTGATGATGCCCTTTGCCCTGCGGTTCTTGTTGGGGTTTGGCGGGGCGGATCTGGAGCCGATGATCTCGGTTTCCCCTTACGTGGGCTTCGTGCTGCTGATGGTGCTTCCGATGGGCCTCATTTTCCAGTTGCCCATTGTCATGGTGTTCTTGACCCGCATCGGGCTCATCGATCCGGTAGAGATGGCCAAGCGGCGGAAGTACGCGGTGTTTGCCATCTTCGTCATCGCGGCGGTCCTCACCCCCGCCGACGCTTTTTCGCAGCTGCTCATGGCCGGCCCGCTGTTGGTCCTGTACGAGCTCAGCCTGCTGGTGGCGCGCCTGGCACGGCGCCGGGCGGAGCTGCGGCAAGATGGGTGAGGGATGCCGCATGCAGCACCGCGGGCGCCCGGCTCACGGGCAGGAGGAAGCGGGCGGCAAGACGGGCGGCGGGCCGCTGGCCGGCTGGCGGGTGCTCGTGACGCGGGCGGAGCACCAAGCCGAGGACTTGAGCCGGGCGCTGGCGGAGGCAGGCGCTGAGGCGGTGGAACTGCCCGTCATCCGGATGGGACCTTCACCCGAGCCCGAGCGGCTGGACGCGGCTTTGCTGGCCTTGCAGAGCTTTGACTGGGTTGTGTTTACGAGCGCCAACGCCGTGCGGGCGGTCGCAGCGCGCCTTGGGGCCTTAGGGGTGCCTAAAGCGGAACTGGCCCGCTGCCGGCTGGCGGCCATCGGCCCGGCCACGGCGGCCGCGCTGGCGGAGCTGGGGCTTGTGGTGGAAGTGGTTCCCGACGAGTACGTGGCCGAAGGCGTGCTACGGGCTTTGGCTCAACGGGACACATGGCGGGGGCGGCGGGTGCTTTTGCCGCGCGCCGCCAAAGCGCGCGAGACGTTGCCGGAAGGGTTGCGGGCTTTAGGGGCGAACGTGGAGGTGGTGGCCGCCTACACGACTGTCCCGGCCGATCCCCCCAATGCCAAGGATGTTTTGACGCAGCTGGCCAACGGGCAGATTCATGCCGTCACTTTCACGAGCCCATCCACCGTGCACGGGTTTGCCCGCCTGTGGGCGGTCCACGGCCGGGAAGGGGCTCCGTTTGTGGTGGCCTGCATTGGACCGGTAACCGCGGCCGCGGCCAGGGAGAGCGGGTTTCCGGTGCACGTGACCGCCGCAGCTTATACGGTGCCTGGGCTCGTGGCGGCCCTGGCGGCATACCGGCAGAAGGGAGCGGGGAGCGATGGGGTTTCCTGAGCAGCGCCTGCGGCGACTGCGGGCGACCAGCGGCCTGCGCCGGCTGGTGCGGGAGCACAGGTTGGACCCTTCGGATTTCGTCTATCCTCTGTTTGTCGTCCCGGGCAAGGACCGGACGGAACCGGTGGCGGCCATGCCTGGCGTGGCGAGGCGCTCGCCTGACCTGGCGGTGCAGGAGGCGCGCCGGGCTTTTGCGGCGGGCGTGCCGGCGGTGATACTCTTTGGCCTGCCGGCCGCCAAGGACCCGGAGGGCTCCGAGGCGTGGAACCCCTACGGGCCGGTGCAGGAAGCCGTGGCCCGGATCAAGGACGCGCTGCCGGACCTTGTGGTCATGACCGACGTCTGCCTGTGCCAGTACACGGACCATGGCCACTGCGGCATCGTTAAGGACGGCCGCATCGACAACGACTCCAGCCTCGAGCGGCTGGCTTTGATGGCCGTTTCCCACGCCCGGGCCGGCGCCGACGTGGTGGCGCCCTCGGACATGATGGACGGCCGGGTCGGGGCGATCCGCCGGGCGCTGGATGAAGAAGGCTTTTCCCATGTGGCCATCTTGTCCTACGCCGCCAAGTACGCCTCGGCGTTCTACGGGCCGTTCAGGGAGGCGGCCGACTCGGCGCCCCAGTTTGGCGACCGGCGCAGCTACCAGATGGACCCGGCCAACGCCCGGGAGGCCCTGCTGGAAGTGGCCCTGGACATCGAGGAAGGGGCCGACATGGTGATGGTCAAGCCGGCCCTGGCGTACTTGGACGTCATCGCCGCGGTCAGCCAGAACTTTGACGTGCCCGTCGCAGCCTACGCGGTCAGCGGCGAGTACTCCATGATTAAGGCCGCCGCGGCGGCCGGCTGGATCGATGAGCGGGCGGTGGTGCTGGAGTACCTGCTGGCCATCAAGCGGGCCGGCGCCCGGTTCATCTTGACCTACCACGCGGTGGACGCGGCCCGGTGGCTGGAGGAGG
>PKQR01000057.1 GCA_017578085.1 Bacillota bacterium
CGGGCCGCGACGGGCACAAGCCCAGCGGCGGCAAAGGGCAGGAGGACCACAAGTTGCAGCGCCGACGCCATCGGTAACCCCCTTGGTCCTGTGGCCGTCCGGGCACGGCCGACTCACAACTCGAGCAACCGCGAGTGCCACACAAATCGAGCGACGAGGCAGGTACAGGTGGGAAGATCGTCCGGACCGGAGGAACGCCCGCAAGGCGCTCTTTCAAAAGTTTACCAGGCGCCGGCCCTGCTACGCAATGGTGGGATTTTTCCGCCCGGCGGCGCCGGGCCTTACGCCCAACGGCGCTTCGGCTTCCAGCGCCGGTAGCCTTTGACCGACGTCTCCTTTTGCACGCCGAGGTACATCTCCTGGACGTTCTCATTGGCCTTGAGCTGCTCGGCGGTGCCTTCCAGCACGATGCGGCCGGCCTCCAGCACGAAGCCGTAGTCGGCCGCCTCCAGGGCGACGCGGGCGTTTTGCTCCACCAAGAGCATGGTGGTTCCCTGGCGGTTGATCTCTTTCAGCACCTGGAAGATCTCGCTCACCAGCTTGGGCGCCAGGCCCACCGACGGCTCGTCCAAGAGCAAAAGCCGCGGGCGGCCCAACAGCGCCCGGCCGATGGCCAGCATCTGCTGCTCGCCGCCGGAGAGCAGGCCCGCCAGCTGGCGGCTCCGCTCTTTGAGGCGCGGGAACAAGCTGAACACCCACTCCAGGTCCTGCCTCACGCCCGCTGCATCCCGGCGGCGGTAGGCGCCCAGGAGCAGGTTTTCCATGACGGTCAGCTCCGGGAAAACGCCCCGGCCTTCCAGCACGTGGGCGATCCCAAGGGCCGCGATGTCTTCGGGGTCGAGGCCGTTGAGGCGCTTGCCCTCAAACTCGATGACGCCTTTTTCCGGCTGGTCCGGGATGAGGCCGCTGATGGTCCGCAGCAAGGTCGTCTTGCCGGCGCCGTTGGACCCCAGCACCACGGCCAACTGCCCTTCCTGCACCGTGAGGGACAAGCCGCGCAGCACCGTCACGCGACCCTGATAGCGGCTCTCCACGTTACGCACCGCGAGCAGCGCCCATCGCCTCCTCACCCAAGTATGCCTCGATGACCCGCGGGTCCCGCTGCACTTCGGCGGGCGGCCCGTCGGCGATGACCGCGCCCCGGTCCAGGACGACGATGCGCTCCGAGATCTCCATCACCATGCGCAGGTCGTGCTCCACCAGCACGACAGCGATCCCTAAGTCCTTCTGGATGTCCCGGATGGTGAAGACCAGGTCCTGCTTTTCCTCAGCCGTCATGCCGGCCGAAGGCTCATCCAGCAGCAAAAGGCGCGGCTCGGTGGCCAGGGCCCGTCCGACCTCCACCAGCTTCTGCTGGCCGTACGGGAGTGACGCAACCGTGCGGTGGCGCACCGACTGCAGATCCAGCATGTCCAGGATCTCCTCCACCCGGCGCCGCTGGGCCACCTCATCCCGCCACCAGCGGGGCGTCGAAAAGGCGGCGGAGAAAAAGCCCGCGCGCACGTGCAGGTGCCGGCCCAAGAGCAGGTTGTCCAACACCGTCATGTGGCGGAAGAGCTCGATGTTCTGAAACGTGCGCGCGATGCCCAGCGCCGCGATGCGGTCCGGCCGGAGTCCAACGATGCTTCGCCCGTCCAACAAGATTTCGCCCGACGAGGGGCGATAAAGGCCCGTCACGCAGTTGAACAGGCTCGTCTTGCCGGCGCCATTGGGCCCAATGACGGACATGAGTTCCCCCGGCCACACCGACAGGTGGACGTCGTTGAGCGCCTGGATCCCGCCGAAGCGGAGGTTGAGGCGCCGGACCTCCAAGAGAGGTCCGGCGCCCGCTTGCCTGGTGTTGATGTCCGCTGCCGCCATATCCGCTCAGTACTCGACCGGATACTCGATCCAGTCCGTCAGCTGGTGGGGCACGCCGCCCTCCATCCGCGCCAGGAAGATGCGGTTGATGCCCTGCCGGCGACCGGGACCGAAGGTGACGCCCCGCAAGAGCTCCCCGTCCCAGTTCTGAATGGACTCCATGGCGGCCACAAAGGACTCCTTGGTCAAGTTGGGACCCGCGCGGCGAAAGCCCTCCAGCATCGGCTCAATGAAGGTCACGCCCGCCAAGGCGTTGAACGCCATCGCGGCCAGCTCGGGGTTGCGCTCGACGAGGATTTGCAGGACGCGGTCCACCTTTTCATCGGTGCCCGGGTACGGGAAGTACGACGGCACGATCACGCCGTCCCACGCCGCGCCGGCCAAACGGGCCATGATGGGATCCGCCAGGGTAAAGGACGACAGGATCTGCGGGCGCGGGTTGAGCTGCGCCAGCGCGGCCGCGGCCATGGCGCCGTGGTTTGGTGTGGCGTAGAGGATGACCGCGTCGGCCCGGGCCTGGCCGATCCGCAGGGCGTGCACGCTCAAGTCGACGTCGGTGAGCTCATAGGAAACCTCCGCCACCGGCGCCATGCCCAGCTCCGCCAAGGCGTCCCGGACGCCCCTCAGGCCGTTCATGCCGTACTGGTCATTCTGGTAGATGATGGCGACGCGCTGCTTGCCCAGCTCCTGCACCGCGTAGCGGGCCAGGATCTTGGCCTCCTGATAGTAGTTGGGATACGTCACAAACAGGTAATGGATATTGGGATTGCCGATCCACGGGTCCGACTCCACCGCCGGCGTCATCCAGATGACCTCGTTTTGGAAGATGTAATCCCGCACGGCGGCGGCGTTGGCCGAACCGATCATGCCGACGATGCCGAAGACGCCTACCCGCTCCACCAGCTCCAGGACGTTGGCCACCGCGCGCGGCGGCTGGTAGCCGTCGTCCCGGATCTCGAAGCGGATCGTGCGGCCGTGGATGCCGCCCTGTTCATTGATGTACTGCAGGTACGCCTCGATGCCCCGCGCGGTTGCACCCCACGGTGCCGCCGGGCCCGACAGCGGTGCAGTCGTGCCGAGGATGATCTCCGTCGGCGTGATCCCCCGCTCCTGGGCCATCACCGGCAACGCCGCCAGGGCCGCCACGACCAGCGCCAACCCCAACGCCAGGCGAGAACGATGAAGCAATCGCAAACTCGACAACCCCCTTTTGCCCCCCGTTTTCCTGTCAATGCTCCGCTTACCTGCCTCCTCGTCGCGCGAGCCTGAATCGCCGCTGCGCTCTTCCCTTGCGCTCGCACCCCCTCGCTGCGCCGGCTGACCCGCCCCCATTGGCAGCCTCTGGCCCGGGGCCGGCAACGTCAGACGCGCCGCATGAACTTGTGGCCGAAAAGCCCCTCCGGCCGCACCAATAGCACGGCGATAATGATCAGGAAAGCGACCGTCGTCCTCAGCGACGTCGACACGTAGCCGCCGAACAGGTTTTCCACCACGCCGATGATGAGCGACCCGACGATGGCTCCAGGCAGGCTGTCCAGCCCGCCGAGCACCGCGCCGGCGAATCCTTTTAGGAACGGGTCAAACATCATCGACGGGTGGACCAGCGTCACAGGCGCGAGCAGCATCCCCGCGATGGCCCCAAGCGTCGCGGACACGCCCCAGGTGACGGCGAACACCCGGCGCACCGGGATGCCGAGCACCCGGGCGGCCACGTCGTTTTGCGACACCGCCCGCATGGCCAGGCCGAACCGCGTTTTTTGCACCAATAGGTACAGGCCCAGCATGGCCACGAGCGCCACAACGAAGCTCCCCAGAGCCACCTGGTTGACGAAAACGCCGCCGATGTTGTAAATGACGGCCCGGGACAAGGGGAACGGCAGCACCTTGGTGTCCGCTCCCCAGATGACGACGGCCATGCCGCTCAGGACCAGCGCGAAACCGGCCGTGGTGATGATCTGGCCGAGGAGCGTCGCTTCTTTCACTGGCCGCAGGACGAGGAAGTAGAACGAGGCGCCGGCGGCAAAGGCGACCGCAAGCGTCAGTACTGCGGCCGGGCCGAAGGCGACCCCGCCGGCGGTCAGGAGGCTGTAGGCGACCATGGTCGCAATCATGGACATCTCGCCGTGGGCGAAGTTGAGCACCCGCGACGTGCGGTACAACAGCACGATGCCGAGGGAAACCAGCGCATACAGGCTGCCGATGGACAGCCCGCTGACCACCAACTGCCAGAAGAACAAAGCCGGGCGTCCCCTTCCGCGGCCGGCTACAGCGGCCAGGTTTTGCTCCAGAGCTTGATCTTGAGCCACCGCCCGTAAAGGCCCAGCGGCTCGATGGTCATGACGAGAATGACGACCGCGCCGTACACGACGGGCAGGTACTCTTGCGCTTGTGACAGCCCAAACTGGAGCAGGGTCAAGAGCGTCGCGCCGAACATGCTGCCCGGGATGGTGCCGAGACCGCCGACGACCACCATGGCCAAGTAATAGATCGATTCATACAGGTTGAACATGGTGGGCTCCAAGTAGCGGACAACGTAGGCTTCCAGCGCCCCGCCGAAGCCGGCGTAAAACGCGCTGACCGCGAAGGCCAGCGTCTTGTAGTACCGCAGGTTGACGCCGGTAACTTCGGCCGCGATGTCGCTGTCCCGCAGGGCTACGAAGGCCCGGCCGACGTGCGACCGGGTCAGGTTGAAGGCGACGAGGCTCAATAGAACGACGCACGTCCAGACCAGAAAATACATGCTCTGGTGGGAGTTGAGCAGCCAGGGCCCGATGCGGGCCGTCGGCACGAAAAGCCCGATGCGCCCGCCGGACACCGCCGGCCAGTTGATGAGGAGTTGCTGTACCGCCAATCCGAAACCGAGGGTGACGATGGAAAGGTACGGGCCCTCCAGCCTCAGCGCAGGCAAGCCCACCAGCACGCCAAAGACGGCCGCGGCAGCGCCGCCCACCAAAAGCGCCACCCAGAAGGGGCCGCCCAGCCATTGAAAAGCGGCTGCCTTCTGAAAGGCCGTGACGAAGTGGGTTGCGGCATAAGCCCCGATGGCGACGAAGCCCACATGCCCCAGTGAGATTTGGCCTGTGTAGCCGACCAGCAGGTTCAACCCGATCGCGACGATGATCTTACTGCCGATGATGTTGGCGATGTAAAGTTGGTAGCCTCTCAAGAACCACGGGGCTGCCAGCAGAGCCGCCGCCAGCAGGGCGACGCCCATCCAGCCGGCCCAACCCCGCACCAGCGCCATCTCTTCTTCATACTTTTGGATAAGTTGCATCGGCTGCCCCCTTGTCGCACGCTTCCTGGAAACTGGGGACATTCCTTATGGCGCGAATATTCCACACATGAAAACAGCCTCCTGCTGTCGATCACGCCCAGCGTGGAGGCTGGAATCGGCTTCGTGAGGCCCCGCGGACCTCGAACGGCCCTTCAGCGCGCGAGGACCCGCGCCAGCTCATACAGCTCCCGGTCGGCGTACCGGGTGCGACCAGCCACCTCCGCAAGCGGCGTCAAGTGGGGACGATGGTTAACCCAGCCCACCAGCACGCCGTAGTGCCCGCCCAGCAGCGCCTGCACCGCCGCCGCGCCCAAGCGCGTCCCCAGCATGCGGTCAAACGCGGTGGGCGTACCGCCCCGCTGAACGTGGCCCAGCACCGTCAACCGCAGCTCGAAACCGGTGTCGGCCTGGCGCTCGCGGAAGTACTGGATCAACTGCGCGGCATTGGGCTTGGCGCCTTCCGCCACGATCAGGATGGCGTGGGACTTGCCGCGCGCGTAAGCATCTTTCAGCTCCTGGAGCACATCGTCGGGCTCGATGGGAACCTCCGGGATGATAACGGCCTCCGCGCCGCCCGTGATGCCCGCCATGAGGGCGATGTAGCCCGTATCACGGCCCATGACTTCCACCAGAAACGCGCGGGTGTGGGAAGACGCCGTCGCCTTGATTCGGTCGATGGCTTCCAGGACCGTATTGACGGCCGTGTCAGCGCCGATGCTGATGTCGGTGCCGTAGAGGTCGTTGTCGATGGTGGAGGCGACGCCGACCACGGGAAACCCCATCTTGTACAGCTCGTAGCTGCCGGTTTGCGAGCCGTTGCCGCCGATGACGATCAGGCCATCGATCCGCCGCTCGGAGAGCTTGCGGATGGCCTGGCGCCGCCCAGCCTCCTCGCGAAACTCCTTGGACCGGGCGCTGCGCAGCACCGTGCCCGCCTGCTGGATGATGCCGCCCACGTCCCGGTTGGTCAGCCGCTCCATCTCCCCGTTGATCAAGCCGGCAAAGCCGTTGCGCACGCCGTAAACTTCAAGCCCGGCGGCTATCCCCGTCCGCACGACGGCGCGAATGGCTGCGTTCATCCCTGGCGCGTCACCGCCGCTGGTCAAGACCGCAATGCGTTTCACCAGCGACCCCCTCCTTGTCCTCCGGCGCAAACCCTGTGGGATTCGCGTTGGCATTTTCTGGTCGCACGCTGGTGCGTTCGCCGTTGGCCGATACGCTACGTTAGCCTTGCCGTGGCTGGAATACCCATGCCTCGAGGGCGTCTGCCACCGTTTCCCCCTTCTGCAAGACCACATCGGCCACCAAGTGCAGCCTGGGATCGCTGTGTCCCATGGCGATACCCGTACCGGCGAAGCTCAGCAGGCTGAAGTCATTTAGAGAATCCCCCATGGCCAGCACCTGTCGCCGGTCGATCCCGCGGCTCGCGCAATATTCGGCCAAGGCGTAGCCTTTGGTGGCCAATGGGTGCAGGATGTGGATGACCTGGGGGTCGTCGTAACTGGGCAGTACCAACAGCTGGACGGCGCCATCCAGGTAGCTGCAATGCCGGATGACCCACCGGCATTCCGCCTCGCCCCAGACGATGATCTGGTCGGGTGGCGCCGCGAGCCGGTCGGCCAGGTCCGGGTCCACGACGCCCGGCAGCACATAGGCGTTGTCGCCGGGGTCTTTGGTGTAGTAAATGACATCGCCGGCGTCGACCCGGGCCCGGACCCCGGCCGCCCGCATCTCCCCCAGTATGAACTGGGCCACGGCCAGCGGCACCGGCAGCCGGCGCAGGACACGCCCGGCTCCGTCGTACGTGACACCGCCGGTCGTGCAAATCATGGGAAGGTCGTCGGCGATGGCCCGCGCCACCGGCAAAGCCGTCTGCCGCGTCCGACCGGTGGCCAAGATGACCTCGATCCCCGCCTCCCGGCAGCGGCGCACCGCCGCCACATCCCTGGGGGACAACTGCTTGTCCGGCCCCAGCAGCGTGTCATCAATGTCCAAGGCGACCAGCCGGAAGCGCCCGTTGCTCCCGGCCGTGCCAAAGTGGTTGCTCACAGTGCTGCCCCCCGTTGCGCGGCGGGTCTGGCGCCGGCGGCCGCGCGCCGGGCGCGGCTCAAGCCAAGTACGGCAAGCGCGCGATGGTGTCCAGCACCGCTCCGGTGTCGGACAAGTCCTCCCGCACCGCATCGGCCCCGCAGCGGGCCAGGGCGGAAGCGTCAAACGGGCCCGTCGCGACCAGCAGGCAAGCGTAGCCGTTGGCCCTGGCGCAGTCCGCATCCCGCGGCGTGTCGCCGATCACCACAACCCGATCAAAGTCAGTCCCGTAATGGTCCCGAGCCCGCTGCACACCGACCCGCACAAGCTCCGCCCGATTCGTGGCGTCGCTCCCGAAGCCGCCCACGGGCAGCAAGTCGTTGATGTCGTGGGGTGCCAGTTTCACCCGGGCGCCCCGCTCGAGGTTGCCGGTGCCCAGCGCCGCGTACAGCCCGTTTTCCGGCGAGCAATGGGCCAGGAGCTCCCGGACGCCCGGGGCCAGGCGGCCCGGCCGCTTGCGCACCTCATCCACGAGGCAGTCGACATAAGTGTTCCACAGCTCGGGGCTCCAGGCTTCGGCCGGGTCCCGTCCGATCCGCCGCAGCATGTCCGCGAAAATGGCCGTGTCGGTGCGGCCAGCCGTCTCCAGGGACTCCCACTGGTCGGTGGTCCCGTAAAGGAGCGCGAACGCCCGCACAAGGGCGCGGCGGCCGGCTCCTTCACCCAGCACCAGGGTCCCGTCCAGGTCAAAGAGCAAGAGCGTTTTCATACTTCAGGGATTCGCTCAAGGGCAGTTGATTCCTTGCCCGAGCCCTCCGTCCCGGGCCGCGGCGGGACCCCGCGCGCAGGCGACGCGGGGCCGAAGCCCGCCAGGTACCTGGCGTACTCCATGGGAAGGCTGTACACGGCCGGATTGGCCAACCGGCCAGAGCGACCGGGTTTCGTGTTGACCTCAATGATCCAGAGGCGCCCGTCCCGGTCCACGCCGATGTCCACGCCCACGTCGCCCGCCCGGGGTGCGATGGCATCAACGGCGGGCAGAATGCGCTTCACCAGCCGCCGGAGCTCCACCCCAAGCGGCGCGGCACCCCGCCGGCGGGGCACGCGGCACGCGAAGGCCTGAAAGGGCAGTACGGTTCCTCCCCGGTGCAGGTTGGAGACGACCGATCCGGGGCGGGCCCGGCGGACGGTCATGCCCGCGACGCGCCAGCGGGCCCGTCCGTCTTTCAGCGCCAGCACCCGCACGTCGCAGACGCGCCCGCCCACCCTTACGAGGTCCAGTCCTTGCTGGACCATCCACTTGCCGTACGCCTGCCACTGCCCCAACTGCCCGGCCAGGGCCGCTTCCGGCACGACCCGTGCGCCAAAGTTGGCGCTGGACGCGATCCGCACGACCCCGGGCCCCGCGGCCGCCACCCGCAGGACGCCAAGGCCCATAAAGCCCGCGGCCGGTTTCAAGTAGACAACGCCCCAACGGGACAGCATCGCCCGCACCGTGTCCCACGATTCCAAGAGGACCGTCTCCGGCAGATGTCTGCGGAGTTGCGGGTACGAGGCCAGGTGCTGGTACATGCGCCACTTGTCGCCGAGATCGCCGTTGAAGACGGTGCAGCCGTGGGCCCTCAACTGCTCCAGAAACCCAGCGATCGTTTCCGGCGGCCCGATGCCGATGGACCGGTCAAAGACGACCTGGGGAAAAGGGAAGGGACGGCGCACCCACCCGCCCCGGTGGAGAGACCTTCCGAGCACAACCCGTTCGTCCCAAACGACATCGGCAGGTGCAAATAGATACGCGAGCACCCCCCGCCGGCGCGCCATACCGACGAATAGGCGGTACGTGTTGTGGTACTGCGCCGCCAAGATACCGACGACGGGCCCCAAGTCGATGGCCGGGCACCCGCCTGTGGCCCCGGGGCGGGCCCAGAGCAGCACCGGCACCGGCAAGCGCAGCGCCGCGGCCGCCGCCGGCCACAAGCCGAGGGTCAACCCCGGCGCCGCGAACACCCGCAGCAGCCCCGCCACAGCGCCCGAACCCAGCCGCACCGTGGCAGGGGTCCCGCTCTTAAGGCCTAGGGCACGGGCGAGCGGTGCGGAAACCAAGAGCTGTCCAGGCGACAGGCGGCGGCTGGCGAAGATGCGGACCGGTATCGGCGACACCGCCTGGATCAGCCCCTGACCGGCCTCACAGCCCGTCGGTCCCGCAACTCCGCCAAGACCTCCGCGTACAGGGCGGCCGTCTGGGAGGCCACGCGCCGGATGTCAAACCGCTCCGCTACAAAGCGCCGGCCCCACGCGGCCAGGGCGCGGCGGCGCTCCGGGTCTTGCTTGAGCTCGAGGAGTGCGGTGCGGATCGCGTCGGGCGCCGGGCGCGTCCCGCGGGCGCGGCCGATGAAGTTGTCCCGGGCCAGGCGGTCCGCGTTCTCGGGGGTCAGCAGCCCGTCCCAGCCCTCTCCCAGCACCAGCGCCGCGCAGCCGGTGGCGAGTCCCTCAAGGACCGCCCGGCCTGTCCCCACCACCACGTCGCTGGCCGCCAGCCAAGGGGCAGGGTTTGCCAGCCAGCCGACATACTGCGTCCACGGCGCCGCGGGGCGGTCAGACGCCATGACCAGCTCCACCCCGGCCAAGCCCTTCACCGCTTGGCACAGCGCCTCCACACCGGGCCGCCTGAGGTGGTCCACGCGCCCGAGGTACAGCACCCGCAGGGTCTCCCGGGGCAGCCGCTCGCGAAACGGGAACTGCTCCAGATCAATGCCGTTGGGAATCACCCGCGTGCGGCCCCCCCGCGGCCCCATCTCGTCCGCCAGCGTTTCCCACGGGCAAATGATCCGGCGCGCTTGGGCGAAAGCGGGTTCGTGCTCGGGAGATATCAGCGTGCGTGCGTGGCAAGTGATGACCAGCGGCACCCCCGTGCGCTCGGCAAGGCGCGCCCCGACGGCAAAGGTGCGTTTGGTATGGGCGTGAATCACCTGCACGCGCAGCCGCCGCACCAGCGCCGCCAGGTGCCCGGCCCCGAGCCGGATGGAGCAGGGCACCGGGCCAGCCAGGGCGCGGACGTACCGCCACTGCCGCAAGGTGCGCACGCGCCCGTTGGCCACGTGCACCGCGTGCCCCTGCCGCATAAGCTCCCTTGCCAAAGCGAACACATGGGTCATCTGGCCGCTGGGGAAGTAGTGGGAAAGCATCAGGATCCGCACGGGAGTCCACATCCATAGGAGCCGTGCCGCCGGCAGCCAGCGGCCAAGCACGCCCTAATCTGCAGCTCACAGAAGTGCACGCTGCCACCCTCCTCCGCCCCGGGACGATTGGCTTGCCCGCCGCTTCCTTGCTGTCGGCGGCGCAGGCCGCCCCTTTGTTTGCCATTGGTATGTGTTGGCCGCCGCCGCCAACGCGGTAACCGGTTCCCATTCTGTCCGCTGGCCGGCGGGGCGCACGGCGCGCCCAGCCTCATACGATGGAGCCAGGCCCGCCCCGCGGGGCCGGCCTTAAAGGAGGGACCGCCTGATGCCGGGCGCTGCCCGGGCCCGTGGCGCCCGCCGCACCGTCCCGCTTCCGGACAGGAGCGTGTGGGACCTCACACTGCAAGCCCGCTGGGCGCGCACGCTGGGCCAAAGGCCGGACATGCCCAGCCGCTCGCCCTACATCCTCTACCGCGGCCCCTTTTACACCCCAAGCGGCTACACCTACGAAGCCCGCACCCTGCTGCGGCATTTCTTGTCGGCGGGTTTCACCGTGCGCACGCTGCCGGCGGCCTTGCGCCTCCTGCGCCGCCCAGCCGTGCTCCGCCGCCTCGCGCCGGACCTGTACGACCTGCACGCGGCGGTGCGGGGGCGCCGCCCGACCGTGGAACTCACCCACATGCCCGCGTGCTATTTCGCACCCCTCGCCCGCGGGGCGGTCCGCATCGGGCGCACCATGTTTGAAACCGACCGGCTGCCGGCCGACTGGGTGCGGGCCTGCAACCGCATGGACGAGATCTGGGTACCCTCCACCTTCAACGCCCGCACGTTCGCGGAGAGCGGCGTGAGAGAGGAGAAAATCCGCGTGTTGCCCCTCGGGGTCGACACGCAGCGGTTCCATCCCGGGGTGCCGCCCCTGCCCATCCCGGGCGCCCGCGGGTTCGTCTTCCTGGCCAACTTCGCCTGGCAACAGCGCAAGGGCTGGCCGCTGCTGGTGGAGGCGTTCGTGCGGGAATTCCGGCCCCATGAGGACGTCACCCTCGTCCTGAAGACGTTGCCGGTCTTCCATGCCCGGGACACTGTGCGGCGACAGCTGCACCGCTGGATCCGGCGGCTGGGGTTTACCCCGGGCCACACGGCTCCCATCGTCCTCGACCAGCGGGTGCTTCCCAGCGACGCCCTGCCCCGGCTGTACGCGGCCTGTGACGCGTTCGTCCTGCCGACCTGCGGCGAAGGGTGGGGCTTCCCGTTCCTGGAAGCGATGGCGTGCGGCAAGCCGGTCATCGGCACGCGCTGGAGCGGGCCGCTGGACTTTTTGCACGACGGCAACGCCTACCTCATCGACATCGAAGGGCTGGTACCCGTGGGACACAGCGTCGAACTGGGCCGTTTCTACCGGGGCCATCGCTGGGCAAAGCCCAGCGTGGACCACTTGCGGGCCCTCATGCGCCACGTGGTGGAGCACCCCGGCGAGGCGCTGGCCCGGGGCCACCGAGCGCGGCTGGAAGTTGAGCAGCGGTGGGACGTGGCCCACACGGCAGCCCGGTTTATTGAGGCCTTGACCCGCTGGGTGCGGATCACCCCGTATGCGGTCCACGTTTCCCATTGACCGTCCCGCTAAGCCCCGCCGCGCCGGTGCCTGGCGGCATGGCTCCTGACCGTGGCCCCAACGGCACCCCGGCCCCTGGCACCACGGTGTCGCCGCCGTCGCCGCCGGCCCGTGGCCGCCCAGGCCCTCCGGATCAGCCGCACGAACTGCGCTTCCAAGATTGGACCAGCAAAACGCCGTGCGTAGTTGACGTGGCCGGCCGCGCCCAGCTGCTGCCGCCAACCGGGATCCCGGAGGAGCTGGACGATGACCTGGGCGATGTGGTCGTAGTCCAGGTCGGAAACGAGCACGGCATGGGGACCGGCTGTTTCGACCACCGCGGCGCGAGCCAGCGCGACCACCGGCTTGCCCAGCGCCTGGGCTTCCAGGATGGGCACACCGAAGCCCTCATGCTCGCTGAGAGACAGAAACACATCGCACGCCTGATAGTAGCCTTTGAG
>PKQR01000058.1 GCA_017578085.1 Bacillota bacterium
CGCAAGCCCGCCGCTGCCAGCCACCTGTCCACGGTCTCCCTGTTGGCCTCGATCCACTCGCGGGCATGGCGCTCCAGGTCCGCGTCGGACGTCTCGCCCAATACCACCTGCCGGTAGATGGACTCATTGACCGCGTCCAGCGGGACCGAGACCTGGCTCAGCAGCCGGTACGCCTCCGGGTGCCGCCGCCGGAAGTCGCGGTGGACGAGGATGCCGGCCCGTCCCGGCGGGTACCCGAATTCGTTGGGCGGCTCGTCGTCGGGCCACGCCCCTACCGGATCCAGCAAAATCGTGACCACTTCCGGATGCGGGTACACGGCCAGCAGCCAGTCAGGCGTCCAGGCGAAAAAGAGCACCGGCTCCCCGTTGTCCAGGGCGGACCGGATCGCGTAGTTGATCATCTGCTCGGAAGCGTCGATTTGGCGGTACAGGCGGGTCAGTCCGTAAGCCTCCAGCTTGTAATTGATCTGGTCGTGGCACGTCCAGCCGACCTCACAGCCCAGGAGGTCGCCGTAGCCGTCGCCGTCGCGGTCCAAGAGGCGCGCGATCTGCGGGTTGTTCAGGTCCTGCACGGTCTTCACGCCGTATTTTTCCGCAAACCAGGTCGGCACGGCCCAGCCCCGCACGGTGCCGTCGTAGTGCCAACTGATGACCTCCAACTCCCCCCGGTAGCCCGCGAGCAGCGAGTTCTGGTTGGGGAAGAACGCGTCGGCGAACACGTCCACCTCGCCCGCGGCGATCATGGCGTAGGTGACCGGCACCGTCAGATCCACGATCTCCACCCGGTAGCCCAGGTAGTCCTCCAGCAGCACCTTGGAAACCAAGGTGGGCAGCCAGTCGCCGGTCCAGTTGGTAAAGGCGAAGGTCAGCGTTTTGCCTGTGCCGGGCAGCCGCTGGGCAGCCGCCGGATCCCCGGCGAGCCCCATACTGGCCACCAGCACCGCCGCCAACAAAACCGGGAACACCCGCCTCAGCCACCGCTTCCTCATGCTCCATCTACTCCTTTCCTGGATTTTTCCGAAACCGCTCGCCCGCGGGTTCCAGCCCGTGTCGCTGGCCGGCGGGCGCCGGTTTCCAGGAGCGCCCTTCGTCACGCCGCCCGTCGCCGGCGCCGGCCCCACGACTGGGACATCCGGTCCAGGATCATGGCGATGACGACGATGGCGAGGCCGCCTTCGAACGAGCGGCCCAAGTTGACCTGGCTCAAACCCCGCAGCACTTCCTGGCCCAAGCCGCCTGCGGCGATCATGGCCGACAAGACCGACATGGACAAAGACAGCATGATGGTCTGATTGATGCCCGTCATGATGCTGGGCATGGCCAGGGGCAGCTGCACTTTGACCAGCATCTGCCATGGCGTTGCCCCAAAGGCTTGGCTCGCCTCCAGCACCTCGCGGGGTACCTGGCGGATACCCAAATTTGTCAGGCGTACCGACGGCGGAGTCGCGAAGACGAGCGTGGCAAACACGGCCGGCACCTTGCCGATGCCGAAAAACATGAGGGCCGGCACCAGGTACACGAAGGCCGGCATGGTCTGCATCATGTCCAAAATGGGTCGGACGACCGCCAGCACCCGGTCGTTCTTGGCGCACAGGATCCCCAACGGCACCCCGATGGCCACCGCCAACGTTACGGAGCTCAGCATGAGGGCCAGGGTCGTCATGGCGCGATCCCAGAGCTCCATGCTGCCTATCAGGTACAAGCCGGCGGCCGACAACAGGGCTCCGCGCCAGCCCGCCACCCGCCACATCAAGAGGGCCACCAGGGCGATGAGGACGGGCCATGGCAGCCATTGCAGGAAATCCTCCGTCGTGTTGAGCAGCGTCCCGATCACCTGGCGGATGCCGCGAAACAGCGGCGCCAAGTTGTCCACCATCCAGTCGACGACTGCGTTCATCCATTGCCCGACAGGCAAGCGGGCAAACTCCATCCCAGTCACCTCCTCAGGCCCCCGGGCACGCCGGCCCGCCGTGTGCGTCATTGCTCCTGGTCGCGGCAGCGCTGCTTGCGCCCTGCGCCAGGTTGCTCGCGGGCTTGCGCATCAGCGACGACAGCACCGTCACCCGCACGATGATGCCCAGCAAGCGGTCGCCCTCGACGACCGCGATGGGAAACCGGGTTTGCGCCGCGATGGGGATCAAATCGGCCAGCGGCGTGTCAGGGGCTACCCGGGGAAAGTCCTGCCGCAGGACGTCCTTGAGGGGCAGGTCCCTCTCGGCCGCCTGCACGGCGTCGTCCACCGTCACGATGCCCGCGACCCGGTCGCCGTCCTCCAGCACAAACACGCTGGACAGCCCGTGGTGGCGCATGACGTGCACGGCGGTGCGGGGCCCGGCGTGCAGCGGGACGACCGTGTCGGGCTGGAACATGATCTGCTGGGCCGTCAGCACGCGGGCCGGGTCGATGTCCTTCACGAACTCGGCCACGTACTCGTCGGCCGGACGCCGCAGGATCTCTTCCGCCGTCCCGATCTGGCGGATTTCCCCGTCCTTCATCACCGCGATGCGGTCGCCCAGCTTGATGGCTTCGTCGAGGTCGTGGGTGATGAAGATGATGGTCTTTTTCATCTCGGACTGCAGCCGCAGGAGCTCGTTCTGCATGTCCCGGCGGATCAACGGGTCCAGCGCGCTGAACGGCTCATCCATCAGCAGGATGTCCGGATCGATGGCCAGGGCCCGGGCGAGGCCGACCCGCTGCTGCATGCCGCCGCTCAGCTGCTCGGGCAGGCTGTCCTCCCAGCCCTCAAGGCCCACCGCTTTGATCACCTGGCGCGCCCGCGCGCGGCGCTCATCCAGCGGCACCCCTTTGAGCTCGAGCCCAAAGGCCACGTTGTCGAGAACTGTCCGGTGGGGCAGCAGGGCAAAGCTCTGGAACACCATGGCCATCTTCTTGCGGCGCACCTCCCGCAGCTGGGCCGCGCCCATGGCCGTCAAATCCTCGCCGTCCACTAGGACCCGCCCGGCGGTCGGCTCGATCAGGCGGTTGATGCAGCGCACGAGGGTGGACTTGCCGCTGCCGGACAAGCCCATCACGACAAAGACTTCGCCCTCGTTGACCTCGAACGATACGTCTCGCAAGCCAACGGTGTGCCGGTAGCGGCGCAGGAGCTCCTCCTTGCTCAATCCCTCCCGCCGGAGCTTCTCCAGGGCCGCTTTCGGGTTTGGGCCGAAGAGTTTGTACAGGTGCTCCACGCGCACCTTAGGCCGCACGCGAAGACCACTCCTTTCCGGCTTGGCGTGAGGGGGATGCGAAAGGTCCGCAGAACAAAAGAGCGCCCCGGAGAAGGCGTTCTCCGAGGCGCAATCCGTTGGCACCGTGAGAGAATGCAAAGATGCGGATACCTTCTCGCTCTAATAGCGCTTACGAGGTTAGCTGACGGGCTCGGGTAGAGCGAACCCCTACCATCCGTTAACGCAGGATGGATGCGCCCCGCAAGGTTTGGTTCCCCCGTTCCCCGCCAAAGCGGAGATTCAGCGCATGGGCTTTTCAGTTGGGTGTAGCGGTCGCTGGTTTCATTTTAGCCTAATGCGGCGGCGGCGTGCAACCCGGCTCCCGTCCAGCGTGGCGAGAGGCAATCCCCCACGACAAGCGCCAACACAATAAACTAATCAGAAATCGCTGCCATACGGGGCTTCTCCCTGACACAGGTAAAGGAATTCCGAGCATTAAAGCAGAATAGGACGTAGGTCTGGCAAGGACCCTAAGTGCCGGGGGGCTTTACCGTGCTGATCAAGGCTCAATCCGGCCGCACAGCGCGGCTGTTGCTCTATTCGGGCATTGTCTGGTTGTTCGTGGCCTTGGCCGCGGGCGTGGGGGCACTGCTCACGGCCGCCGGCGCGTGGTACATCCAGCTGCCCTTTGGCCCGGCCGGCGTCGACCTGCTGCAGCCGATCTTCCTCAATATGCTGGTGTTCGGCTGGCTGGGCATGGGCGGCTTGGGTGTCGGACTGCTGGCGATCCAGCGGGCCCATGGGCTGGCCTTGGCCAGCGAGTTCTGGGGCCAGTTGGCGGTTTGGCTGTGGAACGCCGCCAACGCCGCCGGCGTCTTGACGCTGATGCTGGGCTGGATCGAGGGGCCGGCGTGGATGGAGATCTGGTGGCCGGTCAAGATCGCGCTGCTGGTGGCCGTGGCCCTGCTGCTCTTCAACGTCTACAGCACCCTCAACCGGGTGGAGCAGCCGTTGTACGCCAGCGCCTGGTACGTGGCCGCGGCGCTGGCTTGGTTGGCGCCGATGTATCTCCTGGGCAGCGGCATCCTCGCCCCCGGCTGGCCGGTGGAGCCGTTTAACGCGCTGCTCTACGGCGTGTATACCCAGGGTGTGGTCTGGCTGTGGGCGGTGCCGCTGGCCTTGGCGGCGGCCCTCTACGTCGCGCCGGACCTCGCCGGGCAACCCCTATATAGCCGCGCCTTGGCGCAGTGGGGCTTGTGGGGCCTGGTCCTTTTTGCCGGGGCCGGTGCGGCGCGGCTGGCGGGTTCCCAGATTCCCGCCTGGGCGTCGGCCCTGGCCGCAAGCCTGGCCGTCCTCTCCTTGATCCCGACCTTGGCCACGGCGGCCAACATCGTGGGCACTATCCGGCCGCGGTGGCATGCCGTGGTTTCGACGCCTCCCGGCCATGCGCTCATCTGGGGCACGGCCCTCTTGGTCGTGGCGGGCGTGCAGGCCGCCCTCTTGCCTTTGAGCATCGTGGAAACGGCGGTGCGCAACACCCAGTGGGTTGTGGCCGCTCCCTTGACGGCCCTCGTGGGCGGGTGCACGTTCCTGCTCTTTGCCGGCATCTATCACCTGCTGCCCATGCTGCGCCACCCGGCCGATCGGCCCGGCACGCCCCTTTACGGCGTGCGGGTGGCCCGCTGGCACCTGTTCCTGTCCAGCCTAGGCGCGGTGCTGTATATCGCCGGTTTGTGGTATGGCGGCACCGCGCAGGTGCTCGCGCGGGCCATCTACGGCTCAGGCGCCAATATGGCGGCAGCGCTGTGGCCGGCCCTCATGCTCCAGGCGGCCGCCCTCGGCCTGCTCCTTGCGGCGCAGGTGTTCCTCGTCTACACCGTGGCCAAGGCCGCCAGCGCCCCACAGCCGTACAAGCTGCCGGTCATCCTTGTCGATCCTCGCTAAACGCCCAGACCCCCTTCATCCTCCGGATCCTGGCGCCATCGCCAAGGCTGCCAGCGGGCGCTCGTCCCGGGCCGGGACGGTGCCCGGCTGGGCGTGGCGCGGCTCCACGGCCGCGATTCCTACGTCGAGCACCGACACCCTCCCTTCCGCAAGGCGCGGGAGGGCTTGCGCCAGCGCGGCCGTGAGCTGCTCGAAGGTGTCCACCCGGTACCCGTCGGCCCCGCATGCCTGGGCCAGGGCCGCCCAGTCGGGATTATGCAGTCGAGTGCCGAAGGGCTGCCGCCCGGTCTGCCGCTGGAGCGACTCTTCTTCGGCATAGCGCCCGTCCCGCAGGATGACGCAGGCGATGGGCAGCTGGTATTGCACCGCGGTGGCGAGTTCGCTCATGCTCATCGCAAACCCGCCATCCCCCGTAAACACCACCACCTGCTGGTACGGCGCGGCCAGCTTGGCGCCGATCCCTGCCGGGAGGGCGAAACCGACGCTGCGCCAGTGGCCGGACAAAAGCAGCCGGATGCCGGGCCCGCGGTAATAGCGGCTGAACCAGAAGGCGTTGTTGCCCACATCCAGCGCCACCACCGCGTCGGGTACGAGGTGGCGGGCCAGGTTCGCCACAACGGCGGCCGGGTGCAACGGCCCACCGCCCATGGGCACTTGCGCGACCTCCGCGTCCCACGCCCGGCGGGCCTGTGCGACCCGCTCCGCCCACTCGGGCCGGTGGGTGCGGGAGGTGGCTTCCAGGATTCGCGGCACGACATCCGCCGCGTCACCCCAGATGCCAAGGTCAACCGGAAACGTCAGGCCGATGTGGTGCATGGTGTTGTCGATCTGTATGACCCGGGCCCGGCCCGGCACGAACTCGGGCTGCCACCAGGTGGTCCCGACGGTCAGGATTAGGTCTGCCTGGGCCAGCACGTCGGCGGCCGCCTGGGTGCCGAACTTGCCGATGACGCCCAGGTTCCAGGGGTTGTCCGTCGGGATCATGCCGATGGCGGGCATGGAGTGGACGATGGCCGCTTGGACATGCTCGGCCAGCGCCAAAATGGGCCCGACGGCCCCCCGCGCCCCCAGACCGGCGAAGATGACGGGCCGGTTGGCCGCTTCCAGCCAGGCGGCCGCTTCCCGGATGAGGTCCGGGCGGGTTTCCACCCGGCCGCCAAAGTCCCTGGGCGGCAGCTCCACCTTCACCTGCCCGCAAGACTCCATCCACATGTTCTTGGGCACGCCGATCCGCACCGGCCGCGCGGCAAACACGGCCCGGCGCAGCGCGTGGGTGAAGATGCTGCACGCCTGGGCGCTGTCGGCCAACGTGTGGTTAAAGGCGGTGCATTCCCGGTACAACGCGTCCAGGTCCGCGTCCTGGGGCCAGTGGGTGCCGTGGCGCCGGGTCGGAAGCTCCCCGGTGATGGCCAACAGCGGCACCCGGTCCATGGCCGCGTCGTAGACGCCGTTGAGCATTTGCACCGCTCCCGGGCCAGCATCGGCCACGCAAGCGGCCATCCGCCCGGTCAGCTTCGCGTAGGCCGACGCCATCATCGCGGCCGCGCCCTCATGGCGGCAGACGATGAACCGGGGCGTGCCGGCCTGGCGCAGCTCCTCCAGCAAAGGCAACAGCGTATCGCCGGGCACCCCAAAGACGACCTCGATGCCCCACGCCTGCATTTGCCGCACCGCATACTGGGCCACCGTCATGTACCCGTTCATGGCCATATCCTCCCTCCGTTGACCCGGCAGCCGGGCCTTCCAGCCGGGCCTTCCGGGCTGGAGCGCCCGGAACCGGGATTAGCATGTCCCGCAAAGGAAACGGCTACGACGGCGGGAAGGCGCCGGGCGTCGCGGCACGGGGCACCGCTGGCAGGGAATCCGGTGCGGGCCGGCCAATGGGAGTTGGCGGAAAGAGGGTGACGCGAAACGTGCAGCTGTCTGAGGAAACCATCATCGCCGTCGGCTCCACCAATCCCGCAAAGGTGGGGGCCGTGGAGGCGGTGGCAAGGCGCGCTTTCGCCAAAGCTCGCGTGGTGCCGGTGGCTGTGGAAAGCGGCGTTGCCGCCCAGCCCCTGAGCGCCCGGGAAACCGCGGCCGGCGCCCGCAACCGGGCCGCCGCGGCCCTTGCGGCGGTGCCCGGGGCAGCGCTGGGCATCGGGCTTGAAGGTGGGCTTGAACCTACGCCAGGCGGCGGCGATTTGGTCAACTGCTGCGCCATTGCCGGGGCCGACGGCCGGGTGAGCATCGCCTGGGGCGTGCGGTTTCCCTTGCCGCCGGCGGTGGTGGAGCGCCTGCTCGCGGGCGAGGAACTGGGCTACGTCATTGACGAGCTGGCGGGGGTCGCGGGCGGCAAGGGGCGGCTCGGGGCCGTGGGGATTCTCACCGAGGGCCTTGTCACCCGCGAAGCCGTGTGGGAACAGGCCATCGCCTGCGCCTTGATTCCCCACAGAAAGCCGGGGTTGTATCCCGTCGACGGAGAGCCGCGCGGCCGAGAGCAACATCCCCAAGAACGAGAGCAACGCCCGCAAGGCACGTGACCCCGCAGCGGGGGTGCGCGGTTCCGCCTATGCGAACCCGGGCCCGGCCAGAGCCGCTCCAGGGGCGGCCCGCCGGGCCCGTTCCATTGACTCTAGTCCTCTGACTCTAGTCCTCGTGACGCTAGTCCTCGAGGAAAAGGAAGCGGCCGTTTTCCTGCACCAACTCCCCGTCCAGGTAGATGCGCCCGCCCTGGCGCAAGTCCTTGACCATGTCCCAGTGGATGGCCGACTGGTTGGTGCCCTGGCACTCAGGGTACGCCGCGCCCACGGCCAGGTGGATGGTGCCGCCGATCTTCTCGTCAAACAGGATGTCCCGCGTGTAGCGGGTGATCCCGTAGTTGCAGCCGATGCCAAACTCGCCCAAGAAGCGGGCTCCCTCGTCGGTGTCCAGCAGCTTGTGCAGCAGCTCCTCGCCCTTGGCCGCCGTCGCCTCCACGATCTTGCCGTCGCGAAAGGTCAAGCGGATGCCCTGCACCTCCCGGCCGCCGTAGATGGCCGGCAGCTCAAAGGAAATGGTGCCGTTGGTAGTCTGCTCATGGGGAGCGTAGAACACCTCGCCGTCGGGCATGTTGTAGCGGCCGTCGGCCACCACGCCCGGGCGGCCCTTAATGCTGAAGGTCAGGTCCGTGTCCTGTCCCACGATGCGCACCTCGTCGGCCGCGTCAAAGCGCTCCTTAATGCGGTGCATGCGCGCGGAAGCCGCCTGCCAGTCGATGTTGCACGCCCCAAACAGGAAGTCGGCGTACTCCTCCAGCGACATGTCCGCGTCCTGGGCCAGGCTGGGCGTGGGGTAGTTGCAGATCACCCAGCGCACTTTGCCCGACATGATGTGCTCCTGGAGCGGGCGGTTGGTGCGGCTCATGCGCTGCATCTTTTTGGGATCGACCCGGGTGAGCTCCCGGGTGTTCTCGGGGGCGTCGATGCGGATGAGCACGTCGGAGTGCTCGATGATGTACTTCTCAATGGGGTTCAGGTATTCCAGGTGCGCGTCGGTGGCTTCTTCGTAGAAAATGCGGGCGAAGCTGCCGTAGCTCAGCTGCACCATCGGGTAGGCGCCGTTGCGCAGCACGAGGCGATAAATGGCCTCCACCAGCGGCCGGGCCAGCGGTGTCGCCCGGATGAGCACGTGGTCGCCGGCTTTGACTCTGGTGGAGTAGTTGACGAGGATGTCGGCCAGCTGCTCGACACGCGGGTCCTTGCTCAAGGTGCGTTGTCCTCCTTGGCGCCGCCGGCCCGGTTCCCTGCCTGGGCCCAGCGCCTGCGTGATTGGCCTTTCCGTGGTTCGGCGGGGCGCCGCGGGACCCCTGCTTCACAGGCACCCTTCTTACAACTCGGCCAAATTCTGTTGACATGTATCCAGGACACAGCGTATACTTCTTTCTGTGGCTCCACTCAAAGCTCGGCCCAGGGAGGTGCTCGAATCATGGGAATGCGCTATGTGATTACCGACGACAACCGCTCCCTGGGATCCAGCATGTCCGGCTTTGCCCACCCGGAGCCTACCTCCCGCTTCCTGTGACAACTCTCCTGCAGATCCCCGCGGTGTAGGTTCCATCGTCGCACAGCCGGGCGCGCGTCCCAGGGGCGGGCGCCGCCGGGTTGTATTCGTGTTTCCCGTTGGTGACGTCGCGAGGACGGACGCGCGCGCTTTAGGCCGCGCCATCACCAGGAGGAGCAGATATGTCCGCGCCTTTATCCATCGACGTGCAGCACGTCAGCCGCCAGTTTGTGACCAAGAAGGGACAGACGTTTTGGGCCTTGCGGGACGTGTCCCTGCAGGTCCACGAAGGGGAGCTGTTCGGCCTCTTGGGGCCCAACGGCGCCGGCAAGACAACCCTGATCAAGATCTTGTCCACGCTGCTCTTGCCCACCTCGGGGCAGGTCCGGGTGGCCGGTTTCGACGTGGTGCGGGAGGCTGACCGGGTGCGCCGCGTCATCAACATGGTGTCCGGCGGCGAGCACTCCGGCTACGGCATTTTGACGGTGCGGGAAAGCCTGTGGCTGTTCTCCCAGTTCCACGGCTTGCCCAGCAAGGTGGCCTTGGCCCGCATCGATGAGCTGTTGGAAGTGGTTGGGCTTGCCGAGCACGCCCACACCCGCGTCAACAAGCTGTCCACGGGGATGCGGCAGAAAATGAACTTCGTCCGGGGTTTCCTCAACGACCCCAGGGTTCTCTTTCTGGACGAGCCGACGTTGGGCCTGGACGTGGAGACGTCCCGCATCCTGCGCAGCTACGTCAAGCGCTGGGTCAAGGAGAAACCGGGCCGCACCATCCTGCTCACCACCCACTACATGGCCGAAGCCGACGAGCTGTGCGACCGGCTGGCCATCATCGAGGGCGGGCGGATCCTCGCGTGCGACACCCCCAATAACCTCAAGCGCACCATGCAGGATGAAGTGGTGCTGCGCATGGAGGTGTACCCGTCGCTGACCGAGCCCCAGCGCCTAGCCCAGCTGCCCGGCGTGCTGCGGCTGGTGCCCGACCGGGGGCAAAACGGCCACCAGGTGCTGACCTGGGGGCTCAAGGACGACGGCGTCATCGGCACCGTCATCCAGGCCTTGCAACAGGACGGCGTGCGCATCCTGCGCCTGGAGAAGGCGGATCCGACGCTGGAGGACGTCTTCATGCGCATGGTGGGAAGGAGGCTCACCGATGGCAACGGCCAGTCCAACCACAGCGCCTGACGCGCTGCAGCCGGCGGGCGCGCCGGCAACCAGCCTGCCGGACTTGACCCTCATCCAGCGGCTGGTGCTCAACCTGCGGGCGGCCCGGGCCCGGGCCTACGTGCGGGTGGTGGCGACGGGGCGGGAACTGTCGTGGCTCGCGTTTGAGGTGGTGCTGCCCATCTTGTCCGCGGCCGCGTACGTGTTCATCTACGAAGCCCTCGGCGCACCGCCCCGCTACACGGGTTTCGTGCTCCTGGGCACCGCCATGACGGCCTACTGGATGAACGTGCTCTGGTCCATGGCCAGCCAGTTTTACTGGGAGAAGCAGAGCGGGACGCTGGAAATCTACTTCCTGGCCCCCGCGTCCCGGGTGGCGCTGCTGCTCGGCATGGCCAGCGGCGGCATCTTCATGTCCACCAGCCGCGCCGCGTCGACGCTCATCGCCGGGAGCCTCCTCTTCGGCGTGCGCTACGAAGTGGCCAGCTGGCCCCTGGCCATCCTGGCCTTTGTGCTGACGCTCGCGGCCTTGTACTGCCTAGGCATGCTGTTCTCGTCCGTGTTTCTGATGTACGGGCGGGAGGCGTGGCACATGGCCAGCGCCCTGCAGGAACCCGTGTACCTGCTGTCGGGGTTTTACTTCCCCGTGCGGGCGCTCGGTTTCTGGGCGGCGATGGGCGCGTCCTTAATCCCGCTCACCCTGGGGCTCGACGCCATGCGCCAGCTCATGTTCGGCGCTCCCGATGCGGCGTTTCTACCCGTGGGGTGGGAGCTGCTGGGGCTTGCCGTCCTGACCGTCGTGTACTTCCTCTTGGCCCTGCGGTCCCTGGCCGCCATGGAGCGCCTGGCCAAGCGCGAAGGGAGGCTGACCCTCAAGTGGCAGTAGAAACCCGTGCTGCACCCGTCCCGGGGGCTGCGCCCAGCGCGGCCGTTACGTGGCGGGACCGGTGGCAGACGTTTCGCCTGTCGGCGTGGCTTGGGTGGCAAGTGGAGAGCAACTGGGCGGATCCATTGCTCTTTGCCGTCTACTCCATGGCCAAACCCATCGCCGGGGCGCTGATCCTGGTGATCATGTACCGGGTCATCGGCAACGAGTCGGCCCAAGCCCTGTTTCCCGGGATGTACCTGGGCAACGCGCTCTTCATGTACGTGGGGGCGCTCATGTTCGGCGTCAGCTGGGTGGTCATGGAGGAGCGGGAGTATTTCCGGATCATCAAGTACATCTACATTTCCGTGGCCGACATGTACTGGTACTTGGCCGGGCGGGCGGTGGCCAAGTTCCTGATCACCACCGTGGCGGTCGTCATCCTCTTGGCCTTCGGCGCCGCGTTTCTGGATGTGCCGCTGCGCCTGAGCCAGGTCAACTGGGGGCTGTTCGCGGCCGTGTTCCCGCTGGGACTCCTGACCATGGTCGGCATGGGCTACGTCTTGGCCGGCGTGCTGCTCATCTCGGCACGCCACGGGTCGGGCTATGTGGAGTCGGTGGCGGGTGCGCTGTATCTCTTGTGCGGCGTCGTGTTCCCGCTGGATGCGCTGCCGGGGTGGCTCATGGCTATCGGCAAGGCCATCCCGGTCACGTACTGGCTGGAGGGGCTGCGCCGGGCGTTCCTGGGCCATGGCTTCGGGCAGGCGCTGGCGGGCTACTCCGATGGGCAGATCGTGCTGTGGCTGGCCATCAGCACCGTGGCGACCCTGGCGATCTCCGTCTGGTTTTTCGACCGGATGGACCACGTGGCCCGCAGCCGGGGATTGATCGACCAGGTAACGGAGCATTAAGACGACGCGCCAAGGAACGACCTGAATCGGGAGTGGGCCCTATCTGGAGTGGATAGGACAACTTGACCATCCCTGTGTCGTCGGACATAATCCTTGCTAGCTCAGATAGATAGTAGGGGAGAATGGCCCTGCCGATCCGAAGCCCCGGGCTTGAGTCCTGGTGGTCCGTAGTAGGTGAGGTGGGGCCTTTTCTTATCCTCGTTCGGTGATAGCCTCGCTCACGGCTGCTTCCCTGTTCGTCGGTGTGAAGAGCCAGTGCCGGTACGGATACCGGAAGCGGTTCGCCAAGTCACCGTGTACTCCAG
>PKQR01000059.1 GCA_017578085.1 Bacillota bacterium
CCTGGCTGGCGGTGCCTTCGCCGAACGAGACGTACACCACGATGTCATCGCCCCGCAGCTTGGCCGCGTACGCGACGCCTGCGGCGTGGGGAACCTGTGTCCCGACGGGGCTGGAACCCGTAAAAATCTTAAGCGGCGGGTACGACCAGTGGCTTGGCATCTGGCGACCGCCGCTGTTAGGATCTTCGGCTTTAGCCAGCAGAGCCAGCAGGTAGTCCCTTGGTGTCATCCCTATTGTTAGCACGACCCCTAGGTCCCGGTAGTAAGGCAGGAGCCAGTCCACCCCGGGCCGTAGCGCCCACGCGGCCCCAACCTGACATGCCTCATGCCCCTGGGCCGAGACGAGGAAGTGCGCCTTGCCCAGCCGGTTGAGCACCCATGCCCGCTCGTCCAGCAGCCGGGTCAACAGCATCTTTTCGTACATCCGCAGCACAGCCTCGTCACTGAGGCCTAGAGCCGCATGCCGGTTGTCCATCATCACTCCCCCTTCCGGCTTCCGACTGCTCATTACACAACTATGCGGGGCCGGCGGGAGCCGGTTCCCCCGCCACTGATTCCCCGTCGACCGACGGCACACCTGCCGGGCTCCCGGTGTCGTACGGTCCGCCCGCCGCCACCAGCACCCCGGCGTTGAAGCGCGGCACCGTTTCCGAAACCGAGATTTGCGCGCAATAGTCCATGTCCGCGGCGAACCCAAGCCGCAGGAGCGTCTGCCCGTGCCGGCTGCTGGACAGCTCGGCAAGCGGGGGTGCCGCCAGGGCGCCGAGGCGCATGACCGCCCGGGCGCCGTCGCCCGGCTCAAGCGGCCCGCACGCCGCCAGGCAATCCAGCAGCACCGAGGCGCAGTAGGCGTCCTCCGCGGAAAACCACCCGTTGGTCCCGGCGCAGACCACAAGCACCCCGCGGTCAGAGGACACCGCCCGCTGCCACAGGTGCCGTGCCGCCGCCTGGGCGTTGCGCAGGCAGGCGGCGATGAGCTCGGGCCCCTGCCCTCCTCCCGGTCCGGCGGCCAGGACGCGCCGGAAGGCCAGGGTGCCGTTGGTGGTGGTGAGGACGATCAGCTTGCCCGCCACCCGCTCGCGCACGTATTCCAAGGGCGAGTTGCCCAGGTCAAACCCGGGAATGCGCTTGGCGCCCCGCTCCCCGCCCAAGAGCACCGGCTCCGCTGCGGCCCGCCAGGCGTAGGCTTCCCCGGGAGTAGCCACCGGCACCACGCCCCGGGCACCGTTTTCCAGCGCGGCCACGATGGTCGTGGTCGCCCGCAAAACATCGATGACCGCCACGGCGCCAAAGCGATCCAGAGGCATGTGCTCCAGCTCCGCGGGCAGCAAGGCCACATCAACGAACAACGCGTTATCCGCTCCCTCGGCTGCTTTTGGCCGGGCTCCGCCCTTCACCGCCACAAGCCGCGGGCCCGTCGGCTCAGGGCCGGGCGGTGTTCCGTCGTCCAACATGTTACCGCTCCGGGTCATGAGGGCTCTGTGCGGCCGCATCTTGTTTCCCCTCGGGCCCCTCCGACTCCTTCCCGGCTAGAGATCCGCCCCGGCCGGCGCCGCGGCTTCACAAGGAGGGCGCCGGGTGGTATAATCGACGCGAATGAATGAGGGGGTGACGTCCAGTGAGCGAGACCATGGGACTCCGGGAGCGAGTCGAGTCGGCGCTGGAGCGCATCCGGCCGGCCGTGCAGATGGACGGTGGCGACGTGCAGCTGGTGGACGTGACGGAGGACGGCGTTGTCACCGTGCAGTTGATGGGCGCCTGCGGCGGTTGCCCCATGTCCATGTTGACGCTGAAGGCGGGCATCGAGCGCATCGTCAAGGCCCAGGTGCCCGAGGTAACCGAGATCATCGCCGTGTAACCGGCAGGATATACGGCCTGTCCAACCGGCCCTCGAGGGGGCCGGTTTTTTTGTGTTGTGGGGTGCTCGTGGCGAGGTTCGTTGGCGCGCCGCCGCAGCCCACCAGGAAACGAGCGAGGCGCGGGGAATGATTTACCAGTCGCTGCCGGTCCAGCCGGCAAGGAGAGATGCCCGTTGCTGTCGTCTGCTTCATCCCGCGACGCGCACCCGGGACACGACCTTTTGGCCCTTCTCAAGGAGTTGTCCGAGCTCCATGGCCCCTCCGGCCGCGAGGAACCCGTCGGGCGGCGTGTTGCGGCGTTGCTTGAGCCGTACTGCGATTCCATCCGCCACGACGCGTTGGGCAACTGCATTGCCTTCAAGCAGGGGACGGGGCCCGGTCCCGGACCGCGCATCATGCTCGCGGCCCACATGGACGAAATCGGCTTGATCGTCACGCGCGTCGAGGAAGGCGGGTTTCTGCGCTTCGCCGGCATCGGTACTCTCGATCCGCGCGCCCTGGTGGCCCAGGAAGTCGTCGTCCACGCCGACGCGCCGCTCCCGGGCTACATCGGCGTCAAGCCGCCGCACCTGTTGGACGCTGCCGAGCGGGAGAAGGCGATTCCCATCGAGGAGATGTTCATCGACGTCGGCATGCCCGAGGAAGAAGTGCGGCGCCGCATCCCACCTGGGACCTTTGTCACCTTGCGGCGGGACCTGACGCCTCTTCTCGGAACCCGGGTGGCAGGCAAGGCGCTGGACAACCGGGCCAGCGTCGCGGCGCTCGTGGAAACCATGCGCCTGTTGCGCCGCCTGCACCACGCGGCCGACGTCTACGCCGTGGCCACCGTCCAGGAAGAGGTCGGCTTGCGGGGCGCGATGGTGAGTACCTTCGGCATCGTGCCGGACATGGCCGTGGCCATTGATGTCGGCTTCGCCCCCCAGCCCGGCCTGCCCGAAGACCGGGTGTTTCCCATGGGCAAGGGGCCGGCCGTCGCGTTTGGCGCGAACATCCACCCGCGGCTCTTTTCCATGCTCGTGGACGTCGCCAAGGAAAACAACATTCCCCACCAGATCGAGCCGATGCCCGCGGCGTCGGGCACCGATGCGTGGGCGATGCAAGTGACCGCCAGCGGGGTGCCGACGGCCCTGGTGTCCATCCCGCTGCGCTACATGCATACCAGCGTGGAAGTGGTGGACCTTGAGGACATCCGCCAGACGGCACGCCTCTTGGCTCACCTTGTGGCCTCGCTGACCGCGGCCGACCGGGAAGGGTGGCGTTATGATCTTACGTGAGCTGAGCGAAATCCCCGGCGTTTCCGGGGATGAGCACCGGGTAAGGGAACGCATCTGGCAAGCGGTGCGGGACCGGGTTGACGGCGGCCGCGTCGACGCCTTGGGCAACCTCATCACCTGGAAAGGGGCCGGCAAGCCCGGGCCTAAGGTGATGATCGCGGCCCACATGGACGAGATCGGCCTGATGGTGACCCGCATCGACAAGGACGGCCTGCTGCGCTTTCGCAAGGTGGGCGGCATCGACGACCGGGTGCTGCCGGCCAAGACCGTGCGGGTCGGCCCCGACGGCATCCCCGGCGTCATCGGCATGAAGCCGGTTCACTTGGCGAAACCCGAAGAGACCCGGAAACCCGTGCCCGAGCAGGACCTGTTCATCGACATCGGCGCCGCGTCCAAGGAAGAAGCCGAGCGCCTGGTGCGCCCGGGGGCGTACGCGGTCTTTGACACCGCCTTTGGCGAGGTCGGCCACGGGATCGTTAAAGGAAAAGCCTTTGACGACCGGGCCGGCTGCGCGCTGCTGGTGGAGCTTTTGGCCATGGATTTCCCCTTCCCCGTCTACGGCGTCTTCACCGTGCAGGAGGAGATCGGGCTCCGCGGGGCGCGGGTAGCCGCCTACGACATCGCGCCCGACCTGGCGCTGGTGCTGGAAGGCACCACCTGCGCCGACATCCCAGGGGCCGAGCCTCACGGCCAGTCTACCCTGCTGGGCAAGGGACCTGCCATCACCGTCATGGACGCAACCACCATCCCCGCGCGGCCCCTGGTGGAGGGTCTCGTGGAGGCGGCCACCGAGCGCGGGATCCCATGGCAGTGGCGGCGGACCGCATTTGGTGGTACGGACGCTGGCAGCATTCATCTCGTGCGCGCCGGCGTCCCCGCGGCGACGGTGTCGGTGCCGTGCCGGTACATCCACTCGCCGTGCGCCTACATGAGCTTGTCCGACTTCAAACACGCCCGGCAGCTGGTGACTGCGTTTCTTGAGGACGTGCCCCGGATCGCCGCTCGGCTGGGAAACGGCGCTTAGGGTCCTGGCCGTGGGGCCAGCCGCTGCCTGAGAGGAGGAACCCCGTTGTCTGCCTTGTATGCCGATACCGCTCGCCTGGAACGGCT
Organism: Bacillota bacterium; assembly: GCA_017578085.1. Taxonomy (GTDB): domain Bacteria; phylum Bacillota; class Limnochordia; order Limnochordales; family ZCTH02-B6; genus ZCTH02-B6. The sequence continues at coordinate 4,244 of PKQR01000059.1, forward strand.
CATCCGTGAGCTTGCCCCGGCCTACGGCCCCGCGGGCCGCGAGGAACAAGTCCGCGCCCTGATCCGGCGGCACGTGGAGCCGTTGGCCGATGAGGTCAGTGTGGACCGGATGGGCAACCTCATCGCGCTGGTCCGCGGTGCGGGCGGCCCGGGCGCTCGCCGGGTGATGGTCGCCGCCCATATGGACGAGATCGGCCTGATGGTCACCCACATCGACGACAAGGGGTTTTTGCGCTTCGCGCCCGTAGGGGGCCACGGGGCCGCCACCCTCTTGGGCCAGCGGGTCGTCTTTGCAGACGGCACCTGTGGGACCATCGGCGCGGAGAAGCTGGACGACATCAAGGACCTCAAGCTGGACCGGCTGTTCATCGACATCGGTGCCGCCGACCGGGAGGACGCCGCCAGGCGGGTGCCGGTGGGCTCCACGGCCGTTTTCGCGCGGGACGTGGCCACGTGCGGTTCCCGGCTCATCGGCAAGGCGCTGGACGACCGGGCAGGCTGTGCGGTGCTGGTGGAGCTCATGCACCAGCTGCGCGCCCATCCTTCGGTCCACGACGTGTACTGCGTCTTTTCGGTGCAGGAGGAAGTGGGCGCCCGGGGCGCCCGGACGGCGGGCTACGCCATCTCCCCGGACCTCGCGCTGGCGGTGGACGTCACGGCGACTGGGGATACACCTAAGGGCGAGCCGCTCAACATGACCCTTGGCGGTGGGACGGCCATCAAGGTCAAAGACAACAGCCTCATCGCCCATCCGTGGGTGCGGCAGCTCCTGGTGGACACGGCCGCGGCCGCGGGCATCCCGTACCAGATGGAAGTGCTGCCCTACGGCGGCACCGACGCGGGGGCCATTCACTTGACCAAGACCGGTGTGCCGGCGGGGGCCCTCTCCATCCCCACCCGCTACCTGCACAGCCCGGGCGAGATGGTGGACATGCGGGACGTCGCGGCCACGGCGGACCTGCTCGTCGCCGTCCTGCAGCAACCCCTTGCCGGGGGGCCCGCGTAAGCGCGTAAGTTCACTGGCGGTCCCCGCATGGGGGCGCCGGTGCCTGGGGTGGGAAACCGTGGGCGGACGCGTGGCGTTCCTGTGGCATGACGGGCTCGTGGCCTACCGATTCAGCGATACGCACCCCTTGAACCCGATGCGCCTTGTGGCCACGTTGGACCTCCTGCGCGCCACGGGCCTGCTGCAGCCCTCCGACATCGTGCCCTTCGGGCCCGCGAGCACCGGCGACCTGGCGCTGGTCCACGACCGCCGCTACATCGCCGCGGTCCAACGCTTCAGCGCCCCACAGGCCGCGTTAAGCCCCAGCGAGCAGCGGGAAGCGCTGGCCTTTGGCCTGGGCACCGCCGACAACCCGATTTTCCCCGGCATGCACGACTCGGCGGCCCTGGTCGTGGGCGGCGCGCTGCGGGCTGCGGAGTTGGTCATGTCGGGCACCGTCGACCATGCGGTGCACCTGGGCGGCGGCTTGCACCACGCGTTGCCGGACCGGGCCGCCGGCTTCTGCATCTACAATGACCCTGCCGTAGCCATCGCCCACATCCGCAAGACCGGCGCGCGGGTCGCCTACGTGGACATCGACGCCCACCACGGCGACGGCGTGCAGTGGATCTTTTACGAGGACCCGGACGTCCTGACGATTTCCATCCACGAGTCGGGGCACTATCTCTTCCCGGGCACCGGCCACGAACACGAGCGGGGCCGCGGCCCGGGCTGGGGAACCGCCATCAACATCCCCCTCGCACCGGGCACCGGCGACGACTCGTGGCTGAGGTGTTTTGAGGCTGTGGTGCCGCCCGCGCTGCGGGCGTTCCGTCCCGACGTATTGGTCACCCAGCACGGCTGCGACGCCCACCGCTGGGACCCGCTCACGCATCTCTCCCTCTCGCTGGGAGCCTTGACACGGGCGGCGGCCATCCTCCATCGCCTCGCCCACGAGCTGTGCGAGGGGCGCTGGATCGTCCTGGGCGGCGGCGGGTACGACCTGCTGCGGGTCGTTCCCCGGGCATGGACGAGCCTGTGGGCCGAGGTCGCCGGCCGGCCCGTCCCGGATGCCCTGCCCGGGCCCTGGTTGGAGCGCTGGGCCAAGGTAAGCCCACGGGCGCTGCCCACGACGCTGGCCGATGACCCCGCCGCCTTCCCTGCCGGGCCCGAGCAGCTCGCGGCCGCGAGGGCCAACGAGGCGCTGCTGGACCGGCTGCTGCGCAGCTTGTCCCTCCTGCCGACCTAACGCCGCCCCAATTCTTGCGCGTCCATCACGGCCACCGCCGCGATGTTGACGATGGCGTCGACGTCGTCGCCCCGCTGCAGCACGTGCACCGGGCCGTTGAGCCCCATGAGGATGGGCCCCATGGCCTCCGCGCCGCCCAAACGCTGCAGGAGCTTGTAGGCGATGTTGGCGGCTTCCAGATCCGGGAACACCAGCACGTTGGCGCCGCCTTTGAGGTCCGAGAAGGGGTAGTCCCGCTCCAGGATCTCGGGCACCACCGCAGTGTCCGCCTGCATCTCCCCGTCCACCATGAGGTCGGGACGCTGGGCCTTGACCAACTCGGTGGCGCGGCGGACCTTCTCCGCCAGCGGGTGCCGCGTGGAGCCGAAGTTGGAGAAGGACAACATCGCGATCCGGGGCTCGATGCCCAACTGCCGCACGCGGTCGGCGGCCATGATCGCGATCTCAGCCAGCTCTTCCGCGGTCGGCTCGATGTTGACGGTGGCGTCCGTAAAGAAGTACACCCGGTCCTGGATGGTCATGATGTACATCCCCGCCACCCGCGACACGCCGGGCCGGGTGCGGAACACCTCCAGGGCCGGCCGGATGACATCCGGATAGTGGTAGCCCAACCCCGCGACAAAGGCGTCCGCGTCGCCCATCTTGACCATCAGGCAGCCGAAATAGATGGGGTCCTGCAGCCGCTGCCGGGCTTCCTCCAGCGTAATCCCGCGGCGCTGGCGCAGCTGGTAGTAGTGCTGGATGTACTCTTCCAGCCGCGGGTGCCGGGACGGCTCGACGATCTCCAGCTCCAGCGGCACGCCCAGCTCTTGGGCTTTCGCCCGGATCACCTCGGGCCGGCCCACCAGGATCGGCCGCCCGATGCCTTCCCGCTGGACGATGGCCGCCGCCCGGATAATCCGGGACCGCTCCCCTTCGGCGAACACGACCCGCTTGGGATCCGTCGCGGCCTTGTGCAGGATGATCCGCCGGATCTCCCGGCCTTTGCCGAAGCGGGCCTCGAGCCGCTCCACGTATTCGTCCAAGTCCAGCTGGATCCGGGCGACCCCGGTTTCCATGGCCGCCCGGGCCACCGCCGGCGCTACCCAAAGCAGCACACGCGGGTCCAAGGGCTTGGGGATGATGTAGTCGGGGCCGAAGCGCAGCTGCTCCAACCCATACGCCCGCAGCACCACGTCGGGCACCGGCTGGCGCGCCAACTCCGCCAGGGCCCGGGCCGCGGCGACCTTCATGGCCTCGTTGATGGTGCGGGCCCGCACGTCCAGGGCGCCCCGGAAGATGAACGGAAAGCCCAGGACGTTATTGACCTGGTTCGGATAGTCGGAGCGGCCGGTGGCCACGATCGCGTCGGGCCGCGTCGCCTTGGCGACCTCATAAGGAATCTCGGGATCCGGGTTCGCCAGGGCAAAGACGATGGGCCGGTCAGCCATGGACTTGAGCATCTCCGGCGTCACCGCACCGGCCACCGACAGCCCGACAAAGACGTCGGCGCCCACCATCACTTCCTCAAGCGTGGTCAAGTCGGTCTCTTGGGCAAAGGCTGCCTTGTACGGGTTCATGCCCTGCTCGCGCCCGACCCGCACGACGCCCTGGCTGTCGCACAGCCACAAGTTCTCCCGTTTCACGCCCAGCTCCAGGAAGAACTTCGCGCAGGCGATCCCCGACGCTCCGGCCCCGTTGATGACGACCTTGACCGAGCCGATGTCTTTACCCACCAGCTCCAGCGCGTTGATCAGCCCGGCGCCGGCGATGATGGCCGTGCCGTGCTGGTCGTCGTGGAACACGGGGATCTCCATGATCTCCCGGAGGCGCTCCTCAATGACGAAGCACTCGGGGGCCTTGATGTCCTCCAGGTTGATCCCGCCAAACGTGGGCTCGAGGGATTTCACGATGCGCACAAACTCGTCGGGATCCGTGCAGTCGATCTCCAGGTCAAACACGTCGATGTCGGCAAAGCGCTTAAAGAGCACGCCCTTGCCTTCCATGACCGGTTTGGCCGCCAGCGCCCCCACGTTGCCCAGCCCCAGCACCGCGGTGCCGTTGGAGATGACGGCTACCAGATTGCCCTTGGCCGTGTACTGGTACGCGTTGTGGGGGTCGGCGTGGATGGCCCGCACCGGCTCCGCCACGCCGGGCGAATACGCTAGGGACAAGTCTCGTTGGGTACTCGTCGGCTTCGTGATCTTGATCTCGATTTTTCCCGGACGGCCCCGGCGATGGTACTCCAGGGCCTCTTCCCGCCACATGGCCATGTTCAGACTCCCCTACGGTAGGATATTTCTGGTAGTTCGGCGGCCGGAGCCCGATTCCCTCCAGCAGCAAGCAGGCCTAACCGATACGGCGGGTCTGGAGAAGCACTGCGGCCCGCTGGCGCTCTTCCACGGTGAGGGAAGCCGGCGAGAGGGTGTACACGTCGGCAAAGCCCCGCACCAGGGCGTCCTCCACCTCCGCGACGTGCAGGTCGCGCCCCAGGAGCCGAGTGAGGGGCGCCACGCCGTCGGGGACAAGGTTGGGGGCTCCCCCGGCGGCGGCGTAAAAGCGGTTCAGGAGGTCAGTCACGGGAACCGGATCCTGCGACACCAGCACCATTCCGGAAACAAGGGCAAAGCCGCCGCGCATGGCCTGGGCCACGCCGGCCACCTTCCGCCCGTCGACCACCAGGTCAAAGGGGCCCGGGCAAAAGGAACCCGGCGCCTCGCCAAACCGGGCGTCTAGCCCCAAGTGCTTGAGGCCGCGCCGCACGCCTTCGGTGAGTTGCTGGAAGTTCCGCTGGATCAGGGTGAAGTCGTGGCAGGGCCACGCCACGCCGAAGCTGAGGCAGCCTTCGTCCAGAATGACGGCGCTGCCGCCGCTGATGCGCTCGAAGACCGGCAGGCCCGCGGCCTGGAGGACCGCGATACCCGCATCCAGCCGGGGCAGGCGCAGGTCCCGGGGGCCAAGCAGCGCATATGGGCGCTGCCGACGGATGACGACGGTGGGTGGGGCCGTCCCCTGCCCCACCGACACCGCTACGGCTTCTGTCAGGACGGGGCTTAAATCCAGCAGCTCCGCGGGGGCGTCCCCACCCACCCGGATGAGCCGGACAGCTGATCCGCTCATCGCAGCGGCAGAAGCCCCTCCAGGCCCGGCAAGAGCAGGCTCGGGAAGAGGCCGAGTATGATCAGCCCCGCGGCCAGGCCCACGAGGACAATCCCGACCGCCACCCGCTCCCAGGCCATGGCCGCAGGCGCGGCTGCGGGCGAAGGCACGATCCCGACGGCGCCCGCCGGGAGGGGCTCGGCGGCCGCGGCGGCCGGTGTCGCCTCAGGGCTCCGGAACAAGGTCCCGACGACCCGCAGGTAGACGTAGGCGGAGATGGCCGTGCTGGCCACCATGGCGGCCAGCAGCCAACCGGCGCCCGCGGCCAGGCCGCCGCTGATGAGCAGGAGCTTGCCGGTGAAGCCGGCGGTCGGCGGCATGCCCGCCATGGCAAGGAAGAACAGCGCCATCAGCAGGGCCAGGCCAGGCCGGCTCTGGTACAAGCCTCGCCAGCTGGTCAAGTCTTCAATGTCGGCGGCTGGCGCCGCGGCGCCCTTGGCGGCGTTGGCCTCCGCCAGCCGGGCCGTAATGACCGCGAAGGCCCCGCCCGCCATGCACAGGTAGGCAAAGAGGTAAAACAGCGCCTGGCCCAGCCCCTCAGGCGTGAGGGACATCATGGGCAAAAACAGGTACCCCGCGTGGGCGATGCCCGAATAGGCCAAGAGCCGCTTGAGGTTGGTCTGGAACAGGGCTCCGAGGCTGCCCACCAGCATGCTGATGCCGGCCAGCACCCCGATGGGCGCCAAGTACGATTGAGCCAGCCCGGCGTCTATCGGCACGGCCGACCACAGGAAACGGGCCAGCGCCACGAAGGCCGCCGTCTTGGTGCCCACGGCCATGAAGGCCGCGACCGGCACCGTGGCACCCTGGTAGGCGTCGGGCGCCCATGTGTGGAACGGCGCCAAGGCCAGCTTGAACGCGAACCCGATGAGAACCAGCGCGAAGCCCGCATGGTACAGCGGCGCCACCGCCCCTTGCCGCGCGTAGGCGGCGATGCCGGCCAAATTGGTCGCGCCGGTCACACCGTAGATCAGCGCAAACCCGTACAAGAGCAGCCCGGCCGCCACCGAGCCGAGCAGGAAGTACTTGAAGGCGCCCTCCCTGGCCTCGGCCCGCCCGCGCCGGAAAGCGACCAGGACGTAGAGGCTCAGTGAGAGCAGCTCCAGGGCGACGAACATGACCATCAGGTCGCCGGTCCCCGCGAGCACCATCATCCCCAGCGCCGCAAACAGGATGAGGGAGATGTACCCGCTCATGTCCTGGGCAGGCTCGGTCGTGCTCAGGAGCACCGCGACCAGCGCCACCCCCAAAAGCAGTGCGGCCGCAGCCAGGCTCAAACCGTCCAGCGCCAGCGCCCCGCCAAAGGGAGCAAGCGCGCCGGCCGCGAACTCAGGCAGCGATGCGACCTGGCCCCACACGTCCATCAGGTACCAGCCGGTCAGCAACAGGCCAGCCACGGCCGTTAGCAGGATTGTCCCCCGGCTGATGCGGGCGGGCACCACCAGGTCAACGACGATCACCACCAGCGCCGCCGCCGCCAGCGCGACGAGCGGCGCAATCTGCGTCAGATCGGAAATGTCGGGCATGGCAAATCCCCCATTCCCATCCCGGCGAAGCCCGGCCTACGCCGGCAGGGCCCGGGTCACAGCATCACAAAGTACAGGACGATGACGGCCGTCCCGGCCAAAAGGACCAGGGCGTAGCGGCGCACGAACCCGCCGTGCAGCTCCCGCACGCCTGCGCCAAAGGTGCCCGCCAAGCGGGCCACCCCGTTGACGGCCCCGTCCACCACCTGCGGGTCGACCACGCCGCCCACATAAGCCGCCAGCGCCCGCAGCGGGCGGACCACCACGGCCCGGTACAGATCATCCACGTAGAAGCCGTTGGCCAGCACCCGTTGCCACGCGGCCTCCGCCCCTGCTGCCTGCCGGCTCGGGCCGTACACCCGCACCGCCAGCAGCATGGCCACCGCCGACACCCCGAGGAGCACGGCCATGGTCAACGTCTTGGCCTGCTCCGGAGCGACAGCGGCCGCATGCGCCGCGCCGTGGGCGTACTGCGAGAACACCCGGCCGAGGAAGTGCTCGGGCACGCTGGTCAGGCCCGGTACCCACAACAGCCCGCCGAGGGCCGACAGGATCGTGAGGACCACCACCGGCACCGCCTCCAAGACCGGCACCCCGTGGACCTCATGGTCGTGGCCGGCCGTATGGTGGCCGCCGTGGGACTCATCGGCGGCGGCGACCTCCTTGGCGGCCCGTCCCTTAGCCGCCTGCTTGGCCGGTGCGGAACCGGTGAACACCAGGCAGAAAAGGCGCGTCATGTAGAAAGCCGTCAACCCGGCAGCAGCCACCGCCAACCCCCACAGCCACGGGTGGCCGGTGAGCAGGAGCTCCACCACGATCTCATCCTTGCTGAAGAAGCCCGACAAGGGCGGAAGACCAATCAGAGCCAGCGTGCCGATGAGGAACGTCCAGTACGCAAAGGGCAGCTGGCGCCCGAGCCCTCCCATGCGCCGGATGTCCTGCTCCCCGTGGAAGTGGTGGATCACGATGCCGGCGCCCAGGAACAAGAGCGCCTTGAAGAAGGCATGGGTCATGAAGTGGAACAGGGCGGCGCTGTACGCGCCGACACCCGCGGCCAGGATCATGTACCCGACCTGGCTCATGGTGGAGAACGCCAGCACCCGTTTGATGTCGTTTTGGCCGACTGCGACCACCGCGCCAAACAGGGCTGATGCGACGCCGACAAGGGCCACCGCGGGCAACCCCAGCGGCGCCGCCTCAAACAGCGGGAAGGCCC
>PKQR01000196.1 GCA_017578085.1 Bacillota bacterium
AGGTCCCGGATCTCCCGCACGATGTCGCCCACGACCAGCGCCCAGTTCTTGTTGGTGGCCGCCGGCGGCTTGATCAGCTGCAGGTAGTCGATGATGATCAGGCCCAGGCTGGGGTCCTCGGCCTTGACCTTGCGAGCCTTGGCCCTGATCTCGCTGACCGTGAGGCCCCGGCGGTCTACAATCTTGATCGGCAATTGGTACAGTTCGTTGAAGATGGACGTGGTGCGGCTCAGCTGCTCGTCGGTGAGGCGCGTCATGTAGTCCCGGGCGGTCACCTCGGCGCCGGGCTCCGACTTGTAGCGGAAAAGCTCGCTGATGACGAGCCGGTCGCCGATTTGCACGTCGTCCATCTCCAAACTGAAGATGAGCACGGACGTGCGCTGGCGGGATTTGGCCACGTTGACCGCCCAGTTGAGCGCGAGGGAGGTTTTCCCCATGGACGGCCGTGCCGCGAGGATGATCAAGTCGCCCGGCTTGAAACCGGTCGTCACCAGGTCGATGGACGGGTATTTGACCAAAAGCCCGGCGGGCCGCTTGCCCTCGCGCCGCTCAAGGAGCTCCACGTAGCACTTGCGCAGGACTTCGATGAGGTCTTTGACGTCGTCGGCACCGCCCGTCTTGGCCGTAGCCTGGAAGATAAGCTCCTGCGCCCGGGCCTGCAGCCGCTCGATGGGCTCGTCTTCGCTCAGCGCCAGCTGCTGGATCTGCTCGGCCGCCGCCAGCAGCCGCCGGCGGGCCAGCCGCTCGTCGAGGGAATCCATGCTCGGGCCGAGCTCCGCCTGGCTGACGAAGGACTCGGTGATGGCGATCAGGACGTCCTGCCACGGGACCCCGGCTATCTTGCGCAGCTTGTTGTAGACCTGCGTGTAGGAAACCCGCCCGCCGTGGTTGTACAGGTCCAGGACCGCCTCGTACACCAGGCGGTGGTTGGGGTCCGAAAAGTGCTCCGGCCGCAGCCGATCGACGACGGTGTCGATGGTTTCGGGATGCTTCAGCAGGATGCCGATGACGCGGCGCTCCGCCTCGATGTCAGCCAGCAGCTGGCCGGGCCGGCGCGCCTCAGCCGTCATACTCATCCGCGAACATCTCCTTCCACCGCTTCACCGCCTCTGCATCCACCGCTTGGTAGGCGCCCGCGTTGGGCGTGCCCTCCACCGGCGCAGCCTGGCGCAACGCCCGCGCCCGCTGGCTCCGCTGCAGGTCGTCCAAGGTGCGGATGCCCTCGTTGTACCAGTTGCGCAAGATCGCTTCCAGGTAGCTCATCCGCGGCGTCCGGGCGGACTGGACCGTCTCTTCGATGGCCATCGCGACCACCTCGGGCGACATGCCCTGGTCCTCCACCCAGAAACGCAGCTTCTCATATTGCGACGGCCCCAGCAGCCCGATGCGCTGGTGGTAGAACGCGACGACCGCGCTTAAGGCGGCTTCCATGGAATCCCACCGCTCGGCGGCGACCTCCGGGTGCGCATCGACCGCGGCGGGCCCACGGGCAGCCGCTGCCGGCGGGACGGTCTCCAACCCCGCAGCCGGAGCCGCCATCGTCGGCGCAAAGGCGGGTACCGGAGCGGCCTCCATGCCGGCGGGCGCGCTCATTCCCGCGGCCATCCCCATACCGGCCGCCGGCCAGGCCAGCACCCACTCTCCCGCTTCCCGGCGCAGGAGGCCGACGCTTTCCAGGGCGGCCGCTGCCGCCTCGACCTCGGCCGGCTCGACGCCCATCCGGCGAGCAAGCTTGTCCACCAGCGCCCTGGACGCGAAGCCGCCGGCACCGGGCGCTGCACCGGTGACGCCCCCTGCGGCGCCGGTCGACTCGGCCAGGCTGTAGAGATTGATCCACAGCATAGCGGCCGTTGGGCCGATTAGGGGCTGGTATGCTTCCAAGAGGGCGCGCGGAACCAGAAGCGGCCAGCTCCGGCGGGCGCCGCCGTCGTCCAGGCGGATGCCTTCCGTGGCCATGGACCGTGTCACCTCCTGGAGGCGTGGACGCGCGTTTCGGCCCGGTCGGACCCGATTCCTCCCGAACGGGCGGTCGCAGGGAAGCCGGGAGTGGGCCGCTCCCGGCGCGCACCGGCGACCCCCAAGCCCCAGGCTGCCAGCAAAAGCGCCCCTAAGGCCAGATGGAGGACGGCGCTCTGGCGCAACGCCGCCAGGTGGTGCGCGACCGGCCCGTAGGCCGGGATCGCAGCGCTTGTCCAGCGCAGCCAGCCCCACCATGCCCACAGGCCGAGGCCCACCGCCAGCATGGCCCAGCGCGCAGCAGGGATGGCCCGCTTGCGGCCGCGAACCACATCCATTCCTCCTTCACGGCAGGGAGGCTGCCGCATGCGCCGGTGCGTCATCGGTTCGCGGGCCCAGCGGAGCCTTCCGGCGGGCCGCCGGTTTCCAGCAGCGGCCGCGTCTCCAGACGGGCGCGCCGGGCGTGCCGTTCCAGTGCCAATTCGATCAGGCGGTCAATCAGTTGCGGATAGGGCAGTCCCGAGGCTTCCCACAGCTTGGGGTACATGCTGATGCGGGTGAAACCGGGCATCGTGTTGATCTCGTTCACCCAGATTTCCTCGGTTTCCTTGTGGACGAAGAAGTCGACCCGGGCGAGCCCAGCGGCGTCGATGGCCCGGAAGGCGTCCAGCGCCATCGCCCGCACCCGCGCCGCGGCGTCCTCGCTGATCCGGGCCGGGATGATGAGCTCCGAGCGGTCGTCCAAGTACTTGGAACGGTAGTCGTAAAACTCGGCGGCAGGCACGATCTCCCCGGGGATGGACGCCTCAGGGAAGTCGTTGCCCAGGACGCTCACTTCCACTTCCCGGCAGTCCTCCGCCGCCCGCTCCACGAGCGCTTTCAGATCATAGCGAAAGGCGAGGGCGATGGCGTCGTCCAGTTGTGCGGGATCGGCGACGCGGCTGACGCCGACGCTGGAACCCAGGTTGGCCGGCTTCACAAAGCACGGGAACCCGATGTCTTCCTGGACCTTGGACCGCACCGCTTGCCGGTCCTGCTCCCACTGCGCGGCCGTCACAACCACGTAGTCGACGACGGGCAGGCCCGCTTGGCGGAAAAGCGCCTTCATGAGCGCCTTGTCCATGCCCACCGCCGAGGCGGCCACCCCCGATCCGACATAGGGGACACCGGCCAGTTCCAACAGGCCCTGGATGGTGCCGTCCTCGCCGTAAGGGCCGTGGAGCACCGGGAAAAAGACGTCGATCTCCCCTAGGCTCGAGGCGACAGCCCCCGTCCTGGGTGCCAGCGGGACCAAGGCGCGAGC
>PKQR01000197.1 GCA_017578085.1 Bacillota bacterium
TGCCACGTCCTGATCAACATCGGCATGACCTTGGGGCTGATGCCCGTCACCGGTCTGCCGCTGCCCCTCATCAGCTACGGCGGCACCTCCGTCTTGACGACCCTCACGTCCATCGGCCTCGTGCTTAACGTGGGCCTGCGGCGCAAGAAGATCTCCTTCTGAGCATATAGTGTCCTAGAGTCTCTGCCTGCTCGATCCTAAGCCGACGCCGGGTGTGGGAGGTCGAAGCCGTTGACTGGGACGGCCTTTGTCCGCAACGGCCTGTTTGCCCTCATCCTGCTGCTTTTGGCGGCCACCATCGTGGAGGCCAACCTGCCGTTTACGCAAGGGGTGGAGGAGTATCTGGCCTTCGTGCTCAGCACGGACTTTGACTACGAACCGTGGCTTGAGCACCTGCGGGCGCGGTTGGCCGGCTCCGACCTTTCCTGGCTGCCTGTCCTGGGCCAATTCTTGCGCTCACCGGCCGACGAGCCCCAGCGGTGAGGCCCGGTGAGGCTGGCCGCGCTGTTTGGTATCCGCTTCAGCGTCAACGTGTGGTTTCTGCTGCTGCTTTTGGCCGCGGCGTGGGCGGGCCGGCTCACGGAAGCCGTGACTGTCTTTGCCGTGGTACTCCTGCACGAGATCGGCCACGTCGTAGCCGCCAGGGGCTACGGCATCCAGGTGGCCGAGGTGGAGCTCTTGCCCTTCGGCGGCGTGGCCCGCTTGGATGGGCTCCTGGAGGCGGATCCTTCGGTCGAGGCGGGGATCGCCATCGCGGGACCCTTGACCAACGCGGTGCTCCTGGGACTTGGCGCCCTCGCCTGGCGTTATGAGCTCTTTCCGCCCTCATGGGCGCTCTTTTTTATCGGCACCAACGCCGCGATCGCCGGTTTCAACCTCTTGCCCGCGCTGCCGCTGGACGGCGGCCGGCTTTTCCGGGCGTACCGGTCCCGGCGGATCGGCTACCGGCGGGCTACCCACCAGGCGGTGCGCTTGGGCCAGTGTCTGGGCGCAGTGCTGGTTTTGGCCGGCGCCGGGTTCGTCTACTGGGGTTATGCCAGCATCACCATGCCGTTGGTCGGGCTGTTCGTCGTCTTGGCCGCCCGCCGCGAGGCCGAAGCGGCCGGGTACGTCTTTATGGCGTCCCTTGTCCGCAAGCAGCAGGAGCTTGAGGCCCACGGCTGCCTCGCCGCCGAGGCGCTGGTGGCCCGGGCCGATGCTCCGGTACGGCAGGTGGTGGACCGGTTTGTGCCCCAGCGCTACCACCTGGTGTGGGTCGTCGACGAGGCGGGGCGCCCGACGGGCATCGCGGCGGAGGCGGACATCCTGGACTGCCTGTTTGACCGGGGGCTGAATGTGCCCGTGGCCGAGGCGGTCCAGCTTCGTTACATTGACAATAAACGATGACTGTGGTAACCTATTTCCATACATACGTTCGCTGTTTCGGGGACAGCTGAGCAGCGTTGGGGTATCGCCGGGGGGTCGGCCGGGTGCGCGGAATATGCGGCCTCCCGGCTTTCGCATACTAAGGGCAGGTTTCTCAATTTTCTTCCCCCTTGCTTGGGAGTGGTCAGGAGTGACCAATACGCATGACACGGGAGATCGTGGTCAACGCCAGCTTCGGCGAGACGCGGGCCGCGATGCTGGAGGACCGGCGGCTTGTAGAGCTGTTCATAGAGCGGGAAGCCCATCGTTCGGTGGTCGGCAATATTTATAAGGGCCGGGTGGAAAACGTCCTCCCCGGCATGCAGGCCGCTTTTGTCAACATCGGCCTCGAGCGCAACGCGTTTTTGTACGTGGACGACGCCCTAGCCCACTTGAACGGCAGCGAAGAGGTGGTGGAGGCGCCCCGGCCGCGCTCCATTGACGACGTGCTGACGGTCGGGCAAGAGATCGTCGTCCAAGTGGTCAAGGAGCCCATTGGCACCAAGGGGGCGCGGGTCGTCACCAACCTGACGATTCCCGGCCGCTACCTGGTCCTGATGCCCACGGTGGACCATATCGCCTTGTCCCGGCGCATCACCGACGAGGAGGAGCGCCAGCGGCTCAAAGAGGTCGCCAGGCAGATTCGCCCGCCGGGCATGGGGCTCATCGTGCGGACGCTGGCTGTGGGCAAGGACGCGGACGTCCTGGCCCAGGACTGCCGGTTTCTCTTAGGGATATGGGAAAAGATCCAGCGCAAGGCCGCCACGAGCCCTGCACCGGCGCTGTTGTATCAGGACTACGACCTGGTGTACCGGCTGGTGCGGGACGAGTTTACGCCCGACGTATCGCGCTTTGTGGTAGACGACGAAACGGTGTACAAGACGGTGCTCGAGCTGCTGGACTCGCTGTCGCCGTCCATGAAACCGCGGGTGTACCTTTACACCGGCAAGAAGCCCATCTTCGAGTTTTACGACATTGAAAGCCAGCTCGAGCGCTCGCTGCAGCGCAAGGTGTGGCTGGAGAGCGGCGGCTACATCGTCATCGACCACACCGAAGCCTTGACCAGCATCGACGTCAACACCGGCCGCTTCATCGGCACCACCAACTTGGCCGATACAGTGCTCAAGACCAACCTGGAGGCGGCGGTGGAGATCGCCCGGCAGGTGCGGCTGCGGGACATCGGCGGGATCATCATCATCGACTTCATCGACATGGAGTCCGACGCCCACCGGCGCCAGGTGCTCGAGGCCTTGGAGCGGGCGCTGGAGCCTGACAAGACCCGTTCCCACGTGCTTGGTTTCACGAGCCTGGGCTTGGTGGAGATGACCCGCAAGAAGGTGGCCGAGGACATCGACGCCCGCCTGCAGCGGGCGTGTCCTTACTGTGACGGGTCAGGCCGGGTGCTCTCGGAGGAAACCGTCGCCCACAAGACCCAGCGGGAGCTGGAGCGGCGCGCCCGGGTGAGCCGGGAGGAAGCGTTCCTCGTCACGTGCAACCCGCTGGTGGCGGCCCAGATCATCGGCCCCAACGGCACCTTGCTGAGGCGCCTCGAAGAGCGCACGGGCAAGGCCATCTACGTCAAGGGCGCCGAAGGGATGCACATCGAGGATGTGGAGATCGTGGCGGGCACCAAGGCGGAGCTGGAGCAGCGGGCGCTGCCGGTGCGCGAGGGCCAGGTGCTGGACATGCAGGTGCAGGAGCCCCATCTGACCAACCCCAAGGACGGCATCGCCCGTATCGAGGGGTACGTCATCGACATCGAAGGCGGCGGCCGCTACGTGGGCCAAAAGCTCAAGGTGGAGATCACCAAGGTGTTCCGCACCTACGCCAAGGGCAAGGTGCGGTCCGT
>PKQR01000198.1 GCA_017578085.1 Bacillota bacterium
ATGTGCCCGACCTGCCACACGATGGGCGCGAGACCCCCAGGGCGAGCCGCGGCTTCATCCTCGGACACATCCTGGAGGGCCTGTTCGAGCCATTGGGCCGTAAACTCCAGCTGCTTGCGGATTTCCTCCCTCATCGGACTAAACACCTCCTGGGCACACATTTCGCCCTTGGGCGTGCCGGTTCCGCTATCTAATGCGGACCGCCGTTCCGTACACCACCATAACGGCGGCGACGGCGCTGATGGCGTTGATTTCGGCGACACCGGCGGTGATGGAGTTGGTCGTCACGCGATGTCTCTCTTCTCTAGCCTTGCCGCCGCGGCCGCCACCAGGCCCGCCGCCAGTGCGACCATGACCAGCACCGGCAGCCACGGAAACGCGCCGTCCCGGAACAGCGCCCGGCCCGTCATCTGCACGTACACGGAAACGCTGCGCCAGGCGGGCACATAGCTGGGGATGGAAAACAGCGCTGCGATCGCCGCCGCCGACACCCCCGCCTTGACGGGGTCATCGATCCGGGTGGAGACAACCAGCGCCAGGCCGTACACAAACGTCCCACCGGCCAAGATGGGCACGAGCCCAGCGTAAAACGTCCACGGCACCGCATAGCCGTGGGCGAGGCGACTCGTGATGTCCAACGCGATGGTCCCCAAAAGCGCCGCCGAGGCCAGCCAAAGCAGATCCACGCCGGTTTTTGTCAGCACCACGCTTCTGCGGGCCACGGGCCGGGAAAACAAGTACTGCGCCGACCCGCGGCTGAATTCTCCGGCCACCGCAGTCGACCCGAAGATGATGGCTACAATGACCACCGCCTGGTACAAGTTCTTCGCATGCCAGTTGGACCAGAGATACGTGTCCATCTGCAACAGATCCGGCGGCAGCAGCTCTTTCAAAAACTGCGGCAGCCGCGTTTCCTTCAACAGTTCCCCCAAAACGCCGCCGAACAGCTCGTAGCTCAGGGGCACGCTGACGCCGACCGCAACCAGTACCATTGCGGCTATGGCAAATTTCCAGCGGCCTTCCCGGATTTCCTTAAACAACAACGCCCGCACGGCAGCGGTCATGGGCGGGTACCCCCTTTGCCGCCGGTTTCGAAATAGAGGTCCTCGAGATTGTGCTCGACGACCTCAACCACGAAGGGGTTGTATGCCTTGAGCCGGGCGATCAGTGCGTCCACGTCGCCGCTCACCTGCAGCACATGGGACCTCCCGTCCGCCTCGACCCGCACGACGCCCTCCCATTGGGCCAGGTCGGGCGGCGGCTCGCCCTGAAACACGACGCGGATGCGGCGTGCCGCTTCCTTGAGGGCGTCCAGGTCGCTCTCCAGTACAATGCGCCCGGCCCGCATGAAGGCCACCCGGTCCGCGACCCGCTCGACCTCGTGCAGCTGGTGGGACGACATCACAACGGTCACACCTTCCCGGGCTACGGATTTCAGGATGACGTTGAGAAAGTCCCGGCGCCGCTCTGGATCGAGGCCCGACGTGGGCTCGTCCAAGAGCAACAGTTCCGGCCGTTGGGCCACGGCGAGGGCCAAGGCCAGCTGGCGCCGCATTCCCTTGGACATCTTCGAAACCGGGACCTTGGGAGACAGGCCGAACAGGTCGAGGGTTTCCCGGAACAGCGCGTCGCTCCAGGTGGGATATAGCAGCCGGGAGAAGGCCAGCGCGTCCTCCGCCGTCATCCAGCGGAGAAGCGAGTCTTCTTCGGGCATGTAGCCGGTACGGACCCGGACGTCGAGGCTTTCGGCCGTCACATCGCGGCCCAATACCCAAGCCCTGCCGGCGGTGGGCCGCACCAGCCCGATGAGCATCTTCAGCGTCGTCGACTTGCCTGCGCCGTTGGGACCCACGAGCCCCGTCACGCTGCCTTTGGGAACAATCCAGTCGATGCCATCCACGGCGACGGTTGCGCCGTATCTCTTGGTCAAACCTTGGCAGACGATGGCGGCCTCCGTTGCTCCCTCGAGTGGCGGCTGCCTATCTGCCATCGTTTCCGCCTCCCTCATGCCGGGCTCGTCCCTCATGTAGGCCGGCTTCCCTCGTCTCAGACCGCCTTCCTCCCCCGTCTCAAGCGCTTCCCCCGTTGCCGGCTTGACCGGCCACGGCCGCCCTGACCGTCTCCATAATCTCCTCATCGGTGAACCCAAGGGCCCGGGCTTCGGCTACCATCACCTCGACGACGGTCGCCAGGCGCCGGCGCCGCTCCTCGGCCGGCATGGGCGGATGCTTCGCAGCCTTGACGTAGGTGCCCCGCCCAGGCGTCGTTTCGATAAACCCCGCCCGCTCCAGCTCCCGGTATGCGCGGGCCACCGTGTTTGGGTTGATGGTCAGCTCCAAGGCCAGCTCCCGCACGGTGGGCAAGCGGTCCCCTTCCCGCAGCACGCCCGCGGCGATGGCGGTTTTCACCTGCTGCACGAGTTGGACGTAAATGGGCACACCAGAATGCGGGTTAATATGCCACTTCACCGGCTTCGCCCTCACACAAGACCGTAGAGAGTCAAGACGCGCCCGCAGAGCAAGGAATGCGTTTTGCCATAACTGTACCTCGCCTATAACATACTTTGTCTGTATGTAATAACACAATATCACTTTCGGCACCATGTGTGTCAAGCACACCACTGCTCAGTCATCAGCAGGGAAGCATTTCGCGATACGGGAATAAGCACCACCTAGAGAGAACGGCTGCCGGTTGTTGAGCACTCCATCGGGGTTGATTATCGTGAAGGTCTGCGCACATCAGTTACCCCTGCTCTCCACCGAAACGGACCCTGACGGGTCCGGGGCCACGGGGACAAAGCCGGCACGCCAAATAGGCCCGCTAAAGCCAATTTTGAAGTGGGCAGGCGGCAAGCGCTGGTTAGTTCCCGAGTTGAGTCGAATCTGGCAATATCACTCTCATCGTCGCCTGGTCGAACCGATGTGTGGCGGTCTGGCTGTCACGTTGGGATTAATGCCGGCACGGGCGCTGCTCAACGATGTTAACCCTCATCTTGTCAACTTTTACCGGTGGGTGAAGGTTGGGCTAACCTTCACGCTGCCGATGCGAAACGAATCGGCAATGTACTACGAATACCGGCGTCGATTCAACGAGTTGATACGCGAAGGAAAGGCGGACACCAGCGAGGCTGCCCAAATCTTCTACTACCTGAACCGCACGGGGTACAACGGACTGTGCCGGTTTAACCGCCGCGGCGAGTTCAACGTGCCATTCGGAAGGTACAAGCGTATCAACTACGAAC
>PKQR01000060.1 GCA_017578085.1 Bacillota bacterium
CCAGTACCCGGCGCTGCCGGTGGTGGACGGCAGCGGCACGCTGGTGGGGCTGTTGACCCGCGAGAACTTGGCGGAGGTGCTCATGGTGCACAGCGCGATGACCGACGGTGGCCGGCGTGGCGCGCCCGCTTAAGCGGTCAGCGTAGGGCCAGGCTGGCCGGCGTGGGCCTGGGCTGACCGGACCGTGTCCGAGCCTGCGGGCGGGGGCGCCGGCGTTGCGGCGTCGCCCCGGATGACCCGCACCTTGGTCACCCGCTTGCCCTTGACTTCCAGCACCGCAAGCTCCACGCCCGGGCCCACGGTTACCTTGTCGTGGGGCTGAGGAACGCGGCCGAGCTTGTAAAAGACGTAGCCGCCGATGGTCTTGGCCACGTCCTCGGGGATGTTGAGGCCGAACTCCTTGTTGAGGTCTTCCACCAGGTACCCGCCGTCCACTTCCAGCGAGCGGTCGTCCAGGGCCACCGGGTCGGTTTCGCCGGCGTCGTGCTCATCCAGGACCTCGCCGACGATCTCCTCGATGATGTCCCCAATCGTGACCATGCCCAGCGTCTGCGCCCACTCGTCCAGGACCACGGCGACGGAGATGCGCAGGGCTTTCATGCGGGCGAAGGCCCGCTCGATGGGCAGCGTTTCCGGCACGTACAGCACCGGCCGGATGATGTCGTCAAGGGTCTTGCCGCCCGACTGCTGCGCCCGGACCAGGTCCTTGATGTGCACCGCACCGATGATGTTGTCCGGCGTTTCCTCATAGACCAGCACGCGGGAATAGGGGTGTTGCGCGAAGAGGTCGGCGATTTCGTCGATGGTCAGGGTGCGGGGCGCGGCCACGATGTCCACCTTAGGCACCATGATCTCGCCCACGGTCTTTTCGCCGAACTCAAACACCCGGTGGATCAGGTCGTGCTCCTGTTCGTCCAGCACGCCTTGCTCCTGCCCCAGGCTGACCATGGTGCGGATCTCCTCGGGCGTCACCCGCGGCTTGTCCGCCGGGTTGCCGCCCAGAAGGCGGATGGCGGCGTTGGAGGCCGCGGTGAGCAGGAACGTCACGGGAGACAGCAGCTTCGTCAGCAAGGCGATAGGGCCGACGACGATGGACGCCGCCGCGTCCGCCCGGTACGCCGCCACCGACTTGGGCAGCACCTCGCCGAAGGTGATGAGGATGACCGTCATCGCCGCGGCGGCAATGCCGGCGCCCCGGGCGCCCCACAGGTCGATGGCCACCGCGGTCGCAATGGTGGAAGCCAGGATATTGACGACGTTGTTGCCCACGAGGATGGTGCTGATCATGCGCTGGGGGGATTCCAGCAGGTCGAGCACAGTACGCGCCCGGCGGTTGCCCTGCTCGCTCAAGTGCCTGAGGCGTAACCGGTTGGCGGACAGGAGAGCGACTTCGGAGCCGGAAAAGAACGCCGAGGCCAGGACCAGAAGGACCAGTGCCACCAGAAGCAGCACGCTACTTGGTCCCGCGTCGGAGCCATCCATTCTCGCTTTTCCTCCAGTGCGTCGGCTGCGGAGCCGGTGCTGCGGGGCGGAGCCCCGCGCCGGCGACTGCAGCCGGTGTTCACATGGTCACAATTTGAATTGCGGGGTAAAAAAACCCAATCATACAATAACGCATCGGGACCCGCTTGTCAAATGGCAGGCCCGGGTTCGCACCCCGCGCTTCGGGCCTCAGGGCGGCGGAGGCGCGCCGGCCGTTGACGGAAACCCTACATTCTTAGACGATGGCTCTGGCTGGTAGGTTGACCAGAACTCTCTAGGGGTGTTGGCGGTTTTCCGCGTTTAGACACGGGCCTCGCGCCGCCGCTATAATGAAACCGTGAACACTTGGTTTCGAATCGTACGAAGAAACCCGACCGTGCACACCCGGGGGCGGAGTGCGCACGCGCGTTTCCGGTTCCTGCCCACGGCGGTGGGCTTCGGCCTCCTGGCCTTAGGGATCGTGGCCGGCCATCTGTTGCGCTCGGTGGACCTGCGGCTGGTGAGCGCCACCCGTTCGGTCATCGCAGGGGGCGACTCGGGTCGGCTGCTGGTGGTGGCCACGCAGGTCACCGCGCTCAACACGCTGCGGGTACTGCCCCTGTACCTCGGCGCCTTTGTCCTGATGGAAGAGTACGTGCCCGCGGGCGGCCGCTGGACGCGCCGGGTGCTGGGCTACCTGGTCCCGGCGCTGCTGGTTCCCCTTTCGTATCAGGTGATCCGCCTTATCGGCACGCCCTACGACTTCGGCGTTCCGGCCATGCTGTCGGTGGCGGGCGTGATCCTGGTGCACGCCCTTTCGCCGTACCCGCAGGGACTGTTCTTCAGGGCCTTCACCTTTGGCATGTTCAGCTTTGGGTGGCAGTGGCTGGGCATGGCGCCCATGCTGACCGGCTACGGCTTCGGAATGGGCGACCTCTCCAGCGACGTGAAAAACGCCGCCGCGTTTCTGGGCCAGGAGGCCTTGCTCAACCAGTGGAGCGTGGTGTCGTGTGGCCTGTTTGTCGGCATCGCGCTGGTGATGGCCAAGTTTATGGTGGACTACCGGAACCATTTGGACCTCATGCGGCGGCACCAAGCCAAGGAGCTGGAGATGCGGCAGGCAGCGGCGCGCAACTTGGAAGCGCGATCCCGGGCGGAAATGCAGCGACTGGTCCACGACTTGAAGACGCCCCTGACGACGGTGCAGGGCCTGCTGTCCCTCATCGCCATGACCGAGGATCACACCAAGACAGCCGAGTATGTCGAGCGGGTCGTGCAGGCGGTCGAGCGGATGAATCACATGATCTCCGAGATCTTGTATCCCGAAACCCGGCGGCGGGTGTCCGGCGGGGAGCTGGTACGCATGCTGCACTCCCACGTGTCCGGCGCACACCGCTCGGGCGTGCGTTTTGAGACGACGGAACCCCTGCCCGATGTGGAAGTGAACGTGGTGCGCACCATCCGGGCGATGGCGAACCTGATTCAAAACGCCCGTGACGCGATGGGAGATTCCCCGGAACCGGTGCTGGTGCGAGTGTCGGGGGACGGGCCTTCCTTGCGCTTTGAAGTCATCGACCAGGGGCCAGGCATCCCGCTCGAGCTGATGGACCAGCTGTTTACTCCCGGTTTCTCCACCAAAGGCAGCTCGGGGCTGGGCTTGAGCTTTGCCCGTGAGGTGATCGTCCAGGAGCACGGCGGCACGCTGGAGGTGGACAGCGAGCCCGGCCGGGGGACGACCATCATCGTGAAGCTGCCGGCAATCTTTGAGGGCGCGGCGGCGCCGCAGGACGGCTGAGCGCCCGGGACTTGTGGGCGGGAGGAGGCCCAACGGCAGCAGGCCGCACGGGGAAAAGGAACCTCTCGGAGGGAGGCGTACGATGAACGCTCACAACAGCCAGGACCCCCAGGGTTCCGGCGAACACTCCGGCACGGACAAGACCCGCATTTTGGCGGTCGACGACGACGAGGACATCTTGTACACCCTCAAGGCCATTTGCGAGGCGGCGGGCTGGCACATGGACGGTGCCTCCGACGGTGCGGAAGCCCTGCGCCTCTTGCGGGAGCGGCGCACCTACGACCTGGTGCTGCTGGACTACCACATGCCCCGCATGGACGGCTTGACGCTGCTGGGCTTTGTGCGGGAGGAGTTTCCTCACCTGCCCGTGCTGGTGCTGACGGTGGATGAGGACCAGGCGACGGCCGACGCTTTTCTGGACGCCGGGGCCACCGACTTCGCGCTGAAACCTATCAAGGCGCCTGACCTCATCGCCCGCATCCGCCTGCACCTGCGCCTGGCCGCCGCCGAGCAGCAGCTGGAGCGGCGCCCCCAGGACCAGTTGCCCAAGGGGATCCAGCGGCAGACGCTGGAGGCCATCGTCGCCGCGCTGAGGGAAACCCGGGACTTCGTCACCCAGCAGGAGCTGGCCGAGATGTCGGGCTTCGCCTATCAGACCGTGTGCCGCTATGTGGCCCACCTGGAAGACGAGGGCCTCGTCGAGGTGCAGCTCAACTACGGCCAGCTGGGACGGCCCAAGAAACTGGTGCGCTGGCGAGATAAACGGAAATAAACAGGTTTGTCGGGCCGGGATGCCAAAGTACGCCCGTTGCGACGGTAAAACACGGCAATGCAGGAACGTGGCAGCGAAAGAGGAGGCGGGCGATGGGTACCGGTCGAGCAGCGGGCGCGCACCTTCGCGGCCTGATGGTGTTGCTGGCCGCTTTGGCGGTGGCGTGGCTCACCGGAGCGGAGTTTGCCGCGAAGCACGAGCCGGACGTACTTTATCCCGGTCCCGGCGTCACGGAAGTACGGCGCCTCAGCGATTATCACCCCCGCTTGGCGGGCGGTCCCGGCGACACGCCGGTGTACGTGCTCGAAGGAAAGCAACCGGGCGCCACGGTGCTGGTGTTGGGCGGTACGCACCCCGACGAATTCGCCGGTTTCATGGCCGCGGTGTTGCTCGTGGAGCGGGCCGAGGTGGAGCAAGGCCGCCTGATCGTCATCCCGCAAGCCAACGCCAGCGGCTTTACCCATAACCTGCCCGGTGAAGGACACCCGGCGTACATTGAGATCGAAACCCCTGGCGGGACGCGGCGGTTCCGCCTGGGCGCCCGCGCGACGAATCCCGTCCACCAGTGGCCCGACCCGGACGTCTATGTGCAAGCTTCGGGCCAGCAGCTCTCCGGTTCTGAAACCCGCAACTTGAATCGAGCGTATCCCGGCCGCCCCGACGGCACGCTGACCGAGCAGATCGCGTACGCGATCGTGCAGCTCATCAAAGAGGAAGGCGTAACCATGGCCTTTGACCTGCACGAGGCGTCGCCGGAATACCCCGTCATCAACACAATCGTTGCCCATCCCCGCATGATGGAGATCGGCGTCATGGCCATGATGACCCTGGAATCGCAGGGGATCCCCATCGGCCTTGAGCAGTCGCCAACTGCGCTCCGGGGCTTGAGCCACCGGGAGTGGGGCGATTCCACCGACACCCTAGCGGCGCTGTTTGAAAGCGCAAACCCCGCCCAAGGGCGGCTGCGCGGCCGCACCAACGCGGACCTGGTGCTGGAAGGGAAGGACGTGCAGTACGAGCGGGCTGCCCAGCTCGGCCGGCTGTATGTTCCCTTCGGCCCCGAGGGGCATCCGCTGGAGGAGCGGGCCGGCCGCCATCTGTCGACCCTCAAGGCGTTTTTCGAGATGTACACCTTGCTCAACCCGCTGAACGGCATCGTCGTGGCGGGCGTACCGGACTATTTCGATTTGATGGCGAACGGCGTGGGAGCCTACTTGCAGCCGCCGCGGTGAGGCGGCCTGCGCGATGGGCCCTCGCCATGCCGGCGGGCAGTTGGAGGCGCTTGCATGTTGAGTGAAGCAGTGCTGTTCCTAATCATGGTCGCCGCTTTCATCGCGCTGGCGGCGGTGCGAATGCCCGTCTCCCTGTCACTTTTGGGCGCAGCTGCGCTTGGGGCGCTGCTCGGAGGCCAAGGCCTGGCCTTGCGCCACCTGGTTGAAGGCGGGTTTATGTATCTTGACGCGATCCTCATTATCGTGACGGCCATGGCCTTTATGGGGGCCATGCGCGCGTCGGGGGCGCTGTCTGACATCGCACGCCAGCTGTTGAACGCCTTTGGCAATAAGCCCGTGGTCCTTTTGCCGGCGCTTATGGTGCTGACCATGCTGCCGGGCATGCTGTCGGGCTCGTCCAGCGCCGCGGTGCTCACGGCGGGCGCGCTGGTCGGGCCTGTGCTGATGGCGCTGGGCCTCGATAAGTTGCGGGCCGGCGCCTTCATCGCCATGGGCGGCATTTACGGTTTGGTGGCTCCGCCTGTCAATGTGCCGGTCATGATCATCGGCAGCGGGGTAGACATCCCGTACATCGGCTTTGAGGGGCCCCTCGTGATCGCGTCGGTGCCGCTGGCCATCGTGACCGCGTACGTCACCGGGTGGCCGTTGCTGAAGCGGGGCCGCGCGGACGTGCAGGGCGCGCTCCGGGCCATGGAAGAGGCCGAGAGGCAGGTGCGAGCCGGCGGCGGCGAGGTGTTGGCCGCCGCGAGCCCCTCACCGCGGTCGCTGAAAGGGTTTTGGGCTTGGCTGCCCCTTTTGTGGGTCGTGCTGTCCATGACGCTCAGCCGCGTCGCCGTCGGCTGGTGGCCGGACCTGGGGCTCGCCCTCACCTTTGCCATCGGCACGGGCCTGATCCTTCTCATCAGTCAGGTACCGAATTGGCTCGGGGTTCTGCGGGCGGCGCTCCGCCAGGCGCTGCCGGTGCTCGGGATCCTCGTCGGCGTGGGTGCCTTTATCCAAGTGATGACGCTGGTGGGCGGCCGCGGCTGGATGGTCGTGAGCCTCCTCAGCCTACCCGCCGGCTGGCTGTATTTGGCCGCTGCGCTGGGCATCCCGCTGTTCGGCGCCGTGTCGGCCTACGGGGCCACTTCGGTGTTGGGCGTTCCGCTGGTGTTGGCGTTCCTGCAAAGCGGCAGCGAGATCGTCATCACGGCCGCGATTTCGCTGCTGGCAGGTCTTGGTGACCTGATGCCGCCGACGGCGCTGGCCGGCATTTTTGCCGGTCAGGTCGTGGGCGAGAAGAATTACGGGCGCATTCTGCTCACGTGCTTGCCCTTTGCCATCCTGAGCATCGTGTACGCCATCGGCATGATCCTGCTGGCCTAGTCAAAGGGAAGGGGAACGGCGTTGGACGTCATCATGGGGCTCTACAGGTTATTGGCGCTCGCGGTGGCCGCCGGCTGCGCGGTGGAAGTGGTGACCCAGCGCCGGCTGCGGGACCAACTGGTGGCGGCGGTTGTCCTGATCCCCCTTCTGCTGCGGTTCCTGCTGATCAAATAGCGGCGCAAGTGGCGGCGCAATAGCGGCGAAGCGAGCGGCAAGCCTACGGCGCATGGTTGCCCCCAACGAAAAGAGGTGGCCGGCAATGGCCACCTCTTTTCGTCGGTTGCGGTGCGGATGGTTCCTGCGTGGGCCGCCCCGGGCTCACGGCGGCTCACGGCCGGGCCGTCGGGGCGTTGAGCCAGGGGCCGAGGCCGTCCCGGACCAGGTCGGCGTAGGTCGGTACGCCTTCGTAGAGCATGGGCGGCGTGCCGAGCAGCGCGGTGGCGTCCAGCACCGCACGGATCAGGGCCAACTGTTTGCCGACGCGGTGGTGCAAGGGGTTGACGGGGTCGTTGACCGGGTCCCGGTTGCTGAGGTGCGTCGTCTGGCCGGGGTTGGGGGTTTCAATCAGGAAGGGCAATGCCCGGGTGTTGTTGCCCCATTCCCAGTGGCTGAGGCCGCGGTACTCGTCCCGCGACTGCTCTAGGCTGAAGTTCAAGCCTTGCATGCTCAGGTCGAGGATGGCCAGCACGGCGGCCTCCATGGCCCGCGGGTGGGCAATCAGGGTGTTGGCGATGCCTGAGGTCACCTGCGCTTCGTGCAAGTCGAAGGCCACGTCGACGTTTTCTTCAACTAACAGCCGGAAAATCGCATAGGCGATCTGCTCCGTCAGCGCGCCGTCCGGCCTGCCCGGGTGGACCCGGTCAAGGTTGCGCATCTCGTTGCCGGGATATTGGCCGCCGGAAGGGCTCACGTAAACTTCCGGATCAGGCTGCAGCTCATAGGCCGGGTTGGTGCGCCGGGAGCCGTAGCGGAACGACCGCGGCGCGCCGCCCTCCACCTCGACGGTGATCCAGGACGGCGCGTCCGGGATGGAGCCGTCTTTGTAGTCCACGTTGGCGTTGTTGGCGTGGGGCACGACGATGAGCCGGCCGACGGTGGGGATGGCCCGCTCCACGAGGATCGTCGCCGCCAGGACGCCTGCGATCTCGGCCCCGTGGGTGCCGCCCTGAACGTACACCGTAGCTCCGGGCACGCCCGAGTCGAGGTAATACACCCGGGAGTCGCCCGGCGTGCCCTTGAGGGGCGGGTGATAGTCGCTCAGCCAGCCGATGGCGGTCACGCCGTAGCCGGGGCGGATGTCATGCAGGGCGGGTGCTGCGCAAGCGCCCGCGGCCGCCGAGAAGACCAGGATGCCGAGGGCGATCAAGGCGATGCTGGTGCGCTTTGCCACCATCTGACCTCCTCTGTTAGATACGGCGACCGGGGCGGATTTCCGCCCCGGTCGGACTCCACCGTGCAGTTGCGGTTAGATGCAATTGCGGCTAGTAAACCGCGGCGGGTTCCTCAATCGCCAGCGGCGCTGCTGCGCCACCCTGCCGCCGGACGGAGCCGTGGCCCCACATGTTGCCGTCCTCATCCACCCAGACGACGTTGAGGGCGCCGAATACCCGCTGCAAGGGCGGACGAGTGGTGACCTTGTGGCCGAGGGCCTTGAGGGCTGCAATGGTCTCTTCGGGGAAGCCGCCCTCGAGATCGAGGCTCAGGTCGTTGTCGGGGTAGAACTTGGGGGCCAGGACGGCCTCCTCGAGCGTCATCTCAAAGTCGATCATGGACACGATGAACTGGACCGTCGTGGCCGGGATGCGCACGCCGCCCGGCGAGCCGGCGATGAGCCGGACCTTGCCGTCCTTCTTGATGATGGTGGGCGACAGGTTGGTCTTCGTGGACTTCAGCGGCGCCGCGTAGTCCGGGCGGAACGGATCCGCCGGGTCGAACTTGGGGAACTGCTTGAAGTGGTCGCTCATAAGGAAGCCGTACGGCTCAACCGCGATGCGGCTGCCCCAGAAGGAGCTGATGGTCTGGGTCACGGCCACGGCGTTGCCGTCCTTGTCCAAGACGCTGAAGTGGGTCGTGGACGCGGACTCGTTGGTGTCGTACAGCATCCAGCCGACTTCAGCGCTGTAGGTGAACGGGTCGCCAGCCTCAAAGGCCTGGGCACGATTCAGGTCGATGAGCTTGGCCCGCTCGGCGGCGTACTGCTTGGACAGCAAGGCCTCGACGGGAATCCGGTAATAGTTCGGATCCCACGAATAGGCGTTCCAGTCGGCCCCGGAGAGCTTGAGGGCCTCGGAGACGATGTGGACCACTTCGGGCGCCGTCACGGAGCCATAGGACTTGAGGTCAAAGTGCTCGAGGATGTTGAGGGTCTCCTGCACCCGCAGGCCCGAGACGATGGGCGGAGCGCCGATGACCTCATAGCCCCGGTACGTGCCCCTCACAACGGGCCGCTCGTAGGCCTGGTACGCCGCCAGGGACGCCCGGTCGATCCAGCCGTTGGTGGCCCGCTCGATGGCTTCGGCGATCTCGCCCTTGTAGAACACATCAGACCCATGCTCTGCGATCAGGCGAAGCGCCCGCGCCATGTCGGGGTTGCGGATGATCGTTCCCACTTCGGGAATAAGACCGTTGTCCAGCCAGATGGAGGCGGCGTACGGATATTGGATCAGCGTGCTGTAGGCGTCGCCAGCGACGCTGGCGTACGTCTCGTGGACGGCGAAGCCTTCCTCCGCCAGGCGGATGGCGGGCTCCAGCACTTCCGCGAGCGTCATGGTCCCGTACTTCTTGAGCGCCAGTTCTGTGCCCTTCACGAGGCCTGGGACCATGGTCGTGTAGATCCCGTACTGGTGCGTCCCGATCTCGCCAGGCGTATGCACGTTCACGTGCAGCGGCGCCCGGGACCGGAAGTCGATGGCGACATCAGTGCCGTCGGCAAGGCTGATGACCATGTAGCCTTCACCGCCCAGGCTGGAGGCGTAAGGTTCCACGACCGCCAGGGCGTACGAGACCGCAATGGCCGCATCCACGGCATTGCCGCCTTTGGCGAGAATCTCAGCGCCCGCCTGGGCCGCCAGGGGGTGAGCCGCTGCGACCACACCGAGCTGCGACTTGACCGACAGCCCGGTTTCCACTTGGGCCGCAAGAGCCGAGACGCTCAAAAGGAGAGCGACGACCAGTGAGGCCGCAAACGAATGCAACGGTCTCCGCAACTTCACTGCTTTACCCTCCATAGAAGCGGTACGTTGTCAGCGCCGCCGGTGAGCCAGCTCAGGGCTGGGCCGTCGGAGCGTTGAGCCAGGGGCCCAGGCCGTCCCGCACCAGGTCCGCGTAAGTCGGGACGCCCTCGTACGTCATGGGCGGCAGGCCCAGCTGGGCTGTGGCGTCCAGCACTGCCCGGATAAGGGCCAGCTGCCGGCCGACACGCTCATGCAGCGGGTTCTTGGGGTCGTTCACGATGTCCGGGTTTTCGTACTCGGACGTCTGGCCGGGGTTGCCGGTTTCCGTCAGGAACGCCAGCGCCGGGGTGTGGTCGCCCCACTCCCGGTGGCTCAGGCCCCGGAACTCAGGCCGGGAGGGCTCCAAGGTGAAGTGCAGTCCTTGAGCGCTGAGGTTCAAGACCGCGTACACGCCCGCCATGAACGCCCGCTGGTGGGCCACCAGCACGTTCTCCAGCCGGTCGCCGACGCCCGCCTCGTGCAGGTCTATGGCGACGTCCACCTTTTCCTCAATGAGCAGCCGGTTGATGGCGTAAGCGATTTGCTCGGTCAAAGTCCCGTCGGGTTTGCCCGGGTGCACCCGGTTCAGGTTGCGGATCTCCGCGCCGTCATGCACGCCGCCGTCGAGGGTGACGTATACCTCGGGATCGGGCTGCGCTTCGTAGGCCGGGTTCGTGCGGCGGGAGCCGTAGCGGAACGTGCGCGGCACGCCGCCTTCCACCTCGATGGTGAAATAGGGCGGCACGTCCAGCCGATACTGGTCGTTATAGTCGATGTTGGCGTTGTTGCCGTAGGGGACGACAATCAGCCGGCCGGCGGTCGGGATGGCCCGCTCGACCAAAATCGTAGCAGCGATGATACCCGCGGGCTCGTTGCCGTGGGTGCCACCCTGGACGTACACCGTCGCGCCGGGCTTGCCGGAGTCAAGGTAGTACACGCGGGTGTCGCCAGGCGTGCCCTTGAGGGGCGGATGATAGTCGCTCAGCCAGCCGATGGCCGTGACGCCGTAGCCGGGACGGACGTCATGAAGCGCGGGCATCGCACTGGCGCCCACGGCCATGCAGAGTACCATGACCCCAAGGGCGATCAGGGCAATGGTGTTGCGCTTTGCCACGGACTTGCCTCCTCCCGTTGTTTGCTGCGTTGTTTGCCGTCTTGCTCGCCCGCTAGGCGCGTTTCAATCGTGCAAACGTGTGTGCGGAGCAGAAAGGTCCCGGCCGGAGCCATGCTCCGGCCGGGAGCTCACCTGGTTGCGGTTTTAGTTCCCGTACAGGTCACGCAGCGCAGCAGCGGCGTCAGCCGTCTTGTCGATCAGCCGGAGCGTCGCGCCGTACTGCTGGGCCAGCTGGGTGAAGAAGCCGTCCTCGTTGCCGTCGGCCCGCACGATGACATACTGGGCGTAGCGCATCACCAGGCGGGAGAGGTCATCGCTGGTGGCGCCGCGCCGGGGAGCGCCTTCCACGTGCATGGCGATGACGGGGATGCCCTGGGCCTTGGCTTGCGCCAGCAAGCTCTCGACGCGAGTGTACTCCTGGTTGACGTCGATACCGGCGGCGCCGAGGCCCTTCTGGCTGGCGCCGATGACGACGATGAGGCTCTTGGCGCCGGCCAGCGCATCGGCCGTGGCCAGCGTATCATAGGTGTTGGCCACGCCGGCCTGATCGGCAAGGACGCGGACCATCAGCGCACCAGGGCTCTGGCCGGCCGAAGTGATCAGCGCCGGGGCCTCGACGGCCGCGAAGGCCGGTGCGGCCGACAAGGCACCCGCCAAGAGCGCCACGAGCAATACGACGGAAGCTGCTTTCCTCATGCTGGTAATTCCCCTCTCCTTGGATTGTCTCACACACGATTGGCCGCTCATGGCCATGCATGGCCGTGGCCGGGGACGCCGGGCGGGCGCCGGCCATGGCCTGCGCGCAGGCGTGCAGTGTACTGCCTTAGTACGCTACGACGCCGCCCGCCCGCCGCGGGTCCGCCGCGCCCCGCAACTCGCCCGTTTCGGGGTCGATCAGGATGGCCTGGGCGCCGCCGAAGTACAGGTCATAGTCGCCGCGCACGTCGATGCGGCTGTAGCCCATGGCCCGCAGCTCCTCGCGCACCGACTCGGGGATGCGGGCTTCGATCTCGGTGCGATTGCTCGTCGCGTAGCTGTAGGTCCGCGGCGCGTCAATCGCTTCCTGGATGCCCATGCCAAAGTCGATGACGTTGGTGAGGATATGCACCATTGCATAGATGATGCGGGCCGCGCCGGGGCTGCCCACGACCAGGAAGGGCTTGCCGTCCTTGAGCACGATGGTCGGCGCGATGATGGTGCGCGGCCGCTTGCCGGGCACGAGTTCGTTGGGGTGACCCGGGGCGTTGAAGTTTTGCATCTGGTTGTTGAGGATGATGCCCGTGTCGGGCACGGCCACGCCGGCGCCGAAGAAGCTGCTGAGCGTCTGCGTCAGCGCCACCGCGTTGCCGTACTTGTCCACGA
>PKQR01000199.1 GCA_017578085.1 Bacillota bacterium
GCGGCGTCTCACGCTTCCCGGGCCCGCTCCACCAGGTTCCGCGGGTTCCACCGCTCCTGCTGGACCAGGGGCACAAACTCATCGAGGTTGTCCGGATTGAAGCGCAGCGTCACCCCCAGTTCCGCGGACTTGTAGGCGGCCATCAGCAGTTGCGTCACCAGCACCCCGTCGCGGAACGTCTCCCGCGGCATCCGGCCCTCGGCAAAGGCCCTGGTCATGTGCTGGTTTTCGGCGGTGTAGCCGTAGGTGTGGGCCTCGTCGCCGATGAACGGCATCTGACCCTGCTCGGCGGCCTGCTTCTCCACCAGGTCCTCGCCGGCTTCGCCTTTTACGTTGCGGCTCAGGAACAGTTTCCCTTCCTGCTCCAGCGTGTTGATGGCCAGCGAATACTCGGGGCCCAGGAGTTCAAAGGTGAGCCGCAGGCCCGGGCCTACGTAGCTCCACGAGGTGGTCGCCTGGCTGACGACAAGGTGCCCGTCGGCCGTCTCGTACACCACTTCCGCCGTCGCGTAGTCCTCGGCGGGCGCCCGGAAATAGTCCACCTGGCCGCCGCTGTTGTCCCTGAGCAGCCGGGCGTAATGGTCCCGGGTCCACTTGAGGCTCGCGATGGTGGCCGTCACCGTCAGCGGCCGCAAGTAGTCGGGGCGATCGGGCGGGGTCAAAAGAAACCGGGCCGCTTCCACCGAGTGGCACATCATGTCGCTGAGTACCCCGCCGCCTTGCAAGGCCCCCCGCCAGAACCACGGCATGTGAGGCCCCGAGTGCTCCTCGGCAGCGCGGGCCAAGTACGGCGGGCCGGCCAGCGCCGCACCGCGCCGCCAGAGGATCTCGCGGCCGCGCACGACCGACGGCGCGAACACCTGGTTTTCCAAGTACCCGTGCAGCAGGCCGGCCTCCTCCACCAACTGGAGGATGCGCTTGGCCTCCCGCGCGTTGCGGGCCAGCGGCTTCTCCATGGCAATGGCTTTCACCTTGGAGCGGCCGGCCTTCACTTCCTCCACGATGGCCTCGACGGTTTCGACGCGGATGTGGTTGGGCACCGTGACCCACACGGCGTCCACGTCGCTCTGCCGCACCATGGCCCGGATGTCGTCATACACCTTGGGATCGCCGACATCCAGCTCGCGGCACAAGCTCGCCAGCTGCGATCCCGTCACCGGGTTGCGGGCCGCGATGGCGACGATGTCGCCGTGCCGCACCCCCTGCCAGCTGCGGACGTGAAAGTTGGCGATAAACCCGCTCCCGATAATCCCTACGCCGATGCGCTTGCCCATAGTTGAGTCTCCTTCCCATCGGCCTCGACATGCGGCGCCCTGGCCGTCACTGTCTCAGCCGGTATTGCCTGCCGTAGGCGGCCAGCAAGGCCAAGAGCACGACGCCGTACACGATCTGCCGCCCGGCTTCTTCCATGCGCAGCGTGACCAGCACGCTCTGGAGCACCGTCAGCACGATGGACCCGACCACCGTGCCCACGTAGCCGCCGGCACCGCCGGCCAGCGACGTCCCGCCGACGACGACCGCGGCCACCGACGGCAGCACGTAGCGATCGCCGAGGTTTAGAAATACCGATTGCGTATAGCCTAGGAAGAAGAAGCCGCCGAGAGCGGACAACAATCCGCTCAAGCTGTAGACCGCCACCACCATCCGCTTGACGGGGATGCCCGACAGGTAAGCCGCCTGCCGGTTGGCGCCGATGGCGTAAAGGGACCGCCCAAAGGTGGTCTGGCGCAGGATGAAGGTGAGGACCAGCATCAGCGCCAGCCAGACCCACAGGATGCCGGGAATGCCGAAGACGGTTTCCTGCGACACCAGCCGGACCATGATGGGCGCGGCCCGCCCGCTGGGCTGCCCCTTGGTGTAAACGAGCATCAGGCCTTTCACGACGCTGGCCATGCCGAGGGTCATGATGAGCGGCGGCACCTTCAGGTAGGCAATCAGAATCCCGTTGATCGCGCCCAGCGCCAGCCCCGCGGCCAACGCTTGGGCCAAGCCCCACAGCACCATGGCGTCCTGCCCGTCGATCACGCGCGAGGCGATGATGGCGCCGAAGGTGACGATGGCCCCGACGGACAGGTCGACGCCTTCGCCCCCGGACAAGATGACCAGCGTCTGCCCGGCGGCGATGATCCCCAGGAACGACGACACCCGCAGGACGTTGATGATCTGCGAATAAGCCGCGAAGCCGGGCGACACCAGCTCGCCCACGACAAACAGCAGCACCGCGATGATAAAGGCGACGAGCACTGGGTTGAGGGGGCGGGCTAGCCAGCGGCTCCGGGTTTCCGTCCACGTCGGGGCAGGCACGCTCACAGGCTTCGCCTCCTCAACGACGGGATGCCGGCCAGCGCCAGCGCCGTCACGACGATGGCGCCGTTGATGAGCTCTTGGTAGTACGAGCCCACGTTGGCGAAGAAGACGATGTTGCCCACCAGGCTGAGGATCATGGCACCGGCGATGGAGCCCCCGGCCCCGCCGGCCCCGCCCGAGAGCCTGGTGCCGCCGATGACTGCGGCGGTGATGGACGTCAGGGTAATCGGGCCGCCCACGTAGGGGTCGCCCGACGCGGTGTTGGCCACGATGCCGATGCCCGCCAAGGCCGCGAACAAGCCGCCCAGCACATAGCTGGCCACCTTGGCCTTGGCCACCGGCACGCCGCTCGCGTACGCCGCCCGCTCATCGCCGCCCACCGCCAGGATGTAGCGGGTGATGCGGTGGCGCTTGATGATGAGCCAGAGCACGATGATCCCGAGGATGATCCAGGCCGCGACCGGGATGCCCAGAAACACGTCCCGGTAGCCGCGGTAAAAGGCCCTCGGCACCGACCCGCCCGGCCG
Source organism: Bacillota bacterium (assembly GCA_017578085.1). GTDB lineage: Bacteria > Bacillota > Limnochordia > Limnochordales > ZCTH02-B6 > ZCTH02-B6. The sequence continues at coordinate 2,835 of PKQR01000199.1, forward strand.
GGGCATGATCCAAAGGGCCAAGCCCGACCAGATGAAGCTGGTGGCAAAGGTGGCCACGATGGGCTGCAACCGGACGTACGCCGCCAGGATCCCGTTGGCGAGCCCGCAGAGGCCGCCCACCAAGAGCCCCGCCGCCAGCGCCATGGGCACCCGCTCCATGCTGCCCCGCATCAGCGAGACGACCACCACGTCGACCAGCGTGATGATGGCGCCCAGCGACAAGTCGATGCCGCCGCCCAGGATGACCAACGTCTGGCCGACCGCGGCCGCGACCAGCGGCACGAAGGTGTTCAGGTTGGACTGGATGTTGTAGAGCGTGAAAAAGTACGGCTGCAGGGAGGCGTTGACGCCGATGGTGCCCGCCAGCAGCGCGTAGCTCACCCACG
>PKQR01000061.1 GCA_017578085.1 Bacillota bacterium
GGCGGAACCGGTTGTCGATGGACCCGTAGCGGGTGGAAAACACCGCATAGCGCTTGTGAAACCCGGGCCGGGGCATCACGAACACTTCCAGCCCCACGTCCAGCTTGGTGTAGAGCACCCGCTCCTTCAGCAGGTCGCTGTACATGGCCTGCCAGCCCATCAGTGCCCCTCCTTCCCCGGCGGCGCCTGCGGCGTCCGCAGGAAATACACGGTGTCCGGCCGGATGCGCTCCGCCACCCGGACGACGTCCTCCCGGGTGACCCCCTCGAGCGCGGCGATCGTCTCCTGCACCGGCCGCACCCGGCCGTTGACGATGCCCACCAGGCGGCCGCCGATGATGCGCCCCGGGCTGTCCTGGGCCGACAACACGCCGTTGATCAGGCCTTTGCGGGTGTTTTCCAGCTCCTGGTCGGTAAAGCGGCCGTCGGCCATGGCCGCCACCTGCTCCCGGATGATGGCCAACGCCTGCTCGTATTTCTCGACGGCGATGCCGGCCACGACCCAGAGCACGCCCTTGCTGGCCTCCAGCTGCGATGACGCGAAATAGGCGAGGCTGGCCTTTTCCCGCACGTTGACAAACAACTTCGAGTGGGGAAACCCGCCCAGGAGTCCATTGTACATGAGCAAGGCCGCGTAGTCGCCGTCGGGGTACCGGGTGCCCGTCCGGTAGCCCAGGGCCAGCACCCCTTGCTGCACCGGTTGCTCCTCAAAGACGGTGCGCTCTGCGCGCGCCGGTGGGTCCGGGCCGGCTACGGCTGGCGGCGTTTCGACCAGGCCCCGCGGCAAGGGGAGACGCTCCTTTACCCATTCGGTCACCCGGTCAGGTTCCACCGGCCCAACGACAAACACGTCCACGGGGCTCGTCGCCAGCACGTGGTGATAATGGTTGAAAAGCTCCTCCGCGGTAACCTGGCGCAGCTCATCCACGTTGCCGTACTTGTGGAGGCCAAAAGGCTCGTCGCGGCACATCTCCTCGCGCAGCCGGTTGAGGGCGTATTGGGGCTTGTTGTTGATCAGGCTCTCGATGCGCCGCCGCAGCGCCTCCGCTTCCTGGGTCACGTACTCCCGCCTGAAAGCGCCGTTCTCCATGGCCGGGTCCAGCAGCACCTCACCCAGAAACGCCAGCGCCGCTTCGGTCATCCCCAGCTGCTCCGGGAGAAACCGCTCGTTGGCCACGTCCAGGAAGAGCTCGATGTTTTGCGTTTCCCCGATCTTGTTGATGTCGACCGCGAACTCCGCCCCATACAAGTTCTCCAGGTGCCGCGCGATGTCCCGGGCCGTAGGCAGTTTCCGGGTTCCCCGCCGGAGGACGAAGGGGATGACGGCGTTCTTGGTGTACGTGTCCGCCCGCAGGCTGCGCCTGAGCACCAGCCGGATGCTGGTGGTCTTGAACTTGTCTGTGGGCGCCACGTGCAGCGTGAAGCCCCGATCAATGGCGATGGATTGAAACTCAATCTGCATGTGGACCATCTTCCCCCCCGGCGGCCCCACGCCGCTGCACCGCGTTTTTGCGACGCCGCTCCGCCCGCCACCGTGTCCACCGGCAGCCGGCTTAAAGCACGATGGCCACTTCGTCCCGGTCCATCCTGTCCATGCATTCCTGCAGCTTGGTGCGCAAGATCGGGTCCTCGCCAGCCGCGAAGCGCACCTGGCGCAGGAGGTCGATCCCGCGCCGGAAGGCGTAAACGATGTCGCCTTCGTCCTGGTATGCCCCCTGCAGGAGGCGCGAGAAGGCCTCGCCCCGGCTCCAGCGGTAGGCCAAGGCAGCCAGGTGGTCATGGAAGCGCACGGTGGTGGTCCCGACAAAGCGCCGTTCCACCTCTTCGATGGCCTGCACGTGGGCCTGGATCGCGGCCACGTCAAACGCGTTGTGCGGGTGGCGGCCTTCCGAACGGCGCGGCTCGTAGTCGATGGAAACCGCCAGTGCGTTGATCTGGTCGGGATCCAGCCGGTGGAAATAGCCGGCGAAGAACAGCTCCGTCACCAACAGCTCCTGGATGTTGATGCGGGCGGCAAATTCGCCCCGCGCCGTGAGGGTGTCCCCGCGGATGAAATCCAATTCCTCCAGCACCCGGCGCTTGGCCTCAAATTCGTGGATAAACCGCTCCGCGGGCGGCACTTCGGCCAGCTCCCGCTCCAGCGCCCGCACCCGCCGCGCTGCCTGCCGACGCTGCTTGGCATCGCCCGCCTGCTCGAGCTGCTCAAGCCGGGCCCGCGCCTTGGCCAAGGCCGCCTCCAGGCGTTCCCGCTCCCGCTCGGCCTGGTAGGTGGCGAAGTTCTTGCGCAGGATGTTGCGGATCTCGTCGGCCGAGTAAGACCGCACCAGGTTGAGCACCGAGTTGTAGCTCAAGGTGAAGCGGCTGCGCAGGGGCTCCACGTCCTGCTCCTGCATGCTGGGGTACTCCTCGGGCACGAAGCGGTTGAAGTCCACCAGCGTAAACACGTACCCCCGCTCGTCGATCCCCCGGCGCCCTGCGCGCCCGGCCATCTGGAAATACTCCCTGTTGGTCAACGGGCGGAACGACTCCCCGTCCCATTTGGTGATGCTGTCAAAGCAAACGCTGCGGCACGGGAAGTTGAGGCCGACGGCGAAGGTTTCCGTGCAGTAGAGCACCCGGATGAGGCGCTGCTCGAACAAGTCCTCCACGATGTCCTTGACGATGGCCAACAGGCCCGCATGATGATAGCCGATGCCCTTGAGCAAAAGGCGCGTCAAGGAGCTGAGCCGCGGGATGGTGCCGCCGCTCCACCGCTCCAGGTGCTTGTCGATGATCTCCTTGACCTGCTGCTTTTCCCTGCGGGTCAGGAAGTCAAAGTGCTCGCCCAGTTCCGCGCCGTTGAGCTCGCACTGGCGGCGGCTGAAGGTGAAAAACAGGCACGGGAGGTAGCGCCGGTGGATTTCTTGGATCAAATCCACATGGGTTGTCCGGGGGAAATCCAGGCGCAGGCGCTCTTTGGAGCGCAGCTTGAGCCTTTCCGCGTAACGCCGGTAGCGCTGCTCCAGGCGCCGGAACGTGGTGATGCCGGAGGTGACCTCATACATGTAGTGGGTCAGGGGCACCGCGCGCTCGGGATGGTGGACGACTTGCACCGGGTGCCCGTGCACCTGGGTCAGCCACGCGGCCAGCTCGGCCACGTTGGGGATGGTGGCCGACAGCCCGAGAAACCGCATGTGGGGCGGCATGAAGATGAGGCTTTCTTCCCACACGCTCCCGCGGGCCGGGTCGTCGATGTAGTGGATCTCGTCGAAGATACAGTAGGCCACCTCAGCCACGCGCGCCGGGTCCTGGTGCAGGAGGTTACGGAAAATCTCCGTGGTCATGATGAGGATGGGCGCTTCGGGGTTGATGACCACGTCGCCGGTCAAGATGCCGACCTTCTCAGGCCCCAGGAGCCGCTTGAACTCCTTGTACTTCTGGTTGCTCAGGGCCTTGATGGGCGCGGTGTAGACGACCCGGCGGCCTTGGGCGGCCATGAACTCGATGAGGTAATCCGCCACCAGCGTTTTGCCGGTCCCGGTGGGCGCCGACACCAGCACGCTGTAGTTGCGCTGGATCCAGCCGATGGCCTCCCGCTGGAACGGGTCCAGCTGCATGCCCCGGTACTCGGTTATCTCCGCGGCCGCAAAGCCGCTGCGTGCTTCGTCGCTTATCGTAAAGTCACCTCATGCCACACTGTGGGAGCGCCGCTGCGCTGCGTGCTTCTGAGCCGACTACTAGGCCCGGCGAGCCCGCCTGCTGGGCCCGCCGAGCGCAGCTTCATCCTAGCACAGCCCCTGGCGCCTGTCCACGGCCGGGCCCGGACGCCCCCGTTACGGCCGCACTTGTCCCCGCCATGGTATAATCATGTGTACTTCAGCGAAAGGCAGGCCGCACCTCGTGTCCCTGGAGGCAGAGATCAAGGCTGTTGCCCGCGAGGTCGGGTTCGACGTGGCGGCCATCGGGCGGGCAGACCCTTACGTGCGGGCCCACCGGGTGCTGGAAGAGCGCCGGGCGCGGGGACATTACCCCGCCTTTACCGAAGCCGACATCGCCCTGCGCTGCGACCCGAAGCGGCTGTTGCCGTCGGCCCGCTCCGTTATTGCCTTAGGAATTTCCTACCTTACCGCCCATCGCTCCCGCGCCACCCGGGCGGGCAGCGACCCCAAGGGGCAGCTGTCCCGCTACGCCTGGGGCCATGACTACCACCCGATCATGCGGGCGCGCATGCAAGCCATCATTGAGTTTCTCGAGCGCCGCGTCCCGGATCTTGAGGCTCAAGCCTTCGTGGACACCGGCCCTCCGGTGGACCGGGAAGTGGCCGCGCAGGCGGGACTTGGCTGGTACGGCAAGAACGCCTGCCTGTATGTGCCCGGCTACGGCTCCTGGGTTTTTTTGGGCGAGATCTTTACCAATGTCGAGCTCAAGCCCGATCCGCCCGTGAGCCTGGACTGCGGGGACTGCGACCGGTGCATCCGGGCCTGCCCTACCGGGGCCATCGTCGAGCCCTTTTACGTGGACCCCAACCGGTGCATCTCGCACCTCACCCAGATGGGCGGCGCCATCCCCAAGGAGCTGCGGCCCGCCATGGGGCTCAAGGTGTTTGGCTGCGACGTGTGCCAGGAAGTGTGCCCGTGGAACCAGGAGGCCATCGTGGCTGACCGTCCTGAGTTCCAGCCGCTGCCTGAGGTCGGCACCGCGCCGTCCCTCATCGACATGCTCACCATGACCAAGGGCGAGTTCCGGCGGCGCTTCGGGCCCACCGCCGCCGCGTGGCGGGGCAAGAAAACCTTGCAGCGCAATGCGGCCATCGCCCTAGGCAACAGCCGCAACCCCGCCGCAGTGCCGGCCCTGGCCCGGGCGTTGGCCGAGGACCCCAAACCTGTAGTCCGGGCCAGCGCCGCCTGGGCCCTCGGGCGGATCGGCGGGGATGACGCCTATCGGGCTTTGCTGCAAGCCCGGGAGCGCGAGACGGACCCAGAAGTCCGCCAGGAAATCGAGGAAGCCCTGGAGCGGGTCCAGGGCTCTAGAGGCACGCCCGCACCGCCGCCGCCACCCGCGGCACCGCGTCCACGCTCACATGCCGGTGGGTGACGAAGCGGACCTGCCGCGGGCCAAATGGGACCGCTAGGACGCCGTGGGCCTTGAGCCGCTGCACAAAGTCACCGGCGTCATACCCTTCGGGCAGGGAAAAAAGGACGATGTTGGTCTCCACCTGCTCAGGGTCGATCCCGATGCCGTCGATGGCGTGCAGGGCGTGGGCGAGAGCCTTGGCCACGCGGTGATCCTCCGCCAGCCGGTCCACCATCGTCTCAAGGGCCACCAGGCCCGCCGCGGCCAGCACGCCGGCCTGCCGCATCCCGCCGCCCAGCATCTGGCGCACGCGGCGGGCTTTGGCGATGAAGGTGCGCGAGCCTACCAGCACCGAACCCACGGGCGCCGACAGCCCCTTGGATAGGGAGAACATCACCGAGTCCACCGGCTCCGCCAGCACCCGCGCGTCAACGCCCAAAGCGACTGCGGCGTTGAAGATGCGAGCGCCGTCCAGGTGCACCGGCAGGCCGAATTTCCTTGCGACCGCGACGACGGCGTGCAGGCGCTCCACCGGCATGACGCTGCCGCCGCCCCGGTTGTGGGTGTTTTCCAGGCACAAAAGGCCCGGAGGTGGAAAGTGCATGCCGGCCGGGCGTGCCAGCCCTTCGATGTCCTCCGGGGTGGGAATGCCCCGCTGGCCGCGGAAAAGCCGCGGCAAGAGGCCCGCGATGCGGCTGACGCCGCCGGCTTCGTAGTAATAGATGTGGGACGACTCCTCCAGCCACACTTCTTGCCCCGGCACCGTATGGGTCAGCAGGGCGATCAGGTTGCCCATGGTGCCGCTGGGTACAAACAGCCCCGCTTCTTTCCCCAGGCGGGCCGCGGCCGCCTCCTCAAGGCGCGCCACGGTCGGGTCATGCCCGAGCACGTCGTCGCCCACCTGGGCCTTGGCCATGGCCTCCCGCATGGCCTCCGTCGGTTCGGTCACCGTGTCGCTGCGCAGATCGATGACGGGGAGCTCGCCCGGTGACGCCGGCGCGCCCCCCGCTCCCGGTACAAGACTCAAGGCCGCGCTCCTTTCCCTCAGTCGACGATAAACACGACGGCGTTGCGCCCTAGAAAATCGTACTTGGCCAGCTCCCGGCGGATCATGGCCGCGTCGGCCATGCTGATGATGACGCTGGCGCGAAAGGCGTCCTCCACCCTGCCGACAGCCGTGACCACCAGCGGCAGCCGGTAGGGGTAAAGTTCGCTCACCGCGAGGCGCGGGTGCCGGATAGCCTCGTCGGGGTCGCGCACGTACGCGACGATGCCCCGGGAGATGACCAGCCGCGGGTCCGCCTCCGCGCCCGTATAGACCAGGCCGCCCTGCTCGTCGACAATGCGGGGTGACATCCCCCGTGCGACGCCCAAGCCCCGGGCGTCCACCACGAGGCCCGTGTATACGTGACCGTAGCGCGCAAGCAGCGCCTCCCAGTGGGCTGCCAGCTGCTGCGGCCGGTCGTCGACGCGCACCAGGGACAGGTCATCCCACCAGATGGACCCTTCAAGGATGCCGCCGGCCACCGCCGTCGCCCGGGTTTGCCCGGAGGCGACGAACTCCAGCTCCAGCCGGTGCCACTGGCCGTCGGCGGGGATGCCCCGGTAGATGCGCTGCTGGCCCAAAGACGCGTCGCCCCAGTCGATGCCGAGCACCGCCACCGCGGGCGCGTCGGCCCGCACCCATCCTGAGAGCACGTACCGCCCGCCGGCCACCAGCTGCAGGCCCCGCTGGCGCCAGAGAACTTCGCCTTCCCGGCCGCTGACGGTCAAGCGCCCGCTGGCGGCGCCGGCGTACGCCACCCGCACGTCCCGGCCCGCGCTGCTGGCGCCGGAGGGCAACCAGCCGGTAGGCTGGATGGTTCCGGTTTCAAAACTGCCGTTGTCCAGCAAGTTGACGCCGTAAACCTCCTGGGCCAACGCCTCCCCGCCGGCCGGGGCCAGCGCCGCCAAGAGGCACAAGAGCACTGCGGCCGCCCGCATACCGTCCCTCCGCACTACAGGCGGTAAATCTCCCGGTACTTTTCCTCCAGGTACCGGATGTAGGGCCCACTGTCCAGCGGCCCGCCCGTCACGCGCTGGGTGAGCTCCGCCGCATTGAAAATCGCACCCCAGCGGTGGATGCGCTGGTTGGTCCAGATGCGCAGGGTGTCGAACTTGCCGTGCCGGATCTCATCCGGGATCTCCGGGTGCTCCCGCACGGCCTGCTCGTAGTACTGGACGCTCAGCACGTTGCCGAGGGTGTAGGTGGGGAAATACCCGATGGCGCCCATGGACCAGTGGATGTCCTGCAAAACACCTTCTGCGTCATTCCTGGGCACGATGCCCAGGTACTCCTGCATCTTGGCGTTCCATGCGCCGGGCAAGTCCCGCACGTCCAGCTGGCGGGTCACCAGCAGGCGTTCGAGGTCAAAACGCACGAAGATGTGCAGGTTGTAGGTGAGCTCATCGGCGTCGGTCCGGATGAAGGTGCGCTCCACCCGGTTGATGGCCCGGTAAAACCGGTCCAGGTCGACGCCCGCCAAGGGCCCGGGGAACCGCTGGACGAGCCGGGGCAGCCAAAACTCCCAGAAGCCCCGGGAGCGGCCCACCACGTTTTCCCACAGGCGCGACTGGGACTCGCTGATGCCCAGCGACTTGCCCCACACAAGAGGCGTGTCGTACAGCTCGGCCGGTATGCCTTGCGCATGCAAGGCGTGGCCGGCCTCGTGCAGCGTGGAAAAGAAGCCCGACGCCCAGTCGTTGGGGAAAATGCGGGTCGTGATGCGCACATCGCCGTGGGAGAAACTGGTGGTGAACGGATGGGCCGACTGGTCCTGGCGCCCGCGGTGCAAATCGAACCCGATGGCCCGCAGCACGTCCATGCCGAAGTCCCACTGGGCCTGGGGGTCAAAGTGCTCTTTGAGAAACCCGTCGTCCACCTGGGGAGCCTCGGCCACCTGCTGCACGAGGGGTACCAACCGCTCCTTGAGCCCCGCAAACACCCGCTCGACCTCGGCGGTCTTCATTCCCGGTTCGTACAGGTCCAGCAGGGCGTCGTAGATGTGTTCCCGATACCCCAAGTGCTCGGCCTTCTCGATGGTCAGCGCCACCAGGCGCTCCAGGTGCGGTGCGAACTGCGAGAAGTCCGACGCTTGCCGCGCGGCCCGCCAGGCATCTTTGGCCAGCGACGTCGCGTGGGCCAGCTCCTGCACCAGGCGCGCTGGGAGCTTTGTCGAGCGCTCGTAGTGGATCCGGGCCCGGCGGATGTACTGCGCGTCGAGATCCTCCGGGTCCGGATCCGTGCCCTCCCGCTCCCGCAGTTGCTCCAGCAGTTCACCGACCTCCGGCGCCGTAAACAGCTCGTGGCGCAGGCGCGCCAGGGCAGCACGGTGCCGGGCTCGCGCCTCGGCACCGCCAGGGGGCATGTAGGTTTCCTGATCCCAGCTCAGGATGGCCTCGGCCGTCCCCAGCGCGGATACATCGGCGATGATGGCCCGCAGCCTCTGGAGGGCGTCACCCACGGCAACCTCTCCCCGGTTACGAGATGGCCGCCTCAAGCTTCTCCCGCAAGATCTCTTTGGGGAGAGCGCCGACGATGCGGTCAACCTCCTGGCCGTTGCGGAAGACGATGAGGGTGGGAATGCTCATGACGCCGTACCTTCCCGGCGACTGCGGGTTCTCGTCGGTGTTGAGCTTGTACACCTGTAGGCGATCGCCCATCTCCGCGGCCACTTCTTCGAGGATAGGCGCCAGCCGGCGGCACGGACCGCACCAGGGCGCCCAAAAGTCCACGACCACGGGCGTCTCGCTCTTAAGCACCTTCTGGTCAAACTCCGCGTCGGTCAAGTTCATCACCGCGGCCACTGCAACAACCTCCCTATAGGCTGGTCCACCCCCCGTGCCGGGGGGCGGCCCGCAAGAATGGTCATCCACCCAGGATCCTTCCCGGGCAAGCCCGCTACCATTATAATACACCTCCGGGGTATGGCAAGGCATCGGTGCCGCTTCCATTTTGTGAACGCGTGCACTATAATTCCAGGAAAAGTGCATTCGATCGGCGGCATTTCGCCGCGGCGCCCGGCGGGAAGCTTTGCTCAAGTCCTATACCGGGACGCCTCTGACAGCACCGTCGCACCAAGAGGGGGACCCCCAGCGTGTCATCGTCCAACCGCACCTACGTCATCATCGGCAACGGCATCGCCGGCACCAACGCCGCCGAGCGCCTCCGCAAGGAAGACCCGGCCAGCCGTGTCGTGATCATCGCCGCGGAGCCGTATCCCCTGTACAACCGCGTCGCCCTGCCCAAGTTTCTCAAGCAGCAGACGCCCATCAACAAGGTGATGCTCCGGGACGTGCAGTGGCACAAGGAGCTCGGCATCGAGCTCCACCTGGAAACCCGGGCGATCAAGGTCGATGTCGAGACCCGCACCGTCGTAACCGACAAGGGGCAAGAGTTCGTTTACGACAAGCTGCTGGTGGCTACCGGCGGCCGGCCCAATCGCCTGGGCGTGCCCGGCGGGGACAGCTACGGTGTGTACAACTTCCAGACCCTGGATGACGCGAAGGCCATCGAGGAGCGGGTCGCGGAGGCCCGCAGCGCCGTGGTGGTCGGCGGCAGCTATATCGCCTACGAGCTGGCCGACGCCTTCAGCCACCGGGGGCTGGAAACCACTTGGCTCATCCGCGGCCCCCGCTTCCTGCACCGCGTGCTGGACGAGGAAGGCGGGCAGCTGGTGGACATACTGGCCCGGGAAGCCGGCGTCAACGTGCTCTACGGCGAGGAAGTGGCGGAAGTGGTCGCCCAAAACGGCGTCGTGACCAAGGTGATCACCAAGAGCGGCCGCACCATCGAGGCGGATCTGGTGGGCGTCGGCATCGGCCTGACCCTCAACACCGAGCTGCTCGCGGGCACCGGCGTGCAGGTGCGCAAGGGCATCGTCACCGACGCGTCGATGCGCACCAACGTCCCGGACATTTTCGCCGCCGGCGACGTGTGCGAGTTCTACGACGTCACGGTGGACGCCTACAACTTGCTGGGCACGTGGGCCAACGCGTCATCCCACGGCAAGATCGCGGCCGCCGGCATGCTGGGCTCCCCGGAGACGTATGAAGACGTCCCGACGTACAGCAGCACCCTGTTCAGCTCTACCTTGAGCGTCGTCGGCCTTACGCCCGAGGGCCGGCCGGACCTCGAATCGGTGAGCCGGGTCGACTGGGAGACCAAGTCGTACCGTCGCCTGTTCTTCCTCGGCAACCGCCTGGTCGGGGCCGTCCTCATCGGTGGGCGCAAGGGCAAGCGACAGCTCACCGACATGATCCGGGAGCGTACACCTGTAGAGGGATCACGGGAGAAGCTCTTGGAGGTGTAGGAACCTGCGCCCGCAGCCCCTGGCGCTGCGGGCAGCCGTCCCGGCTCAGGCCGCTGCGAGAGCAAGGGAGGCCGCAGCATGCGCATCTACACCCGCACGGGCGACAGTGGCGAAACGGGCCTTTTTTCCGGCGAGCGAGTCCGCAAGGACGACCCGCGCGTAGAGGCCTACGGCACGGTGGACGAGCTGAACAGCTTCATCGGTCTCGTGCGGGCCGAGGCGCTCGATGCGGACCTCGATCAACTCCTGGCCCAGATCCAAAACGACCTCTTTGTCCTCGGCGCCGACCTGGCCACGCCGGCCGGGTCGCGCCGGGACCAGCGCGCCCCGCGCATCGGGCCGGAGCACGTCCAGGCACTGGAAACCGCGATCGACCATTACGACGCCCAGCTGCCCGCCTTGCGCTCGTTCATTCTCCCGGCGGGCCCGCGCGCCGCGGCGCTCCTGCACACGGCAAGGGCGATCGCCCGCCGCGCCGAACGGCGGGTCGTCGCCGCCAGCCGGGAGGCGGCCGTCTCGCCTGAAGCCATCCGCTACCTGAATCGCTTGTCGGATTTGCTCTTTGTGCTGGCCCGGGCGGCGGCCCACCGGGCTGGGGCGGGGGACGTGCCGTGGCACCCGCCGGGCAGCCGCCGGCCCGCCCCCTGAGTCGGGCTACTAGAGGAAGATCAGTCACAAGGATCGGATCACTCGATCTCGTGCCGCCACGATTCGATGGTGCCGGCGAACTTCTCGAGGGCTTCCTCGCGCTTCTTGCGGCGGTGCTCGATCTCGTCCGCAAGACGGGCCCGCTCCGCTTCGTCGAGCGTCGCGGCCACCAGGCGCTCGAGCCCCTCGGCCACTTCCGGATGAACCGTACCGGCAGCCGCGGCCATCAGGTCCGCGGCCGCATCCATAAAGCGCTCGTGGTCGATCTTGGCCAAGGTTTCCAGGGCCGCCAGCTGCACGTTGCGCAGCCGGTCATCGACGGCGACCCGCACGAGTCCCCCAGCCAAAGGCGCGGCGTCAGGCAAAAGCCGGATCATCTTGAGCGCCACTTCCCGGACCGCGCCGCTCTCATCGCGGGTGAGCTCCTTCAAGGTGGCCAGGAGCGGCTCCCGCTTGGCCGTCGCCAGGATGTTCTGCACCGCGGCGCCGGCCTCGTCGGTTTCCTTAAACTCCAGCAGCCCCTCCTGCTCAAAGTCCAGCAGCGTCTGCGCCGCGCGGCTGCGGGTCTTGGCATCCACCAGCACCAGGCGCACCAGGTCACCCACCGCGGCCTTGAGCCGGCGCCGTGCCACGGCGACGATGCCCAACTCCCGCACGCGGGCGCTGGAATCCCTCAACCAGCGCAAGAGAAGCCCGTCGGAACAGCCCTCCACGCCTTCCATGAGGGCGTCGTACGCCTTCCGCTCCAGCCGGTCCACCTTCTCCCCAAAGGGCCGGCGGTAAAACTGGCTCAACACTTCCAAAAGCGGATCCCGCTTGCTCTTGCCCGCCAGGTAGATGCCGAGGCATTGGAGTTGGTAATCCCCCGACTGCAAGGCCTGGTGCACCGGCTCCCGCAACACCTCGGGCTCAAAGGACAGTGCGATGCGGATGAGCTCCCCGGCGAGCCAGCCTTCCTCCGTCAAGGCGATGACGTGCATCAGTGCAGGGACGCACTCCGGATCCGCCAACTGGCTGAGGATCTCCTTGATCTGCTCCCGCGCCTCGTAGAAGCGATGGCGGATGTGCCGCTCCAGGTCGGCGTAGAAATCCTTCTCCTTGACGCGGCTCAGGATGAGGCGATAAAAGTGCACCTGCACCGGGAGCGGCTGGTCATTGAGCACCCGCAGGAAGTAGCGCGTCTTGCGGGGCAACAGCGCCAGCTGCTCCAGCTGCT
>PKQR01000006.1 GCA_017578085.1 Bacillota bacterium
ACGAGCCGACGACGGCGCTGGATGTGACGATCCAGGCCCAGATCTTGGACTTGATGCGGCGGCTCAAGGAGGAGCTCGGCACCAGCATTCTTCTCATCACCCACGACTTCGGCGTCGTCAGCGAGTTTTGCGACCGGGTGATGGTGATGTACGCCGGCAAGGCGGTGGAGACCGGGCCGCTGGAGGAGATCCTGAACAATCCCCGCCACCCTTACACGCAAGGGCTGCTCGCATCGATCCCGCGCCTTGGGGACCGCAGCTGCCGGCTCAAACCCATTGAAGGCACGGTGCCCGAGCTGCACGCCCTGCCGCCGGGTTGCAGCTACTGCACCCGCTGCCCGCTGGCGGACGAATATTGCGCAGCGGTTTCGCCGCCGCTCAGGGAAATTGCCCCCCAACACCACGTGGCGTGCCACAAGGCGGAACCCGCAGGGCAGGGAGCGACGGAGGCGGTGCCAGGATGAAGCCAGCGGCAGCGGCTGCGCCCGCCGCCCAAGGTCGAGACGAGCCCCTGGTGCAGGTGCGCGGCCTCAAGCAATACTTTCCCGTCCGGTCCAACTGGGTGAACCGGTTTCTCGGCAAAGGAAACCGTTGGTTGCACGCGGTCGACGGGGTTGACCTGGATATCGCCCAGGGCGAAACCTTGGGGCTGGTGGGGGAGTCGGGGTGCGGCAAGTCCACCTTGGCCCGCAGCATCTTGCGGCTGCATGAGCCGACGGCCGGGTCAATCCGGTTTGCCGGCCGGGAGATCACGGCCCTGTCCCCGGCGGAGATGCGCCAGATGCGCCGGGAGATGCAGATCATCTTCCAGGACCCGTTCGCGTCCCTCAACCCGCGCCGCACTGTGGAGCAGATCGTGGGCTTGCCCCTGCAAATCCAAGGGGTGCCCCGGCCGGAGATCCGCAAGAGGGTGTTGGAACTTTTGGCCAAGGTGGGCCTGTCGCCGAGCCATATCGATCGCTACCCGCACCAGTTCAGCGGTGGGCAGCGGCAGCGCATCGGCATCGCCCGGGCGCTGGCCGTCAACCCCCGGTTTGTGGTGGCCGACGAGCCGGTCTCGGCCTTGGACGTCTCCATCCAGGCCCAGATCCTCAATCTGCTCCAGGAGCTGCAGGCGGAGCTGGGCCTTACCTATCTATTCATCTCCCACGACCTGGCGGTCATAAGCTACGTCAGCGACCGCATCGCGGTCATGTACCTGGGCCGCATCGTGGAGCTCGCGCCCACGGAAACGCTGTTTGCGCAGCCGTTGCACCCCTATACCCGCGCCCTGTTGTCCGCGGTCCCGCGCGTCGGCAGCCGCGGGCAAGTGCGGGAGCGGATTTTGCTCTCCGGCAGCCCCCCGACGCCCATCGACCCGCCCAAGGGATGCCGGTTTTACAGCCGCTGCTACCTGAAGGAAAAGAACGAGACGTGCCGGCACGTGGACCCGGAGCTCGCGGAATTGACCCCGGGGCACCGGGTGGCGTGCCACGCGGTGGCGGGCACGTTGTGACCCTGTGCGTATCGAGGTGACGGGCATGCAGGTCGTTTCCGCTCCCGTAATCGGCATCACTCCCGCCTTTGACGACGGGACCGACGTGGATTCGGTGCGTCCCAATTCGGCCGTCCATTTCGTTGACGCCGCCTACGGCCAAGCCCTGGAGCGGGCCGGGGCGGTTGCAGTCGTGTTGCCGGTGACCGAATCGCCTGCCTCCATCGAGCGCTACGTGGACGTGGTCGACGGCCTGGTGTTGTCCGGTGGCGGCGGCTACCTGCGCCGGCGCCATCGCGAGCGGCCCATCCTGCCCGACCTCAAGACCCTGTCCCCGCGCCGTTACCGCTTTGAGGCGGCTCTCTTGCGCCGGGCATTGGAGCGGGACTTGCCGGTGCTCGGCATCTGCCGAGGACACCAGATGATTGCCCGTGTCAGCGGGGGGAAGATCTATTCCCAGATCTCCGGGCGCGTTCCCGGGGCGCAGGAGCACTACCTAGGCGAGGGGCACGGCAGGCGTCCCGTGCATGACATCTACATTGAGCCGGGGACGCTCCTGCACGCCATTCTTGGCACGACCACCGCGGGTACGAACAGCCTCCACCGCCAGGCGGTGGCGCGGGTGGTGCCGCCGTTTGTCATAAGCGCCCGCGCCGGCGACGGCGTGGCCGAGGCGCTGGAGAGCCGGGGCCACAGGTTCGTGGTCGGGGTCCAGTTTCATCCGGAGCTGCTGCTGGATTCCGTGCCCATATGGCGCCGCCTGTTTGAGGCGTTTGTCGATGCGTGCCGGGAGACCTGGTCGCGGGGTCCGGGGCTGATTTCGGTGCCGGCGGGGAGTTGAGGGGCGCAACGGGGCAACGGCAGATGGATTCTAGGCCACGGGGGCCGTGCATACGCCCATGTGCCGCGCGCACAATAGCGCGGCGAGGGGGCACCGGATTTGGACCGCCGCGAGGAAATTCAACAGATTCTGCAGTTTGTCGCTGAGCACCCTGAGTCTTACGCAAGCCTGGCCGTATGTCGGCGGGCGCTGGACGTGGGGCTTGAGCGGGTGACGGGGCAGACCTTGAGCATGCTGGCGCAGTACCTGGAAGACGCGCCGGACGACGAGATCGACGCCTTCTACAGCATCGTCACGTAGGCCGACGTGCCTCGCTGCTACCGGGAGCTGCCCGGACCGCCAGCGCAATGGGCGCGCCGCGCGCCGTTGACAATGTCAGGCAGAACCTATATCATAATGGTAAGAAAATTACATACACCTCTAGCGCAAGCACGAAAGGGCGCTTAATTTTGCCTCTGGAGGCAAAAACGGGGGACCCAATCGTTGTCCTGGGCACCGGGGACGGTGGCAACCGGCGGGAGTTCCGGCCCAGGGCAGAGGGTGAATCCTGGCGCGCCAGGTAGGGCTACTTTTTCGGCCCGAACCCGCTAGCTAACCTCGTCAGCGTGGAAAAAGCGTGCGGTAGGCCGCTTTGTGCCGCGGCTCCGCTCGCTTTTTGTTTTGGCCCAAGGAGGCGCTCGCGGCGATGACGAGCGGCGGCGACAAACTCAATGCCAACGGTTTCCGCATGTCTCGGCTCGGGCAGCGCGAACCCCCTATTCCAGTGGGGCTCAGGCCGGTGAAGCTTTTGACCCCCACCGGTCACCTCGGGTTCACACCCATCGAACCCGAGAGCTTTTGGAAGGGCGTCGCCCAGCGCCCGGACGCGATCATCGCCGACTCGGGCAGCTGCGACATCGGCCCGCACCCATTGGGGGCGGATGAAGCCGCCAGCCCCCGCACCTGGCAGGAGCACGACCTGGAGCTGATGTTGACCGCCAGCCGGCGCCTGGGGGTGCCGATGATCATCGGCTCGGCGTCGGATACCGGCACGGACCGGGGCGTCCGTGAGTTTGCCGCAATTATCCGGGAGCTGGCCCGCAAGCACCGCTTGCCCCGCTTTCGCCTGGCCACCATCTACAGCAGCCAAGACCTCCACGACTTGAAGCGGCGTGTCGAGACCGGCGCATGGACCGCAGGGCTTGACGGTCGGCCGCCGTTGACGGTGGAGGACCTGGAGCAGACCGACAACGCCGTGGCGGTGATGGGCGTGGAGCCCATCCTGGAGGCTCTGCGGCAGGGAGCCGACGTGATCATTGCCGGCCGCGCCTGCGACCCGGCCATCTTTGCGGCGCCCTTGAGGCTGGCCGGCTACGATCCGGCCGTCGCGTATTTTGCCGGGAAGCTGCTTGAGTGCGCGTCGTTCTGCGCCGAGCCTTTCGCAGGGAAAGAGAGCATCCTGGGCACAGTGGACGGGGACGGGATTGTGCTTGAACCCATGAGCAGTTACCAGCGGTGCACGCCCGCTTCCGTCGCGGGACACGCCATGTACGAGCGGGCAAATCCGTTGCGGGAGTACGTGCCCGGCGGCTACGTGGACATGAGCGACTGCGTCTACGATGCGGTGGACGAGCGGCGGACCCGCGTCCGGGGCCCGCGCTGGGTGCCGGGCGAGCGCTACGCGGTGAAGCTGGAGGGCGCGGGCAAGGTGGGGGAGCGGGCGCTGATGATCGTGGGCATCCGGGACCCTAACACCATCGCGCGCCTGGACGACGCCATCGCGTGGTCCCGGCGCAAAGTGCGGGAGCGTTTTGCCGGCGAGCAGTACCAGGTCTTCTACCACGTCTACGGCAAAAACGGCGTCATGGGCGAGCTGGAGCCCATCAGGGAAATCCGGTCCCACGAAGTGTGCGTGGTGGTGGAGGGGGTCGCGCCGACCCGGGCGGAGGCGATGGAGCTCACCAACCTGGCCGGGCGCAATTTCCTGTACGCCCGTATCCCCGGGCTCAAAGGCACCGCGGGCGCCGCAGCCTTCATGAGCGACGAGGTGCTGCCGGCCAGGGCGGCTTACCGCTGGACGCTCAATCACGTGATCGCGGTCGACGACCCGCTGGAACTATTCCGGTTTCAGTTTGAGGAAGTCGGGTAATGGCAGTTGGAACACGGGGGAGGCACAACGATGGTCCGGCTTGGCGATATGGCGTCCACCGTCCGCAGCAAGAACGCCGGTCCTGACTGCATTACCTTTGACATCATCTTTCGCGATGCCCAAACCTATGAGCGGGTCAAGGCCAGCGGCGCGTTGTCAGCCGAGCGCATCTGCCGGCTGTATGGGCTGGAGCCGGAGCGGCTGGTGCATTTCGGCGCCTTTGACCCGGCCCTGGCCTTCAAATTTACCATCCGCCGGGCGCGCCCGTCCGGCAGTCCTGGGGAAACGGATGTAATGGGCAGCCAGATGTACCCGCCGCTGTTGGACTTAGAGCTGCCCGCCAGCGTGCTGCAGCAGTCCCCGCCAGCCGCCTAGCGCCCGTGCGCCCCTGGTGACGCGGCTCCGGAAGGCGCTTCCTTCCCTGGCTCGCTTCGGGTAAACTAGACGGGAAGGGAGGAAGCACCATGACGCACGCAAGCCGCGGCATGGGAAGCGCGGGCGAGGAACAGCACACCGGGCGCGTCCGGTCCCTGGTATGGCGGGACGGCGCCCTCCATTTGATCGATCAGCGCCACTTGCCGCTGGCCTTTGAGACGGTCGTTTGCCGCACGGCCGCGGAGGTCGCGGACGCGATCCGCAGCATGGTGGTACGGGGAGCGCCTGCCATCGGCGCGGCCGCGGCCTACGGGATGGTCCTTGGAGCACGGGAACTTGCCGGCCGCGGGGCTGACGTGCGCGGCGGGCTCCAGGAGGTGGCGAACCTCCTCAAGGCTGCCCGCCCGACGGCCGTCAACCTGTTTTGGGCCGTGGACCGCATGCTGTCCGTCCTGGAGCGTTGGCCGCAGCTTTCCGATGAAGAGCTTGTCGACAAGCTTGAGGCGGAGGCGTCTGCCATCGCGGACGAAGACGCGCGCACCTGCCGCGCCATCGGCGCCCACGGAGCCGAGTTGCTCGAGCCGGGTGGCGTGCTGACGCACTGCAACACCGGCGCCTTGGCAACCGTGGATTACGGCACCGCCCTCGGAGTTATCCGGGCCGCCCATGCCGCCGGCAAACAGATTCACGTCTACGCGACCGAAACGCGGCCGTTCCTGCAAGGCGCGCGGCTCACCACGTGGGAGCTCTTGCAGGAGGGCATCCCGGTCACCCTGATCACGGACAACATGGCCGCCTACGTCATGGCCCAGGGGCTCGTCAAGAGCGTCATCGTGGGCGCGGACCGGATTACGGCCAACGGCGACGTGGTCAACAAAATCGGGACGTACGGCCTCGCGGTGCTGGCCAAGGAGCACGGGATACCCTTTTATGTGGCCGCGCCGGTGTCCACGCTCGATCTGAATCTGAAACACGGGTGGCAGGTGCCTATCGAGGAGCGGGATCCTAAGGAGGTCACCCACGTGCTCGGGCGGCGCATCGCACCCGAGGGCGTGCCCGTCATCAACCCGGCCTTTGATGTGACGCCTAACCGTTATGTGACGGCCATCATCACCGAACACGGGGTCGTGCGTCCCCCGTTTGAAGAGGGATTGGCCCGGCTGGCGCAGCCGGAGAAGAGGGGAGCCACGAGCGCATGAAGGAAGTGCGGACCCGCTACGCCCCGAGTCCCACAGGTTACCTGCACGTGGGCGGGGCCCGGACGGCCTTGTTCAACTGGCTGTTCGCCCGCCACCACGGCGGCACGTTTGTGCTGCGCATCGAGGACACGGACTTGGAGCGTTCTACCGAGGAGTCGACCCGCGCGATCATTGAAGCCCTGAAGTGGCTGGAAATTGACTGGGACGAGGGTCCCGGCGTGGGCGGGCCCTATGGGCCGTACGTGCAGAGCCAGCGCTTGGAGATTTACCGCAAGTATGCGGAGCAGCTTTTGGCCGAGGGCAAGGCCTACCGGTGCTACTGCACGCCCGAGGAGCTCAAAGCGCGCCGGGAGCAGCTGTTGGCGCAGGGCAAGGCGCCCATGTACGACCGGCACTGCCTGCACTTGTCGGAAGCCGAGCGGGAGCGGTTGGCCAAAGAGCGGCGATCGGTCATCCGGTTCTTGTCGCCCGACGAGGGTGAGGTGCGCTTCTACGATCACATCCGCGGGGAGTGCGTTTTCGAAAACAAGGTCCTGGACGATCTCGTGATCCTCAAGTCCGACGGCTGGCCCACCTACAACTTCGCGGTCGTGGTGGACGACCACCTGATGCGCATCAGCCACGTCATCCGGGGCGAGGACCACCTGACCAACACGGCCCGTCAGATTCAGCTGTATCAGGCGCTGGGGTGGGAAGTGCCCGAATTTGCCCATGTGCCGCTGATTTTGGGCACCGACCGCACCCGCCTGAGCAAGCGCCACGGGGCGGTGTCGGTGGGCCATTACCGGGATGAAGGCTTTCTGCCCGAGGCGATGGTCAACTACCTGGCGCTGTTGGGCTGGTCCTACGACGATCGGACCGAGATCTTTACCAGGGAGCAGCTGATCCAGTACTTCTCCCTCGAGCGGGTGTCCAAGCACGGCGCCATCTTTGACCTTAAGAAGCTCGAGTGGATGAACGGGGTCTATATTCGCGAGATGCCACTGGAGCGGCTGGCGGAGCTGGCCCATGAGCGCTTGAGCGCCGCGGGGCTCGTGCCCAAGGAGCTGGACGACGCGCTCCGGCAGCGCTTGGTGCAGATCATGGAGCCGCTGCAGACCCGCATCAAGACCTTGGGCGAGATCGTGCCGGCTACCCGGTTCTTCTTCACCGACGACCTGGAGTTCGACGAGAGCGCGGTGCAGAAGTTCCTGCACCGGGACTACGTGCCGGGCTTGTTTGCCCGCCTCATCGCACGGCTTTTGGAGCTGGACCCGTGGGACCGCGCGGGAATCGAGCAGCTGTTCAAGGGACTGGCGGAAGAGTACAACGCCAAGCTCGGCGACGTCATCCAGCCGGCCCGGGTCGCGCTGACGGGGACGTCGGTCAGCCCGCCCATCCACGACGTCATCTTTATCCTGGGCCGCGAGCGCACGGTGGAGCGGCTGCGCCGTGGTGTCGACATGGCCAGCGCCGCTTTGGCGGCCTCCCAGGCGGACAAGCATTCCCCCGCCGACGCGCCTTCGGCCCGGGCGGCAGACGCATAGGCCGACAAATGCGAGGGCTTGGGCAGTCTGCGTGCCCGGCCCTCGCACCTTTTTCGGGTGGGAAACGGGCGGGGAAAAAAGACACGGCACCTCTCGTGAGGTGCCGTTTTTGCTGGCTGGGAGACTAGGATTCGAACCTAGACTACCAGGGCCAGAACCTGGCGGGCTGCCGTTACCCCATCTCCCAGCGTGTGGTGCCCTCGCACCGACGCTTATTGTAGCACACACCCCAGCGCAGATCAAGGTGCCTTGCCGAGGGATCTTGCACGCGCCCGCGATCGCGCGGCGGGCCGTCGAAGCCGCCCGCCGCGCGAAGAACCCGGCAAGGATTTTACACCAGGCCCAGCAGTTCCTGGACGTAGCGGGGGAGGGCAAAGGCCGCCCGGTGCAGTTCCAGGGTGTAGTAGCGGGTCGGGAAGGGCAGCGGCGCGTCCTCCGGGAGGCGCGGCTGGCTAGGATCCGGCCCTTTGCTGCCGACGGTGAAGCTCCACTCGCCCAGGGAATACACGGGCACGGTGGCCAGGTAGACATAGGCCCGCGGCGGAAAGGCGCGCCCGACCGCCGTGGCCGTCTCCCGCACCAACTGCGGCATGCAGAAGGGCGATTCCGTCTGGGCGACCATCAGGCCGCCGTCGTCGAGGGCCCGGTAGACGTCGCGGTAAAACTCCTCCCGGAACAGGCCCACCGCCGGCCCGACAGGGTCGGAGGAGTCGACGATGACCACATCGTACTCGCCCTGCACCTTTTTCACGTGCTCGATGCCGTCGCCGACGATGACGTTGACCCGGGGGTCGTCGAAGCTGGCGCTCAGCTCGGGCATATACTCCCGGCACAAGGCGATCACCCGCTCGTCGATCTCCACAAGGTCGACGCGCTCGACGCTGGTGTGCTTCACCACTTCCCGCACGGTGCCGCCGTCGCCGCCGCCAATGATCAGGACCCGGCGCGGGTTAGGATGGCTCATGAGCGGCACGTGCGCGATCATCTCGTGATACACGAACTCGTCCTTGACCGTCGTCTGCACGATGCCGTCCAGAACCAGCATGCGGCCGAGGCCTGGCGTGTCGACGATCGCGATGTCCTGATAGCGGCTCCGTTCCCGGTGCAGCACACGGCTGACGCGGATGCCGATATACAGGTCATTGGATTCGATCTCCTTCAACCAAAGCTCCAACCGTCCGACCTCCTTTTCCTTCTCACCGGGTACATTCGCTATATACCCCCCGTATCCTGTCCGCAGGGCAAAACACCCCTTTACAAGGCACCCGGCGCGTGCTAGAATGAAACTCGGTCTGAGGCCGCAACCATAGCGTGCCCCCATCGTCTAGCGGCCTAGGATGCATGGTTCTCAGCCATGAGACAGGGGTTCGAATCCCCTTGGGGGTACCAGAGGAGACCCGCCCATGAGGTGGGTCTCTTTTTTTGCGCGTTTCCGGTTGCCAACTCCGGCCTTTTCGCAGCCAGCGCCGCTCCTCAGCAACGTTCTTCCCCGGACGCCTGGAATGTAGCCGCCAGGCCCGTCATAGGTATGGAACGCAAGCCGCCGGGACAGGCAGCCGCCGGCGGCGCCCGTCATCGCCGGTTGCTACGTCCGTTGGGGAGGGGGAGCGGCATGACTCTCATGCAAGTGTTTTCCGCTCGGCGCGTCGCCATGGCCCTTGCGGCAGCGGCGATGCTGGCTGCGGCGTGGTTCGCACCGGAGCTCGTCCTGCGGCGGCGCGCGGAAACCTTCCAGGCAGAGTTGAGCGGCTTCCAGGAAGTGCCGCCCATCCTTACCGCCGGAACCGGCACTTTCCGGGCGGAACTCGCGCGCGACGGGCAGTCCATCGGGTTTGAGCTGGCCTTTTCGGGTTTGCGGGCGCCGGTTACCGTCGCCCACCTGCACTTCGGGCAGCCGGGGGTCAACGGTGGGGTGTTCGCGTTCCTGTGCGGCGGCGGCGGAAAGCCCGCATGCCCACAGCAGGGCGGGAGCGTCCAGGGAACGATTTCTCCCGCGGACATCGTGGCCGTGCCCGAGCAGGGACTGGCGGCCGGGGACTGGGAGGGCGCACTGCGCATCCTACGGGCCGGCGCGGCTTATGCAAACGTGCACAGCACGCAATTCCCGGCAGGCGAGATCCGGGGACAGGTGCGTGGACGGTGACCGGAAAAGAGCTGCTTGGACGGTGACGGAATCAGGCCGGCCCGAGCAAGGGGCCGGCGGTGGCGTCGCCCTTCCGCAGCGCGCCGAGGCCTCCCCGGCAAGGGAGGCCTCGGCCGTTGTTTCTTCTCCAGCGTACGCCTAGTCTCCTGGTTCGTTCTCCAGCCGCCTGGGGACTAGCCCTCTCACTGGCCCTGGTCCAGCGAGTAGGCCCGCTGGCCGTCGAAGAGGTAGAGGTTCTCGAGCTTGATCCACTCGAGGCCCGCCCCTTCGATGCGCCCCAAAAGGGCCCGGATGTCCTGATGGGACGCCGTGCCCGGACCCTTGATGCCTTCGAAGCGGCAGCGCCAGTGATCCACGGTGAAGGTTTCCGGGTAGCCGCCCGGGTACACTTTGACGCCCCGGTTGGAGATCATGACCAGCTTGAACTCGGGACCGGCCAAGGCTTCCAGCTTCTTGCCCAGCTCTTCCGCGGACAGCGTCTTGTTGTAGAGGAAGACGTCGACGCCGTCCAGCTCCCGCTTGGGCTCAGGCCGCACGCTGACCCGTGCGACAGGGGCCACCTTGCGGTCCTTGCCCTTGGTGTAGTCCACCGGGGGCAGCGTCTGAGGAAGCTGGCCGAGGCGTTCGACGACGGCCTGGGCAAATTCCTTGGTGCCCACCCACGGCCGGTCCTTGGCGATGTCGTAGGTGTAGATTCCGTCTTCGATGGTGCGCAGCCAGGCGTTGTGGATCCGGGTGGCGACCTCGTACTGGCCGATGTGCACCAGCATCATAATGGCGCCGTGCAGGAGCCCCGACGGGTTGGCCACGTTCTGCCCGGCCCGGCGCGGCGCGCTGCCGTGGATGGCCTCAAACATGGCGCAGTGGTCGCCGATGTTAGCCGACCCGGCCAGGCCGACGCTGCCCGCGATCTGCGCGGCCAGGTCGGACGCGATGTCGCCGTACAGGTTGGGCATGACCACCACGTCGAACTGCTCCGGCGTGTCGGCCAGTTTGGCCATGCCGATGTCGATGATCCAGTGCTCCTTCTCGATGTCCGGATACTCGGCCCCGATCTCGTCGAAGATCTTGTGGAAAAGGCCGTCGGTCATCTTCATGATGTTGTCCTTGGTCATGCAGGTGACTTTGCGGCGGTTGTACGTCCGGGCGTACTCAAAGGCGTAGCGGATGATCTTCTCCGTGCCCGGCCGGCTGATAAGCTTGAGCGCCGAGGTCATGTCGGGCGTCTGCTGGTACTCGATGCCGGCGTAGGTGTCTTCCTCGTTCTCCCGGATGATGACCACGTTCATGTTGGGGTGCTTGGTCGGGATGAACGGGTGGTACGACACGCACGGGCGCACATTGGCGTAAAGCCCCAACACCTTACGGGTCGTCACGTTGAGGCTCTTGTACCCGCCGCCTTGGGGGGTGGTGATGGGCCCCTTAAGGAAGACCTTGGTGCGCCGCAGCGACTCCCATGCCTCTTCGCCGATGCCGCTGGTGTTGCCTGCGAGGTAGACCTTCTCGCCGATCTCGATGAACTCGGGCTCGATCTCCGCCCCGGCTTCCATGAGGATGTGGAGCGTCGCGTCCATGATCTCCGGACCGATGCCGTCGCCCTTCGCTACTGTGATCGGAACCTTGCCTGGCATACGTTGACTCCTTTCGCACGTGGTGCCTGTTGGACAGTACCCAATATAACCCAAAATCGAAGTTCCTGTAAAGGACAGGCGCCGGACGACGGCGGCGCCCCGGGCCTCGGGCAGACCCCGCTGCCGGCCCGGCCGGTACGTTCCGGGCGCAAGGCGCGGGCGGCGGATGTTGCCAGTGTAGCGGTCCCCGGGATCGTCCAAGACTAGGGCTGCACCACCAGCGGGAGTGATGGCGATGGCTAAGTTGTCGTGGGACGCCATCCGCCGGGCCCTCGGGATCCCCGAGCCGGCACCGGAGGACGGGCGCCGGGGGCCCAAGGAAACCGGCGACGGCCGGGACGATGCCCAGGCCGCCGTGCGGGCGGAGAAGGCGTTGGATGTGGAATTGTCGGAGGAAGTGTCGGTTTCGCCGGCATCGGCTCCGGGCGGGGGGCAGGTCACCATCACGTATTCGGGGCGCCTGGCGCAGCAGGGCGTCAAGCAGATTTACCTGCATTACGGCACTGGCCCGGGCCATTGGCGCAACGTGCAGGAAACGCCCATGATGCAGGTGGGCCCGCAGCGGTTTCAGGCGTCGGTGCCGGTGCCTTCCCAGGGGCGGCTTGAGTTCTGCTTCCGGGATGACCGCGGTCAGTGGGACAACAACGGCGGCCGCAACTGGAGCGTCCCCGGTCACCCTGGCGGCCCGTCAAGTCCTTAAGGCCGGCGCCTGGCGCCCGTCTCACCCGGCGTCCCTGCCTATACGGCCAAGAGCCCTGGGCCTCGGCTCAGACGGGCAAAGTGGCGGTCGCTTCTACGTAGAGGAAGTACGTTTCCCACGTGATGGAGCTCATGACGGCCCGCAGGTGCCAGTCGCGGTTTTCCACGGTGATGCGGCGGCCGTCGATCACCTTTTGAATTAGGAGATGGTCAATCTCCTGAACCGGCCGGCCGATGACATGGTCCTTCACCAGGTCCCGGACGAACCGCCGCAGCTCCAGTTCGGTGCGCTCGTCGCCGCGGAAGTCCACCAAGTGCACTACCACGTCCTTGGCCTGCAGGCGGCTGGCCGGCTGCTGCAGCAGCCGCTGGTACTTGTCCTCCAGGTCCGCGAGGCGGTCGGCCAGCGAGGCGTTCTCCATGGACAGCGCCTCCAGCCGCATGCCCAGCGCCAGGGTGGCACCCAGGGCACCCAGCAGCGTGCCCAGTAAAAAGCCCGCCGCCAGGCGGGTCATTTGTTCCCTTGTCCAGGTGAAGAAGCGGATCACCCGCCACGGCCTCCCGTGAGGCCCATGACGACCCAGAACCCGGTTTGCGCGCCGAGAAACCCCGCCATAATGGCGCCCAATTGCCGCACCAGGTGCACGACTTCGCCGTTGAACAGACCCGAATCCAAAGCCCTCAGCGTGGGAAAGGTGCCGCCCATGGCCACCACGATTGCCCACAGTTTCACGTCCTGCGCCAGCGTCTGCATGCGGTGAAAGGGCGACTCGGGATAAAAGAGAGCGGCAAGCCCTCCCAAGAGCGATCCGCCCAGCATGACGCCGAGGGCGGTGAAAAAGGGCAGCACCACGCCTTTGACGATCTCGCCCTGCACGGGCCCGACCTCCCGCCCCATGCATACGGAAGGGGAGCGCGGTTTATGCCACGGCAGTTGGCGGGTGCCGAGGGCCGTCGATGTATGGTATACAAGGAAGAAAAGAATGGTCGTAGTGCCAGGGGCAGGAGGCCGGATGGGCGCCGACTTCGTTCACCTGCATACCCATTCCCATTACAGCCTTCTCGACGGCGTGCCCTCGCCGGCGGAGCTGGTGCAGCAGGCGGTCGCCTTAAAGATGCGGGCGCTGGCCTTGACGGACCACGACGCCCTTTTTGGCGCCGCCCGCTTTTACCGGGCCGCCCGGGAGGCGGGTCTTCATCCCGTGCTTGGCTGCGAGCTGACCGTCGGACCCGCCGGACACCACCTGACCGTTTTGGCCCGCAACGAGCAGGGGTACCGCCACTTGTGCCGCCTGGCGACCCTGGCCGCCACGGCAGCGGCGGGCCGCCCGGGCACTCCCGCGGGCACGGCCGCCGCGGGGCCCGGGGGAGTCCAGCGGGACGATCTGTGGCGCTGGGGCGACGGCCTCATCGTTTTGAGCGGCTGCCGCCGGGGAGAGATCCCCGCACTCCTGGCGTCCGGCCGCCGGGAGGAGGCCCGGGCCGCGGCGCGGGCGTTTCGCGAGCGGTTTGGGCCCGATGGGTTCTTCATTGAGCTGCAGGACCACGGCTTGCCCGGACAGGGGGAGCTCAACCGCGAGCTGGTGCGACTCGCGGCCGAAGAAGGGCTGCCCGTGGTCGCCACCCACAACGTGCACTACGCCTTACCGGCGCAGGCTGCCGCCCGCTCGGCCCTGTTGCGCCTGGCCGCTGGCCCGCACGCGAATGTCGCGAGCGATCCCGGCGGGCTGCACCTGGCTGCCGCTGAAGAAATGGCGGTGCGGTTTGCACACCTGCCTGAGGCCATCGCCAACACCGTGCGCATCGCCGAGCTATGCCAGGTGGACCTGGAACCCAAGGCCCTGCGGCTGCCGGCATTTCCGGCGGACGGGCAATCCCCGGACGAGCTCCTGGAGCGACTCGTGCGCCAAGGAGCGGCGGAGCGCTACGGCCAGCCGTTGCCCGGCGAGGTTGAGGCGCGGATCCGGCATGAGCTGGGCATCATCCGCCAGTTGGGGCTGGCGAGCTACTTCCTCTTGCTCTGGGACGCGGTCGGCTGGGCGCGCCAGGAGGGGATCGCCATCGGTCCGGGCCGGGGCTCGGCGGCCAGCAGCGCCGTTGTGTACTGCCTCGGCATTACCGACGTGGATCCGATCGCGCACGGGCTCGTGTTTGAGCGGTTTCTCAATCCGGACCGGTCCGCGCCGCCCGACATCGACATCGACGTGTGCGACTTCCGCCGGGGGGAGCTGTTGGACTACATTCGCCGCCGCCACGGTCCGGACCGCGTGGCCCACATTGCCGCCTTTGCCACCCTGGCTGCCCGCGCCGCCCTGCGGGAGATGGGGCGCGCGCTGGACGTCCCCAAGGAAGACGTCGACCGCCTCGCCGCGCTCATCCCGTCCGAGCCCGGCATGACGCTGGCGGAGGCCCAGGCGTCCGTGCCGGCGTTGGCGGAGGCTCTTAAGGAGCCGCACCTTGAGCGGCTGTGGCGGCTGGCCCAGGCGGTGGAAGGCGCCCCTAGGCACCTGTCGGTGCACGCGGCCGGGATCGTGGTGGGCGACGGCCCCCTGGCCGACCAACTGCCCCTGGTCTACACGGCCGGCGACACCAGCGTGATCCAGTACCCGATGGAAGATGTGGAAGCCCTCGGGTACTTGAAAATCGACTTTCTGGGCTTGCGAACCCTTACCGTCATCCAGCGCTGCCGGGAGCTGGTGGCCCAGCGGGGCGGGCATGTGCCGGACCCGCTGCCTTTAGACGATCCCGCCGTCTACAGGATGCTGGGGCAGGGCGGGACCGACGGCGTTTTCCAGCTGGAAACGCCGGTCTTCCGCCGGCTGGCGGAGCAGCTGCGGCCGGCGAAGTTTTCGGACCTGGTGGCCTTGCTGGCCTTGGGACGGCCCGGGCCCGCGCAGCGCATCGACTCCTTTGTGCGGCGCCGGCACGGCCGGGAGCCCGTACACTACGCGCACCCGCGGCTTCAGCCGCTGCTTGAGGAAACGTACGGCGTCATCCTTTACCAGGAGCAGGTCATGCGCATCGCGATGGAGCTCGCCGGCTTCACGCCTGCTGAGGCCGATCTCTTGCGCCGGGGCATGAGCAAGAAGCAGCCGGAGCTGTTGGCCAAAGCCCGCATGCGCTTTGTGAACGGTGCCAAGGAGCGGGGCGTGCCGGAGCGGGTGGCGGAGGAGGTGTTTGACGACCTCGAGCGGTTTGCGGGGTACGGTTTCGCCAAGAGCCACTCGGTGGCCTACGCCCTGATCAGCTATGAAACCGCCTACTTGCGCTGCCACTTCCCGGCGGAGTTCATGGCCGCGCAGCTCTCTTCGGTGAGGGGCGATCCCGACCGGATCGCCCGGTACGCGGCAGCTTGCCGGCGCATGGGGGTGCGGCTGCTGCCGCCGGATGTGAACGCGAGCATGAGCGACTTCACCGTCACCGCCGACGGCGCCATCAGGTTCGGCTTGGGGGCCGTGAAGCATGTGGGGTATGCGGCGGCGGAAGCCATTGTCGCCGCCCGGGGCGACCGCCCCTTCCGGTCGCTGCAAGACCTCATCCAACGGGTCCCGTCCCGCCATCTGCCGCGGCGGGTGCTGGAGGCGCTCATCGAGTCGGGCGCCTGCGACGGGCTTGGCCAGAGCCGCCGCGAGCTGCTGGCTGAGATCGGCCAGGCGGTATACGCGCCGGCCGCGACGGCGGGGCCTGCTGCCCAGGCTTCCTTTTTTGGCCAGCCGCCGCCGGTTGGCCCAATGACCCCGGTTTCTGATATGCTTGGTGTGGATGTGCCCGCCCTGGTGGTGGAAGTCACCCAGGATGCGGCCACCCAGCTCGGGCGCCTGCTGTCGGTCCTGAGCAGGTTCCCCGGGGATGCGCCGGTGGTCCTGCGGGTGAGGGGCGCCGGCGCGACCGTTGAAGTGCTGGCCGGTGAGCAGGTGCGGGTGAGCCCAGGGAAACCGCTGCTTGCGGCTTTGCGCGCCCTTGCCCGGGAGGGCTGGCTCACCGGCGTGACCCGGGCGCCATACAATCGATCTCAGGGATGAGGACAACGGGGGTGATCGCGGTGAAAGATGTAGTGCTGCGCCTGTTTGCCGAACGCGGGGTTGACATCGAGGAGATCGGGCGCATCGTGTACGAACTGCAGCGGCCCTACTCCGACTCGATTTCGCTGGAGCAGTGTATCGAGAGCGTCCTGCGGGTCATCGAGAAGCGGGAGGCCCAGCACGCCATCATCACCGGGATCGCTTTGGACATGTTGGCGGAGCAAAACGCCTTGCCGGAGCCGCTCAACTCCATCGTGCGCCGGGATGAGCCCCTGTACGGCGTCGACGAGGTGCTGGCCTTGGCGGTGACCAACATCTACGGCTCCGTCGGGCTGACCAGCTTTGGGTACCTGGACAAGCTCAAGCTGGGGCTGATCGGGCGGCTCAACGACAAGGAGAAGGGCAAGGTCAACACGTTCCTGGACGACTTGGTCGCCGGGGTGGCCGCGGCGGCCGCCGCGCGCATCGCGCACCAGCGGGTGGGTGACGCCGTCGACAACGGGGTTGCCGGCAGCGGCAGCTCCGGGGGGGTTGCCGGCCGCGGCGGTTCCGGGCGCGAGGGCGCGAGCCCAAGCGCCAGCCCTAGCCCGAGCGCGAGCCCCCAAGTGCGGGAGGCGGCGTCTGGTTGACACCCTTCGCGGCAGCGGGATATAATTGTCCCGCAATCGTGATGGTAACGGGCTTTTTGGACAGGCAGGGCACCGTGAGCGGGCCCCGCCTTGTCGTGTTGGTGCCGGCGGGGGGGCACGGGCGATGAATGAGGACGCCATCCGGGGCGACTTCGTCGTCATCAAAGCGCTCCAGGACGGTGTGACCATCATCGGCCTGACGCGAGGCAAGGAAACCAAGTTTCACCACAGCGAAAAGCTGGACAAGGGCGAGGTCATGCTGGCGCAGTTCACGGAGCACACCTCCGCCATCAAGATTCGCGGCCGCGCGGAGATCTTGACGCGCCACGGCCGCATCGAGGCCGGCGCCTGACGCGCTCCGGCCACCGGCGGGAGTCGGCGCCCCGCCACGGGACAGCCCTTAAGGGGAGAGACGGGGCCATGTGGACGGTTGTATACATCGCGCGCAATCGCGCCGCCGGCCAGCGGGTGTGCGAGCTGCTGCAGCGGGAGGGGCTCCTGGTCAAGATGCGGCCGCTCGGAGACGGGGCGGACAAGGACGCCGTGGAGCTCCTGGTTCCCGAAGCTGAGGCAGAGGAGGCCCATGAGGTGTTGGCCAGCGTCCTCGGCCGCTAGAGGCAGGACCCACTGAGATGCCTGTGTTCAAGGATCTTTTTCGTTCCAAATCCCGCTACGCAACGGTGA
This sequence comes from Bacillota bacterium, assembly GCA_017578085.1. Taxonomy (GTDB): domain Bacteria; phylum Bacillota; class Limnochordia; order Limnochordales; family ZCTH02-B6; genus ZCTH02-B6. Next base: position 17,352 of record PKQR01000006.1, read on the forward strand.
AACCGGCCCAGGGGGACGGGGAGCCGGCGCGCACCCAAGCGGCGCGGCCCAAGGAAGTCCCCGACGGGCTTTGGGTCAAATGCCCGGGCTGTCAAAACATCCTCTACCAGCGGGAGCTCGCCCGCAACTTGAAGGTGTGCGCCCGCTGCGGGCACCACTTCCACGTGGGCGCGGTGGAGCGCCTCTCCCAATTGCTGGACAGCCTGGACACATTTGAAGAATGGGACGCGGACTTGAGGACCGTGAACCCGCTGGGGTTTCCCGGATATGAAGAGAAGCTGGCCCGCATGCAGGCGCAGACGGGCTTGAGCGAGGCCGTGGTGACCGGCGAGGGAAGGCTTGACAAGCACCCGGTCGCCATTGGCGTGCTGGACTTCAGCTTCTTCAGCGGCAGCATGGGTTCGGTGGTCGGCGAGAAGCTTACTCGCCTGTTTGAGCGCGCCCTCGAGCGGCGCATTCCCGTGATCGTCGTGTCGGGCGGGGGCGGCGGCGCCCGGATGCAGGAGGGCATCCTCTCCCTTATGCAGATGGCCAAGACGAGCCAGGCCGTAGAGCGGTTTGGCGAGAGCCGCCAGCCGTATATCTCCGTCCTGACAAACCCGACCATGGGCGGGGTGTACGCCAGCTTCGCCTCGTTGGGCGACTATATCCTCGCCGAGCCGGGCGCGCTGATCGGTTTTGCGGGTCCGCGCATCGTGGAGCGGACGATCCGCCAGTCCTTGCCCAGCGGGTTTCAGACTTCCGAGTTTGCCTTGAAAAACGGCATGGTGGATATGATCGTGGAGCGCAAGGACTTGCGGCCCACCCTGGCGCGCATCCTGCGCCTGCACCGAGCCTAGGAGGCGCTTGCGGGTGGTCAACGGCGTGTTTGAATGGGAACGGCCCCTGATTGAACTCGAGAACCGCATTAAGGAGCTGCAGGCCTTCACTAAGGAAAAGGGCATCGACTTCAGCGAAGAGCTGGCCACCCTGGAGCGGAAGGCCGACCGGCTGCGGGCCGAGATCTTCAGCAACCTGACCCCGTGGCAGCGGGTGCAGCTGGCCCGCCATCCCCGCCGGCCCACGACGCTCGATTATATCAACATGATCTGTACGGATTTCATCGAGCTGTCCGGGGACCGCTGCGTGCGGAACGACGAGGCCATGGTGGGCGGCATCGCGCTGTTGGACGGCATCCCGGTCACCATTATCGGTCCCCAAAAGGGGCGGGACACCAAGGAGAATATCCGCCGCAACTTTGGCCTGCCGCACCCGGAGGGCTACCGGAAGGCGCTGCGGCTTATGATACAGGCCGAGAAGTTCGGCCGCCCCATCGTCACCCTCATCGACGTGGTGGGGGCTTACCCCGGCATCGAGGCCGAGCAGCGGGGACAGGGCGTGGCGATCGCGGAGAACATCCGGCGCATGTCGTTCCTGCGGGTGCCCATCGTCTGCGTCATCACCGGCGAGGGCGGCAGCGGCGGGGCGCTGGCCATCGGCGTGGGCGACCGGGTGCTCATGATGGAAAACGCTTGGTACTCGGTCATCTCCCCGGAGATGTGCGCCGAGATCCTCTGGAAGGACACCAGCCGCGCCCCCGAGGCCGCGGCCGTGCTGAAGATCGGTGCCCAGGACTTGCTGGAGCTGGGCGTCATCGATGAAGTGATCCCCGAACCGCTGGGCGGCGCCCACCGGGACCGCGAGCTGGCGGCCCAAAGGCTCAAGGAGGCTGTCGTCCGCCACCTGCGGGAACTGCTGCCCTTGAGCGGAGATGAGCTCGTTCGCCGCCGTCTGGAGAAGTACCGCCGCATGGGCCGCGTTGCCCAAGTGACCGAGGAGCGGCTGCAGGCGGTTTCCGAGAGCCCGCGCGACTGACGGACCATGCGCGGTGCCGCGGGGTTGAAGCGCCATGGAGGGACGAGTGTGCGTCGCACCAAGATCGTCTGCACCATCGGACCTGCCAGCGAAGGACTCCTTGAGGAATTGATCGCCGCCGGGATGGATGTCGCCCGGCTCAATTTTTCCCACGGCACCCTCGAAGAGCAAGAACGGCGCATCATGCGCCTGCGGGAAGCCTCGGCCGCGCAGGGGCGGCCCATCGGTATCCTGCTGGACATCCAAGGTCCCAAGGTCCGCATCGGCGCCATCCAACCGGATCCGGTCATGCTGGAGAGCGGCCAGCAGTTCACTTTCGTTCACGATCCCCTTGTGGGCGACGGGACGCGGGTTTCGGTGACGCAAGTCGAGCTCCACCGCCTCGTGCAGCCCGGCAGCACCATCTACCTGGACGATGGGCTCCTTGAACTGCGGGTGGAGCGGGTGGAAGGGACCGCCGTCCATTGCCGCGTCATCGTCGGGGGCTGGCTCCGCTCCCACAAGGGGCTGACGTTGCCGGGCGTCGACCTGGACCTGCCGGCTTTGACCGAGACGGACGCGGAGCATATCCGCTTCGGCGTCGAGCGGGGCGTCGACTTCATCGCCGCATCCTTCATCCGCAGGGCGGAGCACGTGGCCGCGGTCAAGGAGGTCATCCGCGCCGCCGGGGGGCGCCAGCCGGTCATCGCCAAGATCGAGAGCCACGAGGGTGTAAGGCACCTCGAGGAAATCGTCGCCGAGGCGGACGGCGTCATGGTGGCGCGCGGGGATCTGGGGGTCCAGATCCCGCCCGAAGAGGTTCCATTGGTGCAAAAGCGCATCATCGAGACGTGCAACCGGATGGGCAAGCCGGTGATAACGGCCACCCAGATGCTCGAGTCCATGGTCCACAACCCGCGGCCAACCCGGGCGGAGGTAACCGACGTGGCCACGGCCATCTTTGACGGTACCGACGCCATCATGTTGTCCGGGGAAACCGCGATCGGGAAGTACCCGGTGCAGGCGGTGCGGGTCATGGACCGGGTGGCCCGGCGAACCGAGAGCGCGATCCAGTACGACCAATTGGTGGCGGCGCGCCGCAGCGGGCCGTCGGCGTCCATCGCCGAGGCCATCAGTTACGCCACGTGCCGGGTCGCCACCGACGTGGGCGCGGCGGCGATCCTGACGTCGACCCAGTCGGGCGCCACCGCCCGCATGGTGTCCAAGTTCCGGCCCAGCGCCCCGATCCTGGCTTTGACGCCTAACCCGGAGGTGGCCCGCCAGCTGACGCTGGTCTGGGGAGTCCAGCCCATCGTGGTGCCTCGTACGGAGAAAATCGACGACATGATCGACGTCGCCGTAAACGCCGCCTTGGCAGGCGGGTACATCCGCAAGGGAGACCGGGTGGTCATCACGGCCGGCGTCAAGACGGGCGAACCCGGCTCCACCAACCTGCTGCAGGTGTACACGGTCGACGGCGACAGCCGCGCCCCGGGCGCGGACGGCCCGGGACGGTAGCGCCGCCGCGGGGATAGGACGCACGAACATGGCCGCAGGGAGGAATGACGGGTGATCATCGGCGTGCCCAAGGAGCTGAAGGAAGGCGAGAATCGCGTCGCCATGACGCCGGCGGGGGTCTACGAGCTGACCAAGGCTGGCCACACGGTGCTGGTGCAGCGCGGTGCGGGCGCCGGCAGCGGCTTGCTGGATGACGAGTACACCGCTGCGGGGGCGGAGCTCGTGGACGACACCGCCGAGGTCTACGCGCGGGCGGAGATGGTCGTCAAAGTCAAGGAACCGGAGCCCCAGGAGTTCCCGTACTTGCGGGAGGGCCAGATCCTTTTCACCTACTTGCACCTGGCCGCGTTTCCGGAGCTGACCCGGCGCCTGTTGGAAGCAAAGGTGACGGCCATCGCCTATGAAACCATCCAGCTGCCCAACGGCGCCTTGCCGCTCCTTCGGCCCATGAGCGAGGTAGCCGGGCGCATGGCGGTGCAGGTGGGGGCGCGCCTTTTGGAAAAGACCCAAGGCGGGCGTGGCGTGCTGCTTTCGGGCGTGCCGGGGGTCCCGCCCGCGGACGTGGTCATCATCGGCGCGGGCACCGTCGGCACCAGCGCGGCCATCGTCGCGCTGGGCATGGGCGCCCAGGTCACCCTGATCGACAAGGATGTCAACCGGCTGCGGTACCTTGAGGAGATTCTCCACGGGAACCGCATTACCGTCGTGTCCAACCGCTACAACATCGAGCGGGCGGTGGCCTACGCGGACCTGGTCATCGGGGCGGTGCTGGTGCCGGGGGCGCGGGCGCCGCGGCTGGTGACCGAGGACATGGTGCGCCAGATGAAGGAAGGGTCGGTCATCGTCGACGTCGCCATCGACCAGGGCGGCTGCGTGGAGACGGCCGACCGGGTGACGTCTCACCGGGAGCCCACCTACGTGAAGCACGGCGTCATCCACTACGCGGTGCCCAACATGCCCGGCGCTGTGCCCCGCACGTCCACGTGGGCGCTGACCAACGCCACCTTGCCCTACATCCAGCAGGTGGCCGACAAGGGCTTCATCAAGGCTGTGCAGGAAGATCCGGCGCTGCGCAAGGGCGTCAACTGCTACGCGGGGTGCGTGACGCTGGACGCGGTGGCGGCAGCCCACGGGCTTGAGTGCGTGGAGTTGCGCCAGCTGGTGCCGGGCCTGTGAGGAGACAGGCTGATCATGTCCATTGAAATGCCGGCGCTGGACCGGGACTACGCGGCCGCCTTTCCCCGATCCCGGGAACTGTTTGCTGAGGCCCTGTCCCGTTTGCCGTCGGGCATCACCCACGACGCCCGCTGGATGGACCCGTTTCCCGTCTTCGTGGAGCGGGCGCAAGGCGCGTACAAGTGGACGGTGGACGGCCGGCGGCTCATCGACTACTGGATGGGCCACGGGGCCTTGCTGCTGGGCCACGGGCATCCGGCGGTCACCGCGGCCATCGCCGAGCAGCTCCAACGCGGCACCCATTTCGGCGCCAGCCACCCGCTCGAGCTCGAATGGGCGCGCCTCATCCAGGAGATGGTGCCGGGGGCGGAGCTGGTGCGGTTCGTCAACTCGGGCACTGAGGCGACGCAACTGGCTATGCGCCTGGCGCGCGCCTACACCGGGCGCACCAGGGTGGCCAAGTTCGCCGGCCATTTCCACGGTTGGCACGACGAGGCCGTCAGCGGCTACAAGGGCCCATACGGTGTTACCGCCACCACCGGGGTGCCCCAGGAAGTGCTGTCGACCACCATCGCGCTGCCCGCGGGCGATGCGGCGGCGCTGCGGCAGGCTCTCGGCCGCGGCGATGTGGCTGCGCTCATCGTGGAGCCTTCCGGCGGCAGCTGGGGCGCGGTTCCCCTGGACCGGGATTTCCTCCAGCTCGCGCGCGAGGAAACCGAGCGCACCGGCACTCTCTTGATCTTTGATGAGGTGATCACGGGTTTCCGGCTCGCGCCGGGCGGCGCCCAGGAGTATTACGGCGTGCGGGCGGACCTGGTGTGCCTGGGCAAGATCGTGGCCGGCGGCCTGCCGGGGGCAGCGGTCGCGGGCCGGGCCGACGTGCTGGCGTATCTCGCCTACCGCGATCCCGAGTGGAACCGGACCAAGAAGATCGCGCACCAGGGCACCTTCAACGCGAATCCCCTCACGGCGGCCGCGGCCGTGGCGACGTTGCGGCAGATCAAGGACGGCGAAGCCATCCGCCGGGCCAACGCCCTTTGCCGGGCGTTGGGCCAGGGGCTCAACCGGGCGCTGGCCGAGTCCGGGGTACGGGGCTGCGTGTACTGGCAAAGCTCCATGTTCCACATCGCCCTAGGGCTTGATGCCGAGCCCAGCCCCACAGGCGAGCCGCCGCGCGGCGTGGAGCCCGGGGTGCTGGAGCGGCTGGCGAAAGGGCCTGAAACCCTGGCCCTGCGCAAGGCGATGCTGCTGGAAGGCGTGGATCTAATGCGCAGCGGCGGGTTTTTGTCCTCCGCCCACACCGAGCAGGACGTGGCCGAGACGGTGGCCGCTTTCGGACGGGCGCTCGCGCGCCTGAAGCGGGAGGGCCTGGTATGACGCGTCCGGTTGCGGCCGTGCGGGCAGCGGACGAGCGCCCGCACGGTGGACAAGCGCGGGGCGGCCCGCGCGCATCCGGGAAACCGTGGGAGGGGCAGCGGTGAAGGTCGGCAAGCTTTCCGCGGCCGAGCTGCGGGCCCGGGTGCTTCCCTACCGGGGCGCTGCCCGCCGGGAGGTGCTGGTGGGGCCGGGCGTCGGGGTGGACTCGGCCGTTCTTGACCTCGGCGGCGACGTCTGCGTGGTCAGCAGCGACCCGATCACCGGTGCCGGCCAAGGCGCGGGGCGCCTGGCTGTCATCGTGGCCACCAACGATGTGGCCGCCCACGGGGCGCGGCCGGTGGGCGTGGTGGTGGTGCTGCTCTTGCCCGAAGGGGCCGCCCTTGACACCTTGGAGGCGCTCATGCGGGAGATCGACGCCGAGGCCCGGAGGCTAGGCGTGGCCGTCCTGGGCGGCCACACGGAGATCACTTCGCGGGTCAAGGACGCGGTCGTCGTGGTCACCGCCATTGGCCGCGCGGCGCGGGACCGGTTTGTGTCGGCCCACGACGCCAGGCCCGGGGACTTCCTGGTGGTCACCAAAGGCGTCGGCCTGGAGGGTACGGCCATCTTGGCCACCGATTTCGGCGCGCCGCTGTCGGCAGTCCTGGGCGAGGACGTGGTAAAGCGGGCGGCGGCGTTCACGCAAGAGCTGAGCGTCGTCGAGGAGGCGCTTGCGGCAGTGGCGGCCGGCGCCCGGGCCATGCACGACATCACCGAGGGGGGCCTGTTGGGCGCGGTGGAGGAGATGTGTGAGGCGGCGGGCGCCGGTTGTGAGCTGTGGGAAGACCGCATTCCGGTGCGGGAGGAGACCGCCGCCATCTGCCGACACCTGGGGCTTGACCCGCTGGGCCTGCTCGGCTCCGGCAGCCTCCTGGTAGCCGCTCCCGACGGTGAGGCGCTCGTCGCGGCGCTTAAGCGCGCGGGCGTTCCCGCCGCCTGCATCGGCCGGCTGGTGGATAAAGCCGACGGGAAACGCATCAGGGGCCGCGACGGTCACTGGCGGCCCCTGGCGGCGTATCCGCAAGATGAACTTTGGCGCTTCCTTGAGTCGCAATGATTCCCGGGCCCCGGTTGAGCTCCGGGAGCCAGGCTGAGCCCCGAGGTTCGGCGCGAGTTCCGGAAAAGCCCCTCAGCCCAGAGCTTCCAGCTCGTTCAGCATCTGCTCAAACACGTCCATAACCCGCAGGATCGGCTCCGGCTTCGTCATGTCGACGCCGGCCCGACGCAAGAGGTTCAGCGAGTAGTCGGACCCGCCGGACCGCAGCAGGTTGAGGTAGCGCTCCACCGCGGGCTTGCCCTCCTCGAGGATGGCCTGCCCGAGAGCCGTGGCCGCGGCGAAGCCGGTGGCGTACTTGTACACGTAAAAGGCCCGGTAGAAGTGGGGGATGCGCGCCCACTCGATGGCGATCGGATCGTCCGCGATGAGCTCGGGACCGTAGTACTCCTTTACCAGCCGGTGGTACGTGTCGCACAAAAACTGCGGGGTGAGGGCTTCGCCGGCTTCCACGTGCTCATGAATGATCTTTTCGAACTCGGCGAACTTGACCTGGCGGAAGACAGTGGTCCGCACGGTGTCCAGGTACTTGTTGACCAAGTAACGGCGCTGGGCCTTGTCGTCGGTTTCCCTGAGCAGGTAATGGAAGAGAAGGTGCTCATTCAGGGTGGAGGCGACTTCGGCCACGAAGAAGGTGTAGCGGGAGTACACGTAGGGCTGCGACATATTGGCTAAGTAGCTGTGGCACGCGTGCCCGAACTCGTGGGCCAGGGTGAACAGGTTTTCAAGGTTCGGCTCGTAGTTCATGAGGATGTAGGGGTGTACTCCGTACGCGCTGATGGAGTAGGCGCCGCTGCGCTTGCCCTCGTTTTCCAGGACGTCGACCCAGCGGTTTTCCAGCCCTTCCTTGACGATCCGGATGTACTCGTCGCCCAAGGGCGCAAGCGCCCGCACCATCGTCTGGCACGCCTGCTCGTAGGGGATGTGCATGTCGGCTTCGGGCACGAGCGGCACGTAGATGTCGTAGATGTGCAGCTCGTCGACGCCCAAAAGCCGCTTGCGGATGCCCATGTAGCGGTGGAGCAGGTCGAGGCGGGAGCGGATGGTGTCGATGAGGTTGGTGTACACCTCCACCGGGATGTTTTCCTCATGAAGCGCCATGTGCAGGCTCGACGGGTACCGGCGGGTGCGGGCGTAAAAGACGTCCTTGCGGACGCTGGAGGCGAGCGTCGCCGCCACCGTGTGGCGCCAGCGGAAGTAGGTGTTGTGCAAGGCCTCGAAGGCGTCCTTGCGCACGCGGCGATCGGGGCTTTCCATAAAGCGGATGTAGCGGCCGTGGGTCAGCTCCACCAGCTCGCCGTTTTCGTCCTGGATCGCGGGGAACTTCAGGTCCGCGTCGTTGAACATGTCAAACACATTGGCCGGCGCCTGCGCCACTTCGCCCGCCGCAGCAAGGATGGCTTCCTCGGGCGGCGAGAGCGTATGGGGCTTGAAGCGCACGATGTCCTCCAAGTGATGCCGGTAGAGGGCCAGCTCGGGGCTGTTGAGGTACTCTTGCAGCCGCTCCTCCGGCATTTGCAGGATTTCGGGCTCGATAAAGGAGATGGCGGTGCGCAGTTCCACGTAGAGGCGCTGGCTGCGGTCGTAAAGCGCCTGGTACTTGGCGTTGGTGCTGTCCTCGTCCATCCGGGTGAAGGCGTAGACGTACAGCCGCTCCAGCCGTTCCTCGGTCTCGTCCCGGAGCTTGAAGCACTCGGCGAGCCGCGCCGGCGACTGGGCCAGGGTGCCGGCGAAGGCCTTCAGCTGCGGGATCGCTTCCTTAACCCTTCGAAAGTCTTCCTCCCACATGTCATCGGTCGGGTAAAGGTCTTCAAGCCGCCAGCGCATGGCCTCAGGGATCTCGGCGCGCTTGGGCAGCCTCTTGGCCACGGCGGGGTTGCTCAAAGGCGCTCACTCCCATCATTGTTGGTTTGTCCTGCCCGCATATACGACCTGTACTTTTCCGCCTTTCCGGCAAGATTCCTCGTTCTAGAGCTTGTTGCCCGACGTGTGCCGCCCCGGCGCCGCCGGACGTCCAGCAAGCCCGTAAGGGGCAGGGGACGCCACGAGCTCCACATAAAGATGAAGAGAACGGTTTGGATATGGCCAAGAGCCCCAATCTGTGCTATGGTGAAGCGCGGGTTCGACTGGAGGCCTAACAAATGACCGTATTGGAAGCCATTGTCCTGGGCTTGCTCCAGGGGTTGACCGAGTTCCTGCCCGTCAGCAGCTCCGGGCACCTGGTGATCGCCCGGCATCTGCTGGGCGCCAATGCCGAAGCGCTGACCTTTGACGTCTTCGTGCACTTTGGCAGCCTGCTGGCGGTCCTCGCGTTTTTCCGCGAGGAGCTCGCGCAGATGGCTGCGGGCGTGTTGGGCCTGCGCCGGCCGGGTGCGGACGCCGGCAAGCGGCTGTTTTGGCTGTTGGTCGTCGCCTCCGTGCCCGTGGGCGTCGTGGGGCTCTTGTTCCGGGACGCCATCGAGCGGGCTTTTGCGTCAGTGCTGGTGCCGGCGGTGATGCTGTTTGTCACCGGCGCCCTGCTCATGTTTGCCGACCGGGTGGGAGGCCTGCGGCAAAACACCCGCCCGGGCTTGGTGCACGCCATCGCCATGGGCATCGGCCAAGCGTGCGCCTTGTTGCCGGGCCTGTCCCGTTCCGGCACCACCATGAGCGCCGGCATCCTTGCGGGCCTTACCCGGCAGGCAGCGGCCCGCTTCGCCTTCTTGATGTCGATCCCGGCGATTCTGGGCGCAACGGCGCTGGAAGTGGTGTCCTTGTGGCGGGACGGCGCCCGGCTCAGTGACGGTTTCGAGGTAGTGCTGGCGGGGACCGCCGCGTCGGCCGTCAGCAGCTACCTGGCCATCGCTTTCCTGCTGCGCTTCCTCCAGCGCGGCCGCCTGGCCCCCTTCGCCGTCTACACATGGGTGATCGGGGCCCTCGTGCTGGGGCTGACACTGGCGGGCCGGTAGCCCTTGCGGCAATTCATCAGGTAAACAAGAAACCCCGGGAGCACCAACTGCGCCCCGGGGTTGTTTTTCGCGCTGGTGCCGGAGGTGGGACTCGAACCCACATGGGCGAAGCCCACACGATTTTGAGTCGTGCGCGTCTGCCGGTTCCGCCACTCCGGCTCACTTGGGTGACCGAAACCTGCCGGGCCGGCTGAAACCGTCGCTTCAGCTCGAGCGCGGCGGGCACGATTCATCATAACACAGCCCCTGGCCGGATTCAAGAGCAGTCGCTGCCAGTGGCTGGCATGGCCCGGGCCGATGTACCGGGCGACGGGGAAAGGGGCCGGAGCCAGAGGGCGTCCCCGGGCCGGTGAGCGGCGCGGCCGCGCCATGAGCGCGACCGCGCCCGGCGTCACGCGTTTGCGGCTTCCATCAGCTCATTCAGCAGGTACTCCAGGACCATAACCTCGGCGTATTTCACGGCCGTGTCCCAATCTTGATCCAGCAGCGCCCGCACCAGCTCAGGTTCCAGGCCCCAGCGGGCCGCCGCGAGTTCGGTCAGCCGCGACTTGCCGTACTCGGTGAGCGCGGGCCAGTCCTGGGACACGACGGCGTCGGCTTCTTCGGGCGTCAAGCCGTACTTCAGCAGCTGGTTGTACAAGGATACCTTCAGTTCATCCCCGGCCCGCTCCCAGTCCTGGGCCAAGATGGCCGCCGTCTGCTCCGGGGTGAGAAGTTCCCGAAGGAGGACGGCGATGGCCTCCATGGCCTCTTCGGCGGTGGTCACCTCCGGCCCCGCCGCGACGACCACCTTGAGTTGTCCGGTGGGGTCGGCCGCGACCCGCACCGTGTCGTCGACCCGCAGCGCTTCGGCGCCGGCCTGCTGCCCGTTGCGCACGATCCCCGTGTCCGGAGCCAGCACGAAGGCCGCGGCCTCCCCGCCGTCAGGGACGACGCTCAGGCTGCCGCCCGGCACGTTGACCTGCGCCAGCCGGCCTGAGCGGATGTCCAGCCGGCTGGCCGCGTCGATCCATTTCCGCGCCTCCGCGTGCGTCGCCGGCTGTTCAGGCCGGACCATACCGCCGGCTTCCTCGGGGATCAAGCCCAGCCGGTGCGCCATGGCCACCGCCGGGAACGCCCGGTGCAGCGGGGAGATGTCCTGGAACATGCTTTCCGCAGGCATGAGCGCTGCGGCCGCGTCCTCGAGATCGAGGGCCCGCACGATGGCAGTGGCCAAACCGGCGCGGGTTACCGGCGCCGCCGGATCGGTACCCGGATCAAGTAGGTTGACCGGTTCGGCGCCGGACAGGGCCGGCGCGGCCGCCGGGTCGAAAGCGGTTTGCATCAGGGCCAAGAGCTCGCCCCAGGTGAGCGGGGAGGCCGGGCCAGCGGCGGCGCTGTCGGCAGGCTGCCGGTCCTCAGCTGGTGGCCCCTCCGAGGCCGCCTGCGATCCGTCGCGCGACGACGGCGTTGTCTCGCTTCCGGCATCCGCCGGCGAGGTGCCGTCGCGCAAGGCGCCGGCGCCCGACTGGCCGTCGGCCGGAGCGCCATCGGTCAAACCGCCGGCGCCTGCTGGATCCACGGGCGGCTGCTCCGTTGTGTTGTACGCGGCTTGGCTGCCGGTCTTCACGTAGGACGCCGCAACGGCGAAAGCGGCGAGGACCAAGAGCACGGCCAAGCCGATGATGGCTGCGCGCTGGGCGTTAGTGTTGAACATGGGTCTGCACTCTCCCTGCCCCTATCGTCGGTGAGGGTGGATCGCGATATCTATCACAAAGGGCGATTCCCCGCCGTCGGGGCCAATCCTTTAAGTAAGTCCCGGCAGGCGAGGGGGGGCGAGGTAGTCCAGGCGCGGTTCAGGCAGGGCAGGCGCGGATCAGGCGGGATAGGGTGGGGGATAGTCATCCGGCCAGGAAGTGGATCTCGCCGCTAAGCCCATGCTATACTGGACGCAGCCCGGGCCGCGCACAGGTTCGGTCCCCCCGCTGGGCCAGCCGGGCGCGCAGGCGACTCCAACACGCCGGGAGCGAGGACCATGCCCCAGGAGCCGATGGACAGCCGCACAGCGCCCGCCCAGGCGCCAAAGGCCGATGCCAATCCCGCGGACAAGCGCGAGAAGCTGGTGCTCATCGACGCTTACAGCCTCATCCACCGGGCCTACTACGCCCTGCCCAGCCTGACCACGTCCAGCGGTGAGCCGAGCAACGCGGTCTACGGTTTCGCCATGATGTTGCTGGCGCTCTTGGACGAAGAGCAGCCCGACTACGTGGCGGCCGCCTTTGACCGGGCGGGTCCGACTTTCCGGGACGAGCTCTTCACCGACTACAAGGCCCACCGGCCGTCCATGCCCGAGGACTTGCGCCCGCAGATCGCCAGGGTGGAGCAGCTCCTGGGTGCCTTGAACGTGGCTGTGTACGGCGTCGAAGGGTACGAGGCCGACGACATCATCGGCACCTTGGCCCTCCAAGCGCGGGACCGCGGCGTGGACGTGCTGATCGTCACCGGCGACCGGGACTTGCTGCAGTTGGTGGACGATCGGATCACGGTGCTGCTCACCCGCAAGGGCATCCGGGACATGGAGAGGCTGGACCCCAAGGGCGTTGAGGAAAAGCTGGGCGTCCCGCCGGAGCGGGTGCCCGACCTCAAGGGGCTGATGGGAGATGCCTCCGACAACATCCCCGGCGTGCCCAAGGTCGGGCCCAAGACGGCGGTGCAGCTGTTGCAGCAGTACGGGACCCTCGAAGAGGTGCTTGCCCACGCGGAAGAGATCAAGGGCAAGCTGGGGGAAAACTTGCGCGCCTACCAGGACCAGGCGCGGATGAGCAAAGAGCTCTCCAAGATCCGCACCGACGCGCCGATCGGTTTTGACCCGGACGCGCTGCGCCGCCAAGCGCCCGATGTGCCGAGGCTCGTGGCCTTGTTCCAGGAGCTTGAGTTCAAGGCGCTGCTGGACCGCCTGCACAAGGCGGGCGTCGTGTCGCTCGCCGGTGCGGCGGGCGCACGGGCTGCGGGCGGGCCCAACGGCGCGCCCGGCGAGGCGCCTGAAACGGGCGCGGCGGCCGGGGCCTACGGCAGCGTTTCAGCTCCCAGCGCCGCGGCGGATCCGAGTGGTCCGGCTTCCACCAGTGTGACCGCATCCGCCGCCCCGGTGCCGGTCCTCGCCCGTACGCTGGAGGCGCTTCAGGCCGAAGTCGCTGCCCTCCGGTCCGCTCCCCCCGAGGAACCGCTGGTAATCGGACTGGCGGCGGTGGGACCCGACCGCATGCAGGCGGCCATTGTCGGCATCTCCCTGGCCCGTGGCGGGCGGACGGTGTATGTGCCCATTGGCCACCGGGGCCTGGCCGTGGGGCATCAGGTGCCGTGGCCCGCGGTGCGGGAAGTCATAACGCCGCTGTTGGCGGATCCAAGAGTGCCCAAGTGGTGCCACGACGCCAAGCGCCTGTGCATCATCCTGCGGCGCCACGGCGCGGACCTGGCCGGGGTTGCCCACGACGTGATGCTGGCTTCGTACCTCATCAACCCCGAGCAGGGCGACCACTCCATGCCCGATGTCGCCATGAAGTTCGCCGACCGGTACCTGGTGTCGTGGAAGCAGCGGCTACACGACGCGGGTACAGGGCGCCGCGCCGTCGAGGTGGATGACTTGGCGCCGGAGGAAGTCGCCCAGCACTTGGCCCAGGAGGCGGAGGTCATCCGGGAACTGGGCCCGGTCCTGGAGGAGCGGCTGCGCCGGGACGGCCTTTGGGAGCTGTACCGGGGAATGGAGCTGCCCCTCGTGGACGTGCTGGTGACGGCCGAGATGAACGGCGTCCGCCTGGACACGGCTTACCTGGCCCAGCTGTCCCGGGAGATGGACGCCCAGATCGACCGGCTGACGCGGGAGATCTACCGGCTCGCGGGCGAAGAGTTCAACATCAACTCGCCCAAGCAGCTGAGCCGCATCCTCTTTGAAAAGCTGAAGCTGCCCGTGCTCAAGCAGACGAAGACCGGTCCCTCCACGGACCACGAAGTGCTGGAGGCGCTGGCGGCCGAGCACGAACTGGTGGCGCTGCTGCTGGACTACCGCCAGGTGACCAAGCTCAAGAGCACCTACGTGGACGCTCTGCCCTCCCTGATCCATCCCGAAACCGGGCGGGTGCACACCACCTTCAACCAGGCGGTGACCGCGACGGGGCGGCTGAGCAGCGCCAATCCCAACCTCCAGAATATCCCCGTCCGCACCGAGGAGGGGCGGCGCATCCGCAAGGCCTTTATCCCCGAGGGGCCCGACTGGCTGATGCTCAAGGCCGACTACTCGCAGATCGAGCTGCGGGTGCTGGCCCACATGTCCGGCGACGAGGTGCTCATCGACGCGTTTCGCCGGGGGCAGGACATCCACACCCGCACGGCCTCGGAAGTGTTCGGCGTGCCGCCCGAGCAGGTCAGCCCGGAGATGCGCAGCGCGGCCAAGGCCATTAACTTTGGCATCGTCTACGGCATCAGCAGCTTCGGCCTTGCCCGGGGCACGGGCTTAAGCCAACAGGACGCCCAGCGCTACATCGAAGACTACTTCCGCCGCTACCCGGGCGTCCGCCGGTACATCGACACGGTCATTGAAACCGCCCGGGAGCGGGGTTACGTCACGACCCTTTTCGGCCGCAGGCGCTATTTGCCGGACCTGCGTTCCCGCAACTGGGCCCGGCGCAGCTTCGCCGAGCGCACCGCGATGAATACCCCCATCCAGGGCACGGCAGCCGACATCATTAAATTGGCCATGGTCGAGGTCCACCGGCGCCTGCGGGCGGAAGGCCTGCGGGCGCGGCTGGTGTTGCAGGTCCACGACGAGCTGGTGCTGGAGGTGCCCAAGGAAGAACTGGAGCGCACGGCGTCCCTGCTCCGGGACTCGATGGTCAACGTGGTCCAGCTGGCCGTGCCGCTGGTCGTGGACGTGGAGGCCGGCCCCAACTGGCTTGATACGGAGCCGGTGCCCTTGGAGGGGGCGGCCCATGCCTGAGCTGCCCGAGGTCGAAACCGTCCGCCGGCAGCTGGAGGCGGAACTGCCCGGTCGGCGGATCCGGGGCGTGCGGGTACTTTTGCCCCGCACGCTGAAAAACATCACCCCCGGAGAGCTGGAGGAGCGCCTCAAGGGACGGCGCTTTGCCTCCGTTGAGCGGCGGGGAAAGTTCCTCCTGCTCCGTCTGGACGACGGGGCGTCCCTCATCATCCACCTGCGCATGACCGGCCGCCTCACGGTGGTGGACGCGGCCGAACCCGACGGTCCGTATACCCGCGTGGCCGTCGCCCTTGACGACGGCCGTGAGCTGCGCTTCCACGACATGCGCACCTTCGGTACGTGGCACTACGTGGGCGAAGGTGCCGATTCTTTGCCTCCCGGCCTTAGGAGCATGGGTGTCGAGCCGCTCTCCGACGCCTTTTCCCCGGACGCCCTAGCCGCCATCTGCGCCGGCCGGCGGGCGCCGGTCAAGGCGGTGTTGCTGGATCAGCGCCGCATCGCGGGGATCGGCAACATATACGCCGATGAAGCATTGTTCCGGGCGGGCATCGACCCCGGCCGCCCGGCCGGGTCGTTGACCGAGGAGGAGCTGGCACGGCTGCACAAGAGCATCCGGGACGTGCTCACCGACTCATTGGCCAAAGGCGGCACCACCGTGCGGGACTACGTCAACGGGCGCGGCGCGCCCGGCGAGTTCCAGCGCTATCTGGACGTCTACGGCCGCGCCGGCGAGCCCTGCCGGCGGTGCGGCACCCCCATCGTTCGCCGCAAGCTTGCAGGCCGGGGCACCCACGCCTGCCCCCAGTGCCAGCGCTAGGGCGGGGCGGGAGGAGGGCGCGGTGCGGGACATGACCAGCGACAAGATGGGCGCGGCCGGGAAGCGGGGCGTCGTCATCGGCCTGACGGGGGGCATCGCCAGCGGCAAGTCCACCGTGGCCGCTATGTTTGCCGAACTGGGCGCGGTGATCGTCAGCGCCGACGCGATCGCCCGGGAAGTGGTGGAGCCCGGGGAGCCCGCCCTGGAGGAGATCCGGGCCGCCTTCGGTCAAGAAGTGTTTTTTCCCGATGGGCGGCTGGACCGGCGCAGGCTAGGGGAAATCGTCTTTGCCGATCCCGAGCGGCGACGGGAGCTGGAGGCCATCCTGCACCCCCGCATCCGGGCCCGCATGCGGCAACGCATCGAGGCGGCGGTCAAGGACGGCCGGCATGTGGTGGCGGAAATACCGCTTTTGTTTGAAAGCCAGGCTAGCCGGGCGCTGGTGGACGTCACCGTCGTCGTCTACGCGGACCGGGATCAGCAGTTAGCGCGGCTTATGTGCCGGGACGGCTTGACCAGGGAGCAGGCGGAGGCGCGGCTCTCCGCCCAGCTCCCCCTCGAGGAGAAGGCCCGCATGGCCGACTATGTGATTGACAACCGGCGAGATTTGGCCCGTACCCGCGAGCAGGTGCGGCGCGTATGGGAGGAGCTGACGCGGGGTGAAAACCATCGCCCTGATCGCTCACGACAACAAGAAGGACGACATGGTTGAGTTCGCCCGCCGCAGGCGGGACATTTTGGCCCGGTGCCGGCTCATCGCCACCGGGACGACCGGCAAGGTGATCGCCGAGGCGACCGGGTTGACCATCGAGCGGATGTTGTCTGGCCCCTATGGCGGTGACCAGCAGATCGGGGCACGGGTTGCGGCCGGGGAAGTGGACGCGGTCCTGTTCCTGCGGGACCCGCTCACCGCCCAGCCCCACGAGCCGGACATCACGGCGCTCTTGCGGGTATGCGACGTTCATAACGTGCCGCTGGCCACCAACCTAGCGACGGCCGAGCTCATCATCGCCTCCCTAGGGGGCGCATAAGTTTCCGCCAGGATGGCAGCCCCGGGGAGGGTGCGCGCCTTTGCCCAACCGACTCGCTGCCAGCCGCCTTTTGTGGCTGGCCCTGGTGGCGGTGCTGCTCGCGGCTTTCTTCCTGAAGCCGGCACTGCGCCGCCTATTTCCCATCCCTTACGCACGGGAAATCGCGGCGGCTGCCCAGGAGAACGCCCTGGACCCGTTCCTGCTCGCGGCGCTGGTGCGCGTGGAAAGCGGGTTTAACCCCCGTGCCGTCTCTTCGCGCGGCGCGCGCGGCCTCATGCAGGTCATGCCCGACACCGGGCAGTGGATTGCGTCGCAGATGGGCTGGAGCGCGTTTGACCCTGATGACCTGTTTGAGCCCGAGCTCAACCTGCGCATGGGAGCCTGGTACCTGCGGGCGCTTCTGGACCAGTTTGACGGGCGCCCCGTGGTGGCCCTAGCGGCGTACAACGCCGGGCGGACGCGGGTGCAGGAGTGGCTGGCCCAGGGCCGATGGGACGGGCGCGAGGAGACGCTGGAAGACATTCCTTTCGGTGAAACGCGCCATCACGTGCGGCGGGTGCTCACCACCTTGGAAACGTACCGCTGGCTCTACGACGGCTCTTTTCAGCAGGTTTCACCGGACTTGAACCGAATGTAGATCCGATTTCCGAAAGGGAGGGCCCGTCGTGGGCTGGAGACTTGAAACGGTGCAAGACGTGAAAAACTGGCACGTCGACGGCCGCGCCCGGTTTCACTCGGCAACCCATGAGGAGATCGCCGCGGGCGCGACGACAGACATCTATTTCATCAAGACCCTTCAGATCCTGAGGCACCTTGGCCTCGCGGACAAGCCCGTAGTGGCTGAGATTTTCCCGCGGCAGGGCGGCGTGCTCTGCGGGGTGGAGGAGTGCTGCCACCTGCTCAAGGACGCGGGCGTCGAGGTCTGGGCCTTGCCCGAGGGCTCGGAGTTTGGCCCCAAAGAGGTGGTGATGCGCATCATCGGCCCGTACGGGCGCTTTGGGGTGTATGAGACAGCGCTCCTTGGGATGCTGGCCAGCGCCACCGGTTGGGCGACCGCCGCCCGGCGGGCCAAGCAGGCCGCGGGGGACAAGCCCGTCATCTGCTTTGGTGCCAGGCACGTGCACCCCGCCGTCGCCCCGGTCATGGAGCGGGCGGCCATCGTGGGCGGCGCGGACGGCGCGGCCTGCATTCTCGGAGCGAAGCTCCTGGGGCGGGAGCCCATGGGCACCATGCCCCATGCGATGCTCCTCATCATCGGCGACACGGTGGAGGGCGCCCTGGCCTACGATGCCGTCATGCCGCCCGATTCGCCCCGCACGGTGCTGGTGGACACATTCAAGGACGAGGCCGAAGAGAGCCTGCGGGTGGCGGAAGCCCTGAAGGAGCGGCTGCAGGGGGTGCGGTTGGACACTCCCGGGGAGCGGGGCGGGGTGACCGCGGGGCTCGTGGCCGAGGTGCGGGCCCGGCTTGACCAGGCTGGGTTTCGTCATGTCAAGATCTTGGTCTCGGGTGGCCTGAATCCGGAGCGCATCGCGGAGCTGTCGGCCGCGGGCGCGGACGCCTTTGGCGTCGGCAGCTACATCTCCGGCGCGCCTCCCATTGACATGACCATGGACTTGAAGGAAATTGACGGCCGGCCCGTGGCCAAGCGGGGCCGCATCCCCGGGCGTACGCCGGCGCCGCGGCTAGTGCGGATGCTCTAATGGGAGGAGAGGAGGCCCGCGCCGAGAATTTTTTACGATAATGCCTAAAGGAGGGACGTCGGTGGCTCCCCTGTTGTCGGTACGCAACCTGAGAGTCGGATTCCAAACCGAAGATGGCCTCGTTCTAGCAGTCGACGGCATCAGCTTTGACCTGGAGCGGGGCGCCACCCTCGGCATCGTCGGCGAGTCGGGCTGCGGCAAGAGCGTGACGTCGCTGTCCATCATGCGCCTCATCCCGAGCCCCCCGGGCAAGATCCTCGGCGGCCAGATCCTCTTTGAAGGCGAAGACCTGCTCAAGAAGTCGCAGGCGGAGATGCGCCGCATCCGGGGCAACGAGATCTCCATGATCTTCCAGGAGCCGATGACGTCGTTGAACCCGGTGTTCACCATCGGCGACCAGATCATGGAAGCCATCATGCTCCACCAGAAGCTGGACAAGAAAGCGGCCCGGGAAAAGGCCATCGAGATGCTGCGGCTCGTGGGCATCCCCTCGCCCGAGAAACGGGTGGACGAGTACCCGCACCAGTTGAGCGGCGGCATGAGGCAGCGGGTCATGATCGCCATGGCGCTGTCGTGCAACCCGAAGCTCTTGATCGCCGACGAACCGACCACGGCGCTGGACGTGACCATTCAAGCGCAGATTCTGGACCTGATGCGCAAGCTCCAGGATGAGCTCGGGACCGCCATCATCCTCATCACCCACGATCTGGGCGTCGTCGCGGAGATGGTGGACGAGGTCATCGTCATGTACGCTGGCAAGATCGTGGAGCGGACCGACGTCCGGTCGCTGTTCCGCAACCCGAAGCACCCTTACACGGAAGGGCTCCTGGGCTCCCTGCCGCGCCTGCACGCCGATCAGGAGCGGCTGCAGACCATCGAGGGCGTCGTGCCCAGCCCCTTCAACATGCCGAAAGGGTGCCGGTTCCACCCCCGGTGCCGCTACGCCCAGCCCATCTGCCAGCTGTACGAGCCGCCGCTGATGGACGTGGGCGGCGGGCATCTGGCCGCGTGCTTCAAGCATACGGACTTTCAGGTCGTCGAGGAGAAGGTGAGCTGAGATGGGCCAGGCACAGGCAGCGGCGCCCCTTTTGGAAGTTAAGAACCTGGTCAAGCACTTTCCCATCACGAAGGGGATCATCTTTTCCCGCCAGGTCGGCTCGGTCAAGGCGGTCGACAACATCAGCTTCCATATCAATCCCGGCGAGACGCTGGGGTTGGTAGGGGAAAGCGGCTGCGGCAAGTCCACCACGGGGCGGCTTATCCTGCGGCTCATCGAGCCCACTTCGGGCGAAGTGAAGTTCAACGGCCGGGACATTCTCAAGCTGCGCAAGGACGAGATGCGGGAGCTCCGCAAGGAGATGCAGATCATCTTCCAAGACCCGTACGCGTCCTTGAATCCGCGCATGACCGTGGGCGACATCATCGGGGAACCCCTGCTTATCCACGGGCTGGCCAAGGGCCGGGAGCTGGAGAAGCGGGTGCGGGAGCTCTTGGAAGTGGTAGGATTGAGCGCCTACCACGCCCGCCGCTATCCCCACGAGTTCAGCGGCGGCCAGCGGCAGCGCATCGGCATCGCCCGGGCGCTGGCGGTGAACCCGAAGCTCATCGTGTGCGACGAGCCGGTTTCCGCGCTGGACGTGTCCATCCAGGCGCAGGTCATCAACCTGCTCAAGGACCTGCAAAAGGAATTTGGGCTCACGTACCTGTTCATCGCCCACGACCTGGCCGTCGTCGAGCACATCAGCGACCGGGTGGCCGTCATGTACCTGGGCAAGATCGTGGAATTGGCGGACAAGCGGGAGCTGTACAGGAACCCCTTGCACCCGTACACCCAGGCGCTGTTTTCGGCTATTCCCGTGCCTGACCCCGACTTCCAGCGGGAGCGGATCATCCTGCAGGGCGATGTGCCCAGCCCCATCAACCCGCCCAGCGGCTGCCGCTTCCACACCCGCTGCCCCTTCGCGGAGGAAGTGTGCCGGCACAAAGAGCCGGAGTTCATCGACGTGGGCGGCGGGCACTACGTGGCGTGCCACTTCGCCACGCCCGAGTACATCGCGAAGGGTGAGAACCCGACGGCGCAAAAGGCTGTACGCCGGATGAACAGCCAGTCGTCGGCCGCCTGACGAACGCGGATGGCCTGGCACCCAGACTCCAGGCGATGGTTCAGCGCGGGCGAAATTGGGCCGGGCGGCGAGGGGAGCGAGTGGTGTCGCGCATCCCCCCGCCGCCGTGATCGCCGCCCGGCGGTTAGTGCTCCTCTACCGGGATGCCGAAGACCCGGGCAGCGTTCTTGTAGTAAATCCAGGGCAGCACGTCCTCAGGCAGGTTGATACCCCGCAGGATAGGCGGCCCGTCCGCATCCGGGTCCTCGATGGGCAGGGGGCAGACGACGTCGGTTTCCCAGAAGAGCTGGTGGATCCAGTAGCGGGACGTGTAGCGGAACGGCTCCGGGTCCTTGATGGCTACCTGGTCGGTGCCAAAGAGGATGCGGTCTTTGTACTGCTTGAAGAAGTCCCGGGCCGCTTCCGGCTGCTTGCCCAGCTCCCGCACGATCCACTTGGTGGCCGACGTGTCCAGGTACAGGTTGGGGTAGCGTTCCAGCAGCTCGGCCAAGTGGTCCAGGTGCTCGGGGTCCCCGCCCATGTGGGCGGCCAAGAACGGGATGCGGGGATGGGCCGCGAGGCGGTGCTCCAGCTGCGGGTACTGGTCCGCTTTGGTCCCATAAAGCTTCACGTCGGTGTACACCCGCTCAAACCAGACGTCGGGATCGGACACGTGGGTGAGCACGCCTAGGCCCTGTGCTTCGATCTCCTTGAAGATGGGGTCCAGCAAGGGATCGTCCATGCGCTTGCCGGTGCGCGCCACAAACCGCGGGGCGAACCACATCTTGATGATCCGCGCTCCCTTGGCCGCCGCCTGCCGCACCAGCTGCACGTTCCGCTCGACGAACCGTTCCGGATCCGAGAGGTGCTCGAACTCGAGCCGCGGGATCATCTCGGTTTCGGGATACGCCTGCTTGAGCTGGAGGGCGTCGTCCAGCGTGCTGATGGCCGCGAGGCGCGTGATCCCGTAAAGGCGCGCCGCCTCGTACAGCGGCGCCGCGACGGGGCCTGCCGGCGCATGGGCATGGATATCCACAATGGGGCACGGGACCTTGCGTTTCGGCGGGCGGGCGAAGCCCTCGGCCCGGGCCCGTTCGACCAGTTGCACGTCCAATTGCACGTTCACAGGCATGATCGCCTCCCTGACCCCACTGATTCGGCGCCGCCCGGCGAATTCTTTCCGCCAACAACGCTTACGCCGCCCATCCTTGCCCTTAGGTATTCCTGTGCTAGAATGGTCTTGACTTGCCAGGACATGCATGAGGAGGGAGACGATGGAAGTTGCCAAGCTAGGGACTTCGGGCATAGAGGTCACTCGGGTCGCCCTGGGCACGTGGGCCATCGGCGGCTGGCTGTGGGGCGGCACCGACGTGGAGCAGTCGGTCCGGGCCATCCACGCCGCGCTGGACATGGGGATCACCACCGTGGACACGGCGCCCGTCTACGGGTTTGGGCTTGCGGAGGAGATTTTGGCTGAAGCCCTTGCCCGGCGGCAGGTGCCCCGGGAAAAGGTCATCATCGCCACCAAGTTTGGCATGGAGTGGGACGACAAGCAGAACACCTGGCGCAACGCCAGACCCGAGCGCATCCGCAAGGAGATCGATGACAGCCTCAGGCGGCTGCGCACGGACTACATTGACCTCTACCAGATCCACTGGCCCGACCCCAACACCCCCATCGCGGAAACCGCCCAAGTGGTCAAGGAGCTTTATGAGGCGGGTAAGATAAGGGCCATCGGCGTGTGCAACTACTCGGTGGAGCAGCTGGAGGAGTGGCGGCGCCACGCCCCCCTGCACTCGGTGCAGCCCCGCTACAATCTCCTTGAGCGCCAGATCGAAAAGGACGTGCTGCCCTACTGCCGCGAGCATGGATTGGCGGTGCTG
>PKQR01000062.1 GCA_017578085.1 Bacillota bacterium
CGGTTTCAGCGCCCGATCAGCGCGGACCGACGATGAACCGGATCGCGGTGCGCTCCTCGCCGTCGATCTCGATTTCGCTGAACGCGGGCACGCACACCAGGTCGATGCCGTTGGGCGCCACAAAACCACGGGCAATGGCGATGGACTTGACCGCCTGGTTCACTGCGCCCGCCCCAACGGCCTGAATTTCCACTATCCCTTTCTCCCGCAGTACCGCGGCCAGGGCGCCGGCAACGGACTTGGGCTTAGACGTGGCAGAAACCTTGAGTACCTCCATGGTCGGCGTCTCCTCCTTCGGTGGGTGTGCCCCGCCGAACGTCACCCATTACCCCGAGATCGATCTTCGTCCAATATATTCGCCCACCCGCGAATGCTTCCTTTTCACTCGCCGATTCTGGTCACGAGCCGGTGACGCTTCCCAGCGCGCCCAAGATGCCATCGTGCCGTCCGTCCATGGGGCCGGGCACCGCCATGCTTGCCGCACGAGACGCATCTCTCTGCCTTGGGCACGGCCCTCTTGCCGCGCTCCGTGAACGCCCGCCCCTTGGCGTGTATACTTGATTTCTGTATCTGCAGGCCGCTGGCAGGCTCCGAATTGACATTTTTGATGTAAAGGTTTTCGGTTTGACATCACCAACTCTAGGAGCCATGAGCAATCGCCTTCCACACGTGGACCGCATGGCCGAGATCATCCTGCAGCGGCCCTCGGTGACGGGCAAGGAGCTCGCCCGCGAGTTGGGCTTCGCCCAGGAGCGCAGCGTGTACTATTGGCTGCATAAGGCAGGATATGCGGGCCTCAAGGAGTTCCGCACCGCCGTGCTCACCGGCGCATACGCCCTGGCCGCGCCGCCGGTGGGTTCCCGGTCGCTCCGAGCCCCGCAGGTGGCCGAAGTGCCGCTCGTGTCAAGTTTCCAAAGGGACCCCGGCCAACCCCGCGAGTATGTAGTCACGACCCAACCGGTCAGCCACGGCGCCTTCGCTTTGACTGTCGATTCTGACGAGTACCGGCCGCTGGTCGAGCGCAACGATGTGCTGCTGGTGGACCCCGGCCAGCGCCCGGGCGACGGCGACCTGGTCTTGGTCGAGGCTGGAGCCGGGCTACCTATCCTCTGTCGCGTCTACCCTTCCGCCCAGCCCCTCTTCGTTCATCCCGTCAGCGGCCGGCCGGTGCGCCTGCCCGCCGGTTACGAGCGCAAGCCCGGCCCCACGGTACTCGGCCGGGTCGTGGGCCTGCAGCGGGTCTTTTGACCGAATTAACCGCGGGAGAAAACCGCCGGGGTGTCACTCGCGGCAAGGGTCGGGCTCAGTTCGAGGAGCGTCATGGGACGCCTGCGCCTCGGCCCCCAGCCGGCGTAACGCTTCCGCGGCCGCGGCTTGCTCGGCGGCCTTCTTGCTGCCGGCCCGTCCGATCCCAAGCCGCCGCCCCTGCCAGTGCACCGCCACAGTAAACACCCGGGCGTGCGGCGGGCCCTCGATGGCCAGCACCTCGTATTCGGGCACCACCGCGCTGATCTCCTGGAGGCGCTCCTGCAGCCGGGTCTTCGCGTCAAAGTCGGGCACTGGGCCCTCGCCCGCCTCGAGCAGCGCGGGCTCCAGCCCTTTGAGAACAAAGTCCCGGGCCACAGGCAACCCGTAGGCGATGAAGAGCGCCCCGGCCACCGCCTCGAAGACGTCGCTTAAGGCCGACTCCCGCTCCCGCCCGCCGGTCAGCTCCTCGCCGCGGCCCATGCGCAGCCACCGCCCCAGCCCGAGGCGCCGGGACGCGTCGGCCAACGAGCGGCTGTTGACGACGGCAGCGCGCCGGCGGGTTAACTCGCCTTCGGGCAGGTGGGGATAGCGCCGCCACAGCTCGTGGGCCACCACAAGCCCCACCACCGCGTCGCCCAAGAACTCCAACCGCTGGTTGTGGGGAGGCCGCGGCGGCTGCTGCTCGTGGCTAAAGGAGGGATGGGTAAAGGCTTCCAAGAACAGGGCGGCCGGGTGAGGCGGCACGCCCAGCACCGCCTCCAGCCCGACCGCCCAATCTTGCTGCATGCTGGTCCCTTGCTCCTTCATGCCGCTCCCGTTCACAGACGGCATCCCTTTGCCGCCCTAGCTTACCCGACGGAGAACGAGGACGGCGTTGTGGCCGCCAAAACCGAAGGAGTTGGACACGGCCACATCGATCTTGGCCGGCCGCGCCTCGTTGGGCACGTAGTCCAGGTCGCAGCCGGGATCCGGGACCTCATAGTTGATGGTGGGCGGGATGAGCCCCCGCTCCATCGCCAACAGGCACACGATGGCCTCCACAGCGCCTGCGGCGCCCAAGAGATGACCCGTCATCGACTTGGTGGAACTGATGGGCACCCGGTAAGCCGCTTCGCCCAACGCGCGCTTGATGGCCAGCGTTTCGAAGTAGTCGTTGTACTCGGTGGACGTGCCGTGGGCGTTGATGTAGTCGATCTCGTCCGGGCTGACCCCGGCGTCCTCCAGCGCCCGCCGGATGGCCCGGTATGCGCCCTCGCCTTCGGGCGCAGGTTGGGTGATGTGGTACGCGTCGCCCGTGCACGCGTAACCCGCTACCTCGCCGTAGATCCGGGCGCCGCGCGCCTGGGCGTGCTCGAGGCTCTCGAGGACCAGGATGCCCGCCCCTTCCGCGAGCACGAAACCGTCCCGCTCCTTGTCAAACGGGCGCGAGGCCTTCTGCGGAGCGTCGTTGCGCGTCGACAGCGCCCTGGCCGCGCTGAAACCCGCGAGCGCCACGGGCGTCACCGACGCCTCGGTACCGCCGGTGATCATGATGTCGGCTTCGCCGCGCTGGATGATGCGGGCCGCGTCGCCGATGGCGTTGGAACCGGAGGCACATGCGGTGACGGTGCAGGCGTTGTGGGCCTTCGCGCCGATCTGGATGGAGACGTACCCGGACGCCATGTCGGGGATCATCATCGGAACGAGGAAGGGGCTGACCCGGTCGGGGCCGCGTTCGGCCAGCACCCGCACCTGCTGCTCCAGCGTCTCGATGCCGCCGATGCCGGAGCCGATGAGGACCCCCATGCGCTCGCCGTCCACCTTGGTGGGGTCCAGATTGGCATCGGTCAACGCCATCTGCGTCGCCGCCCACGCGTACTGGATGAACCGGTCCAGCCGCCGGGCGTCTTTGCGGTCCATGTAGGCGGCCGGGTCAAAATCCCGGACCTCGCCGGCAAAACGGGTGGGATAGTCCGAAGCGTCAAAGCGCGTGATGGGACCGATCCCGGAAACGCCGCGCGCCAGGGCGTCCCACATGGCCTCCTTGCCGATGCCTACCGGCGTGATCACGCCGATGCCCGTCACGACGACGCGACGTTTCATGCCATCACCTCCCCGGTCCCGCGGGACAATGGCGGGTGAAAATGTCACACATAGCAGAAGCGCGCCGGTGTCGGCGCGCTGCGCAATAGTCGTGGCCGGTCGGCTTACTCGGCCTGTTCCCGGCGCTCCATGATGTAGCGAACGGCGTCCTGCACCGTCGCGATCTGTTCGACGTCCTCGTCCGGGATCTCAAGGTCGAAGGCCTCTTCGAAGGCCATCACCAGCTCCACCACGTCCAGGGAGTCCGCGCCCAGATCGTCCACGAAGGACGACTCCGGCGTGATCTCGTCCTCATCCACCCCAAGACGCTCGGACACGATCTTCTTGACCCGCTCCAAAACGTCCACCCAGCCTTCACCTCCTTGTCCCCACAGACCGGCTCATCCCATCGTGAGGCCGCCATCGACCACAAGGGTATGGCCGGTGATGTACTTGCTCTCGTCGCTCGCCAAAAAAGCGACGGCGTACGCCACGTCCTCGGGATCGCCCACCCGGCCCATGGGAATTTGCTCGATGTACTTCTGCTGCAATTCTTGGCTCAATTGGGCCGTCATGTCGGTTCGGATGTAGCCGGGCGCGACGACGTTGACGGTAATGTTGCGCCCAGCCAGCTCCCGCGCGAGGCTGCGGGAGAAACCGATGACGGCTGCCTTGGCCGCCGTGTAGTTGGTCTGCCCGGGGTTGCCCGTCAGAGCCACCACCGACGAGATGTTGATGATGCGGCCGTAACGGCGCCTGATCATATGGCGCACGGCGGCCCGGGTGCAGTGCATCACGCTCTTGAGGTTGACGTCCAACACGTACTGCCAATCCTCAGGCTTCATGCGGACGAACAGGGTGTCCCGGGTAGCGCCGGCGTTGTTGACCAAGATGTCCAGCTGGCCGAAGCGCTCGATGACCTTTTCGACGAGAGCCTCCGCCTGCTCGCCGTCGGTCAGGTCTGCGCCGAACCCGTAGGCCTGCGCGCCTTGCGCCCGCAACTCGGCCGCCACAGCCTCTGCCTGCTCCTGGCTGCGGCCGTTCACCGCCACCGCTGCGCCTTCCGCCGCCAGGCGGCGCGCTATGGCCAAGCCGATGCCACGGGTGCTGCCGGTCACAAGGGCCGTCCGACCCGCAAGTCTCATGTTACACCACCCCCAGAATGGCGTGCAAGGACTTTTTCCAGTCCTACCCTGTCGCCGCAGGGCAGGCATTCGAGGTCGGGGGCGATGCGCTTGATGAGCCCGCACAAGGTGCGCCCTTCGCCTACCTCCACCATCCACTCGACGCCCATGTCGATCATGCGCCGCACGCTCTGTTCCCACAGCACCGGACGGCTGACCTGCTCGATCAGGCAGCCGCGCACGGCGTCGGCCGTGGTCACCGGCGCTGCGCTGACGTTGGCGATGACGGGGATGCGGGGATCCCGGATGACCACATCCGCCAGCACCTCCGCCAGGCGCCGGCCCGCGGGCTCCAGCAGCCGGCAGTGGAATGGCCCGCTCACGTTCAACAGCTGCACCCGCCGGGCGCCCGCCGCCCGCGCCAGCTCCAGGCACTCCTGCACCGCCGCCGCTTCGCCGGCCACCACCACCTGGCCGGGACAGTTATAGGTGGCGGGCTCCACAAACCCGGCCTGGACCTTTTGGCACAAAGCCTCCACCGCCGGCGCGTCCAAACCGATGATCGCGCCCATGGTCCCGGTGCCCGCCGGCACCGCGTCGTTCATAAACTGCCCACGGGCCCGCACCAACCGCACCGCGTCGGCAAACTCCAAGGCCCCGGCCGCGACCAGCGCGCTGTACTCGCCCAAGGAGTGGCCGGCCACCACATCCGGCTGCACCCCGTGCTGGGCCAGGACCCGGTAAGCGGCGACGCTGACCGTCAGCAGCGCCGGCTGGGTGTTGTACGTGAGCCACAGTTCCTCTTCCGGACCCTCGAAACAGAGGCGGCTCAAAGGAAAGCCCAGGGCGGCGTCGGCTTCCTCGAACACTTCCCGGGCGACAGCGAATCCCTCATACAAGTCCCGCCCCATGCCGACGGCCTGAGACCCTTGGCCGGGGAACACGAAGGCGAGCAACCCGCTCATGCTGTCACATCCCGCCCGCCCCACCGCATGGCGACCGCGCCCCAGGTGAGGCCGGCGCCGAAACCGACACAGACGATCCGGTGGCCCGGCTGGATGCGGCCGGCGTCCAGCGCCTCGCCGAGGGCAATGGGGATAGAGGCGGCCGACGTGTTCCCGTAGCGATCCACGTTCACCACGATGCGCTCCCTATCGATCCCAAGCCGTTCGACGGCGGCGTCAATAATGCGGATGTTGGCCTGATGAGGGATGAAGAGATCGATGTCGCTGGGCGCCAATCCCGCCCGGCGCAGCACCTCAAGGGTCGCTTCCTCTATCACCCGCACGGCGAACTTGAAGACGTCCTTCCCGCACATGCGAATGAACTGCTGCCGCCCGGCCATCGCTTCGGGCGTCAACGGCTGCCGTGAGCCGCCCGCCGGAACGTAGAGCTTGTCGGCCCCCGACCCGTCACTTCCGAGGTAGCTCGCCATGAGGCCGTAGCCGTCGGGGACGGGCCCAAGCACCACGGCACCCGCCCCGTCGCCGAACAGGACACACGTGGAGCGGTCTTGCCAGTCGACGATGCGGCTCAGCACCTCGCTGCCGATCACAAGGGCGTACCGGTACGCGCCGGATCGCACCCCGTGCCACGCCTGGTCAAGCGCGTAGACAAAGCCCGAACAGCCTGCGGCCAAGTCGTAGGCCGCCGCATTGGGGATGCCCAGGCGATCCTGCACCAGGCACGCCGTGGAGGGAAACACGTAATCGCCCGTCACCGTGGCGACGATGACCAGGTCGATGTCGCGCGGCTCCACCTGGGCCTGCTCAAGCGCCCGCTGGCCGGCCAGCACGGCCAAGTCCGACGCCGCCGTGCCCTCGTCGGCGATGCGCCGCTCCTTGATGCCGGTGCGGGTCGTAATCCATTCGTCGGACGTGTCCACCATTTTCTCAAGATCGAAGTTGGTGAGCCGGCGCTCGGGCACCGCGTAGCCCACGCCTAAGATTCCTACCGCTTTCATGCCCGTGCCTCGCATTCCTTAGTAGTCGCCGCGAACGCGCCGGCGATGCGGGCGGGGACTTCCCGCGCGGCCGCCTCGGCCGCGGCTTTAATCGCGTTGCAGATGGCGCGGCGGTCAGAGCGCCCGTGGGCGATGATCACGACCCCCTTTACGCCGAGCAGCGGCGCTCCGCCGTACTCGGCGTAGTCCAACCGGGCCTTGACGGCCCGCAGCGCCGGGCGCAAAAGGAGGCCGGCCAGCGCGCCGCGCCAGCCAGTGAATACGTCCTGCTTGAAGATGTCAAAGATGGCTGCGCTGACGCCTTCGGCAAACTTGAGCACAATGTTGCCTACGAAACCGTCGCACACCACCACGTCGGCCACGCCGCTTGGCACGTCCTTGCCTTCCACGTTGCCGATGAAGCCTAGGCCCGGGCTTGCGCTCAGCAGCGCATGGGCCTCCTGCGCGACGCGGGTCCCCTTGGTGGGCTCCTCGCCCACGTTGAGCAGCCCTACCCTCGGCTCCCGGATGCCGTAGACCGATTGGGCGTATATGCGGCCCATGCGGGCAAACTGAACCAGATGCTCAGGCCGCACCTCGGCGTTGGCCCCGGCGTCGAGGACGAGGCAGAACCCCGTGCGGGTCGGCAGCGGGATGGCGATGGCTGGTCGGTCGACCCCGGGCAGGCGGCCGATATAAAACAAGGACGCGGCCATAGCCGCGCCCGTATTGCCGGCGCTCACCAAGGCAGAGGCGGCGCCGCTGGCGACCAGGCGCGCCCCTACGACGATGGAGGACTGCAACTTGCGGCGCACGCTCTCGGCAGCGTGGTCTTCCATCGTAACGGTTTCCGGGGCATGCTCGATGGTCAGTCCGTCAGGAACGGTTTCCCCAGACAAAAGGGACTCCAGGCGCGGCCGGTCGCCCACCAGGCAAACGGGGATGCCAAGCTCGCGCGCGGCCCGCAGGCCCCCTTGCACGATTTCTTCCGGGGCCCGGTCGCCGCCCATGGCGTCAAGGGCGATGGGTTTCTGCCCGCGCGCGGTCATGGACAGCGGCTTACTCCTTGTCCTGCTGCTTGGCGATGATCTGGCGCCCGTCGTAGTAGCCGCACTCCGGGCACACCCGGTGCGGCAGCTTGGGCGCCTTGCACTGCGGGCAGGGCGTATACCCCGGTGCGGTCAGCACCCACGTGGAGCGCCGCTTGCCGGTCCGAGCCTTGGAATGGCGCCGCTTGGGATTGGCCAATGTTTTTCAACCTCCTCTAATCCGCGTCGAAACCCGCTGGCGTGAATCCAGGATAAGAATTGTAGACAGGCGGTTGCCGGCCCTCTGAGCTTATTTGTCCTCGGGCGGGCGCTTGCCCCACTCCCGCAGCACCGCAAAGCGGGGATCCCCGATTTCCGGCTCACAACCGCAGTCGCCTTCGTTGAGGTTGGCCCCGCACTGCGGACACAAGCCCCGGCAGTCGGGCTGGCAGACCGGCTTCATCGGCACCTGCAGGAGCAACGCTTCCCGCACGGCGTTCTCCAAATCGAGCCGGTCGCCGTGGTAAGGGCGGAAGTCGTCTTCTTCATCGCCTCCTGCCGGCACGTCTTCCCACTCCGGGTCCCGCTGCGGCGCGCGTCCCGCCTGGCGGCGAAACCGCTCTTCCAGGTCAGCCCGGAGGCGGGCCCGGATGGGTTTCAGGCAACGGGCGCAAACCAGGGCAAACTCGCCGGTGGCCTCTCCCTGCACGAGCATCGACTCGCCCGTGTTGGTCACGTGGCCATGAACATGCACCGGCGCGACCGCGGGCACCTCCCCGCCCAGCGGCGCCCACTCCTCTGCTGGCACAATAAAATCAAAGGGGAGTGACGCCCCCCGACGCTCGCGAATCGATGCGATGGAAAGTTGCACCGCTGCCTCACCGCCCCAATTATACGGCCTGCCCCCGGGGGTGTCAACGAAAATACCCTGTCAGCGGCCGCAAGAATATTCCCCCACGGGCGGCTCGTATGATGCGCTGACGGGAGGGACCTTCTGTGCCCCAAGCCGCTCGCCCGGCCATCTCCTCCTACAGCCTGGCCATCTTGGCGTCGCTGGTCACCGCCATGATCCTTCTTTTCCCCGAAGCGTCCTTCTCCGCCTCCTTGACGGGCCTCCGTTTGTGGTTCGAAGTTGTTTTTCCCGCCCTGCTGCCCTTCTTCGTCATGGCCGAGATCATGATGGGGCTCGGCGTCATCCATTTTATCGGCGTCATTCTCGAGCCCCTTATGCGGCCGCTTTTCCGCCTGCCCGGCGCCGGTGCCTTTGCCGTGGCCATCGGCCTTGCCGCGGGGTACCCGTTGGGTGCAAAAGTCGCCGCGGACCTGCGCCGCGCCAACCTGTGCACGGGCCCAGAGGGCGAACGGCTCGTGAGCTTTGCCAACACGGCCGATCCCCTTTTCCTCGCGGGTGCGGTCGCCATCGGCATGTTCGCCTTGCCCGAGCTGGCGGGGACCCTCGCCCTTGCTCACTATGTTGGGGCGTTCGGCGTCGGGTTTCTAATGCGGTTTCACGCCCGCCGCGCGCCGCAGACCGAGGAGCCCCGCGCCGCGGCCCCGCTTTTGGTACGGGCACTGGCCGCACTCCGGGATGCCCGCGAGCGGGACGGCCGCCCCATCGGGCAGCTGTTTGGCGACGCAGTGCGCAACTCCATGAACACGCTGCTCTTTGTCGGCGGGTCAATCATCATGTTCTCGGTGATGCTCCAGGTGCTGACCATCGCGGGCATCGTGCCGCTGGCCAGCCAGCTCCTGGCCGCGGCCCTCGCCCACTTCAACGTCCACCCCACCGTCGCCGACGCCCTGGTACGGGGTGCAGTAGAGATCACCATCGGCGCCAAGACGGCCAGTGAAGCCACCGCCCCGCTATTGGACAAAGCCGTGGCCGCCAGCGCCATCGTCGCCTGGAGCGGGCTCTCGGTCCACGCTCAAGTGGCGGTGATGCTTCGCGGCACGGACATTCGCCTCGGGCCCTATATCGCCGCCCGCTTTCTGCACGCCGTGCTGGCCGCCATTGCCGCCTGGTTCGCCCTCGGTCCCGCCGGGGCGTGGCTGGGCGGAGGGGTCCCAGGCGCGGCGCTGCCGGTGTTGCCCCCGGTGTGGGCGGTGCAGCCGCTGTCTTTTGGCGGGCGGCTGTTTCACGCCACCGCCACCGCGACCCAGCTGGGCCTCTTGATGCTGGTTGTGGCGGGGATCGGGTCGGCCATCGGCCGGTGGACGGCCTTTTGGACGCGGTCGCGCTGACGTTGCGGGGCGTTCAGCGCTGCAGTTCGCTGCGGCCTTTCTTGACCGTGCGCAGCGTGCGCTCGAGGGCCTCCTCCAGGTTGCGCAGGACCCCGTCCGCGTAGGCGTCGGCGCCCTCCTCGATCTCCTTGGCCCGCTTTTGAGCCTCTTCGATGATCTTCTTGGCCTCGGCCTGGGCTCGCCGGAGCACCTCGGACTCGCTCACCAGGCGCGCCGCGTACGCCTCTGCTTCCCGGACCATGCGCTCGGCTTCCGACTGGCCCTGCTGGAGCAGTCGTTCGGTGTCGGCAGCCAGCCGGTCAGCCCGCTTTACCTCCTCGGGCAGCGTCTCCCGGATCTTGGCGATGAGCTCCAGCATTTCACCGGCATTGATCAGGGCCCGGTTTCCGATGGGAACCCGCGGCGCCTCCTGCACCATCTGCTCCAGCTTGTCCAAAAGCAGCAGCAAATTGATCCGGTTCACCGCCCTGCACCGCCCTTCGCTTGTAGGCGCTCCCGCAGGCGTTGGCTTACGTGTTCCGGCACCCACGCGTCTACGGGCCCGCCCAACACCGCGACCTCCTTCACGAGGCTCGAGCGCACGTGGGCGTATGCCGGGCTCGTCGGCAAGAGCAGCGTCTCTATACCGGGCGCCAGCGCACGGTTCATGCCGGCCATCTGCAGCTCATACTCACAGTCCGACGGGCTGCGCACGCCGCGGACGATGACGGCGGCGCCGCGACTCTTGGCGTAGTCCACCACCAGGCCGCTGAAGGTCTCGCACCGCACGTTGGGCAGGTGCGCGGTCGCTTCCCGCAGCATCTCCACCCGCTCTGCCGCTGTAAAAAGCGCTTGCTTGCGGGTGTTGTCCAGGACAGCCACGTAGAGGAGATCAAACAGCCGGGCGGCCCGCTCCACGATGTCCAAGTGGCCCAGGGTCACCGGGTCGAAACTGCCAGGACAGACCGCGATGCGCATCATTGCCCCCCCTCGTGGCCGCCGGTCTCCTGGGGCTGGGTCGGCGGCCCAGCCGCGGACTCTGCGCCCGCGGTCGTCTGGCGGCCGTATTCAGGAGCCGGCCGGTAGAAAGCCAGCACGGTATCGCCGTAGCGGACTGTGCGGACCTTGGCGAGATTCGCTGCCCGCTCGGGCATTTCCTCTCGCCCGTCATGCTCCACCACGACCCATCCGTCAGGCGCCACGAGGCCATTTTCCGCGAGGGAAACAAGCGCTGGCGGGGCAAGCCCCTGATGGTACGGCGGGTCCATAAACACCAGGTCAAACGACCGGCCTTGCCGACCTAGGCGAATCAGCTCCCGTGCCACGTCGCCGGCGCGGACTTCGGCCAACTCCTCAAGCTTTGTGTGCCGCAGGTTCGCCCGCAGGACGCGCAGGGCCTTGGGGTCCCGCTCGACGAACACCGCCTCCCGCGCGCCGCGGCTCAACGCCTCGATCCCCAGCGCCCCGGTGCCGGCAAAGAGGTCCAGAACCCGGGCGTCGGCCAGCCACGGGGCGAGGATGTTGAACAGCGATTCCTTGACCCGGTCCGCCGTCGGCCGGGTGGTGGTGCCGGGCACAGACTGCAGCCGCATTCCCCGGCAGCGACCGCCAATGACCCGCATCCATCACGCCCCCAATCCGTGCAGGACCTCCGGGACCCCGAAACGCCGTGCCGCGGCCCGCCACAGCTCGCCGTCGATGGCTTGTCCGCCAAGTAGCCTCTCCGCCCACCGTTCCACCTCACTCAGGACACCCGGGTCGTGCGGCCAGGCCAGGACCGGCAGGTCCGGGAGACCCGACTGCCGCAGGCCCAACAGCTCCCCGGGGCCGCGCAGCTCCAGGTCGGCTTGAGCCAGGGCAAACCCGTCTTGGGTTGTTCGCATCATCTGCAGGCGCCGCCGGGCGGCAGGCGTCGTAGGATCGGCGATGAGGAAGCAGTAGGCCTGTCCGCCGCCGCGCCCAACCCGTCCCCGCAGCTGGTGCAGCTGCGCCAGGCCAAACCGGTCGGCGCCCTCGATCACCATGACGGCGGCGTTGGGAACGTCGACCCCCACCTCCACGACGCTGGTGGCCAACAGCACCTGCACCTCTCCTGCCCGGAAGCGGGCCATCGTCTCCGCCTGCTGGGCTGGAGGCTGGCGCCCGTGCACGACCGCGACCCGCAAGCCTGCCAGCGGCCCCCGGACCAGCCGGTGCGCCGCCGCCAGCGCCGGTCTTTCGTCTCCCTCGCCGTCGCCGCCCTCTCCCCCCTCGTCTCCTGCGTCGCCGATGGCGGGAAACACAACGAATGCCTGGCGTCCGCCCTCCACCATCCGCCGCACGAAGCGGTACACTTCCTCGCGGCGGGCCGGCCGCACCCAGCGGGTGTCCACGGGCAAGCGGCCCGGCGGCGCTTCGTCCAGGACGCTCAGATCCAGGTCGCCGTACAGGCAGAGCGCCAAGGTGCGCGGGATGGGCGTTGCGCTGACCACCAAGAGATGAGGCGGCCGCTCGCGCGCGGCCAACGCCGCCCGCTGCCGCACGCCAA
>PKQR01000063.1 GCA_017578085.1 Bacillota bacterium
ATCCAAGGCATCATCCAGGTCCTGGATCACTTGGGTGCTGATCTGCTGCCCGTTCCCCGCCCTCAAGGCGTCGTGGAGCGCCTTCAAAGCATTAAGGACCGGACCGAACACGTTCCCTCCCGGCACGTTGACCGGTACGGTCACGCCGTCGCCAAACTCGTAGTGCCGCAGATTGTCGTCACCCTGGTACTGCGGCAAACTAGGGTCGGTGATGCTTGAACCTTGAACGTAAGGCGCCGTTAGCGTCAAGTTGCCCGAGAAGATATACAGCCCGCCATGCCGCGTATTGGCGATATCGATGACGTGCTGGAACAGCTGGGCCACCTCATCGGCGATCGCGTTCCGCGAATCCTGGGGCAGCGTATCCGTCGCGCCGTAGACAGCCAACTCCTTGGCGCGGTGCACGGCTTCGATGGTCTTGTCTAGTGCGGAATCCGTCGCGCCCAGCCATGACAAGGCCGCGTCCAAATTTGACCGGTGCTGGCGCGTCTGCACCAGGCCCGTATGGAGACGCATGGCGATGCTGGTGGCCGCCGGATCGTCGGACGGGAACCGCAGGCGCTTGCCGGAGGAGAGCTGGAAGTGCAACTTTTCCATGCGGGCCAAGTGATTGTTAAGATTGGCCAGCAGGCCACGAGCGATCATCTGATTGGTTACCCGCATCGCCCATTCACCCCTGTCTCAAGCCGTCAACGCCCGGCTACCGGCCAACAAGGCCCATGCGGAGGATGATGGTCTCCAGCGCCTCGTCCATGGCGGTGACGACCCGCGCTGCGGCTGCGTAGGCCTGTTGGAACCGGACCATGTCAATCATTTCCTCATCCAACGATACGCCCGACACCGACTCCCGCCGGGCGTGCAAGTGGTCGACGAGAGCCGTCTGGCTTGTGACCATGCTGTGGGCTTGCTGGGTGGTGACGCCCACGCTGGCCACGATCGACCGCAGGTAGTCGGCGATGCTGACGTTGCCCAACTCGGTAAACGGCTCGTGGAAAACCCGGGAAAGCGCCAGCGCGTTGGCCCCGTTGCCGGGCGTGCCGTCCCCGGAGGCCGCGATCAGTGCCAGATTTTGGAGGATATTGTTGTCAACGGCGATATCCTTGGCCCCCGTGCCGGTGAAGAACGTGATACCGGTTTGCGGTGGGTTTTCCAGCGTGTACCCTTTCTCGTGCTGCTCGTTGAACCGGTCGATGACCGTCTTCGCTAACAGATCGATGTCGTCCAAGTACCCTTTTACCAGCTGATCCCTGGCCTCGAGCACACCGGCCAGCCGGCCGTTGGTGATGTTCAGCTTCTGCCCGGTCACACTCCAATGCACATACAACATGTTGTCGGAGGGATCTTTCACAGCTTGCAAAGCAATCCACTGTTCGCCGTCGACGATCGAGAAACCGTTGATGCTGATTTGGACCGTCCGGTTGTCCCGCTCCAGGACGCTGATATCGACGATTTCGGCCAGCTCCAGGATCAGCTGGTCCCGCTGGTCCAGGAGATCGTTGGGGTCGTGCCCGGACAGGTGCACCCGGTGAATCTGCGCGTTGATGTTGGCCAGCCGCTCGATCAGCGTGTTAATCTTCTGCACCTCGAGCTCGACCAAGCGGTTGAGGTCCAGGCGCAAGTCGGTGAGCTGCTTGTGGACGTGCTGGAACGAAGCCGCCAAGAGCAGCGCCCGCTCCCGCACTACGGCCCGGGCGGCGTCGCTTTCCGGCTGCTGATGCAGGTCTTGGAGCGACTGCCAGAATTGATCCAACGCGTCCCTCAGGCCGTAGTCAGAAGGCTCCGCCAGGAACAGCTCCACCTGCTTCAGCGCTTCGTAACGGGCGTTCCAGCGGCCCAACGACTCGGTTTCGTTGCGCAGCTGCATCTCGACAAACTGGTCCCGGAGCCGGCGAATGGCCTCGATCTGGACACCGGTGCCGACCTGCCCGGCCTGGATCATCGAATTGAGCATCGGCGCCGGGTACGGCGGCGTCGTCGCGAAAACCGCCACCTGCCGGGAATAGCCCGGGGTGTTGGCATTGGCGATGTTGTGGCCGACGACGTCCAGGGCCCGCATCTGGGCCTGGAGTGCCCGCCGGGCGATGTCAAGACCAAAGAAAGTGGGTCGCATACCTCATCCCCTCCCGCCTTTACGCCCGCGTGTCCAAGGCCAGCGGCCCGGCGGGGCGCGCAGCGCGGCGACCACCGGGATTGCTGTACGTGTTCGCATCGTCCGGGCTGAGCATGCTCAAGTACCAGCTGATCAGTGCCAGTTCCTGTTCCAAGAGCTTCTGGTTGATGCGGGTCTTCTCCAAAACGGTCTCCAGCGCGGCCCGCACTTGCCGCCTGAGCTCCCCGAGCCGCTCGCGCCAGGGCGCCGGCGCCTGCTTGATGATCGCAGCCAAGTCCGGCCCGTCCGCGCCCACGAGCGCGATGCGCTCTTCTTCCCAGCGGCTCAGCTCGCCAAGGAGCTCCTCCTGCTCCCGCGCGGTTTCCTCGATGACCGTCGGGCGACGATCGCGGATAGCCTCCCGCTGCTTGTCGGCGGAGGCGATCAGTTGTTGGCAGAGCTCATGCTGGGCGCTCAAGATTTCAGCCAGGCGGGACAGCTGGTCAGTGTGCACGGCGATCCCCCCGCTGGCGCGGGCGACGGTGGGGAGGGGTCAGCGCAACCGGTCCACCAGGGCGCGGGCGATCATCTTCCTGGCCACCTCGCGACCGCTCACCCGATAGGTGCCCGCTTCCAGAGCGGCCCGGATCTGCTCGACCTTCTCCGTGCGCACTTCGGGGGCCGCTTGGATCGCCTGCCAAGCCGCCTGCACCTCGCGGCTTTCACGCGAGAGTTCCACCGAATCCGGGCGCAAGGGCACCTCGGGTCCAGCGACCTTGCCGGCCGGCCGCACCTGCAACTGGGCCGCGAACAGTTTGGCCACCTGATGGACCTGTTTGTCAGACACCATCATGTTTGCCCTGCCACCTCGACCGCGTTCTACCTACAACTTCGGCGGAACTGGACGGCCACTTAAGTGGAAAATGCGTCAACTCGCTGGTCGTGAACCCAGGAATTTCCTGGGTTTGTCCTATGTTCTGCCTGGCGCTGGCGCCAAAGCCACTCGGTTTCGTGCGCGCCCACTGCCAAGCACAAGACTTTGACCTCCGTCGCCCCGCCCCGGAGGAGCACCCGGGCGGCCTCGCCCGCCGTGGCTCCCGACGTGAGCACGTCATCGATGAGGAGGAGGCGCTTTCCCGCCAGCAGCGCCGCTTCCCGCACCCGGAACGCTCCCCGCACATTGGCGCGCCTGCTCTCCATGGGCAGCCGGGCCTGGGCGGCGGTGGGACGCACGCGCTCAAGCACGTGAGGCCAAAGGGGTCTGGAAACCCGGTTCGCCACCGCCCGGGCCAGCACCTCCGCCTGGTTGAAACCCCGTTCCTCCAGTCGCGCGGGATGAAGCGGCACGGGCACCACAGCGTCCACAGGCCATAGCTCCCGGGCCTGCACGGCGTAGTCGGCCAGGAGCTGCCCCAAGGCCTCGCCCAGGGCCCGGTCGGCGCCAAACTTCACCCGGTGGATGTAGTCCCGCAGGGCGCCGTCGTAAACGCCGGGAGCACGAGCCACTGAGAAGAGGTACGGCCGCTGCCGACAGGCGCGGCACTGGTCCACTCCGCCCTCCGGCTCGTTGCCCCGCCCCAACTCATCGCCGCCCCGCAGGGGCCGCCCGCAGCGCACGCAGAAGGGCGGCGCCACCCGCGGGATGCGGCTTAAGCAGCCCCGGCACAGTCCCCGGCCGTGTCGGTTGGGCCGCTGGCAGCCCGGGCACAGTGGCCGCGGCGGCAACAGGACGTCCAGGGTCCCCTGCCACACGCGCTTGGCGAGCGTCAGCCACGGACGGTCCACCGTCGTCCGACCCTCCGTTCAACGCGGCGGGGCACCGGCGTGCGTTAAGGCTCGCTGTGCGCGGCAGGCTCGACCCGGACCGGTTCCTCCCGAAATTGCCCCGCCGCCTCGTCCAGCACCCAGGAACGGGCGGCCACGGGCGTGCCCTTTTCCACGGAGACGATCAAATAGGACAGCGCCGGCCAGGCCCGCTCGAGGTCCGTCTGGGACGGCCGGGCCGGGTGGTCGGGATGCGAATGGTACACGCCCACGATGGCCAGGTCGGTGCCGTCCAGGGAGCGGTCGACCCGGAGGAAATCCATCGGGTCGAGCTCGTAGCGATCGTGAGCCCGCTCGGTGTTGAGGTTGCGGGCGCGCTCGGCCCGCACGATCCGCTTGACGCCGCCTTCCGCCTTGCCCACCAGCAGGCCGCACACCTCATACGGGTAGCCCTCAGAGCAGTGGGCGGCGATGGCCGCGTAGGCCGCCTCGTCGATGATCAGCATCCCGCCACCGCCTCCCACAGTTCCGTGCTCAAGTAGCGGGCGCCGCTGTCCGGGAACACCGTGACGATGACCCCTTCGCCGATCTGCTCGGCCAGGCGCACCGCGGCCGCCGCGGCGGCGCCGGATGAGGCTCCCACCAAGAGCCCTTCTTCCCGGGCCAGCCGGTGCACGTACTCGTACGCCTCTTCCGTGGCCACCTGGAATTTGCCGTCGAGCCAGGTTTCGTCGTAGATGGCCGGCACCATGGCGGTCGCCATGTGCTTCATGCCCTCAAGGCCGTGGAACGGGCTGTCGGGCTCGACGGCGTAGACGCGGATGTTGGGATTCTGGTCCTTCAAGTACCGGCCAGTACCCATGAGCGTGCCGCTGGTGCCGATGCTGGCCAGGAAATGCGTCACCCGGCCGCCCGTCTGGCGCCAGATCTCCGGCCCCGTCGTCTCGTAGTGGGCCTGGGGATTTGCCTTGTTGCTGTACTGGTCCGGCATGAAATAGCGCTCCGGGTTGGCCCGGTACATCTCCGCCGCCACCACCCGGGCGCCTTCAGACCCCTCCAAGGGGTCGGTGTAGTGGATCTTCGTCCCGTACGCCAGGATGGTGCGCTTGCGCTCCAGGCTGGCATTCTCCGGCAGGCAAAGCTCCACCCGCAGGCCCAAGGCCGCGCCGATCATCGCGTACGCGATGCCGGTGTTGCCCGACGTGGAGTCCAGAATCACCTTGTCCGGCGTCAGCTGCCCGGTTTCCAAGGCGGTCATGATCATCCACAGGCCCGCCCGGTCCTTGACGGAGCCGCCGGGGTTGAACCACTCGGCCTTGGCGTAGATCTCCACGCCCGGCACGTGCCGGGCGATGCGGCGCAAGCGCAAGAGCGGCGTGTTGCCGATGTAGCCGAGGATAGGAGCTTGCTCGATCCACCGCCGCCAGCGGCGGTGGGGCGGTTCAGGCGCAGGCGCAAGCCTCTGGCCCTCGTGGCCCATGGCCTCTCCCTCCCCTGAGCGGCGGCCAAGCCGCCGTTCTTTCTTGGAGTTGTGTTGGATTTCGCTCCGCCCGTCGTAACTCGAACATAGCACCTAAGTCCCCGGCCGGCAACCTGCACCACAGCCGAGAAACACGCGCCGGAGGCCGGCCGATGGAGGACGTCCCTTCTGGGTGTCCTCAGGAGCCAATCCTTCATCGGCCGGCCTGGCGACCTGCGGAGTTGGAACAACATTTTAACGGGCCGGAGCGGGCACCGGCTCCACCAAGGCCAAAAGCTCGTCGACGGTGGTCTCGGCGAGGGCCATGGACTCGTCCGCGCAGCCGTAGTACAGCCGCACGAGCCCGTCGTCCTCCACCACCGCGCCGCAGC
The DNA here is from genome assembly GCA_017578085.1 of Bacillota bacterium. GTDB lineage: Bacteria > Bacillota > Limnochordia > Limnochordales > ZCTH02-B6 > ZCTH02-B6. Next base: position 5,705 of record PKQR01000063.1, read on the forward strand.
TGAATACGACGCCGCCGAAGAACCCCTTGGCCTCATAGGGCGCGTCGGGCGACAAGATGGGGCCCTTGGAGCGCCCGATGAGCCGCTGCGGGTTCTCAAGGTCAAACAAGGCCAGCCCCAAATGATACCGGCCTGCGTCATCCACACCGTGGTAGATCTCAAGCCAGCCCTGGTCGGTGCGGAAGGGCACGGCGCCCGCCCCAAGACGGACGGAGTCCCACTGGCCGGGCCTGAGCTCCAGCGCCACCGTGTGGTTGCCCCAGGACAAGCCGTCCGGCGAGCTGGCCGACCAGATCACCTTGTTGCCAAAGGCGATCTCGCCGGGCCGGTGCAGGGCGTAGTAGCGGCCGTTGATGGGACCGGGGAAGAGCACCACGTTCTTGTTTTCCGGCGGGAAGATGATCCCAAGGCGCTCGAAATGGATGAAGTCCTTGGTCCGGGCCAGGGCCGTAGCAATACCCCACGAGGACACGGCCACGTAGGTGATCCAGTACTCATCCCCCACGGGCGTGATGCGGGGGTCCTCGATGCCGTAGGCCTCGTAGATTTCCTCCGGGAACATGGCCGGCTGGGGATCAACGGTGAAATGATACCCGTCGCGGCTGCGGGCGACCCGCAGGTGCGACACGGAGGTCAAGTAGTGGCGGCCGCGGTAGCGGACCCCGCGCGGGTCGGAGAAATCCGCTTCCGGATCGTTTTTCTGCCACGAGAGCTCGCCGAAGCGCGCCGGCTTAACGCTCGTGTCCAGGTACGGCACCCGCACCCGCTGCGGATCCAGCTGCAGGGGCCGCTCGGCCACACGCAAAAGCAGGATGATCTCGTCGCCCACCCGGGCGGCACCGGCATTGAACACACCGATGACTTCGTAGTCCTGCCGCGACGGGGGTACGTCCTTGGGCGTCAATATGGGATTGTCAGCGAATCGGCGCACGGCCATCGACGCTGTTCACCTCATTCGTGACGCATGCCGGCTCAAGATTCCACGGCCAAGGCGCCGATCCTGCACCCGCCCCTTGCATCAACAGACCATGAGAAGGCCCATCTGCCGGGCCAGCTCGTTCATGTGCTGGATGTGGGCGACCGCCTGTCGCATGGAGCGGGTGATGCGCCGGCCGACGAAAGCGACCCTCCCGGTCGGGCGCGCCGCGGTGCGCCCGACGCGGCCGGCCATCTGGATGAGGGCCGCCGTCTGGAAGATGGCCTCTACGTCGCTGAAGAGCACCAGCACATCCACGTCGGGGACAGTGATGCCCCGCTCCAGGATGGTGGTCGCCACCAAGACTTGGAGCTCGCCCGAGTGGAAGGCCCTTCGTTTCCTCTCCCGGTCCGGGTCGCGGCTGTGGGACCAGCCCACACGAGCGCTCCCTACAGCGCGCCCTAGAGCGCTCCCTGCGGACTCTGCGAGCGCCGCCGCCAACCCCCGCCCCACGTGCTCCGCCAAAGCAACGGTAGGCACAAACACCAACAGCCGCGCCGGCGGTGTGCCGGCGAGCGTCCGATGCACGAGCGACAGCACCAATTCCGACGGGCGGTACGGGCGTCCTCGACCAGCGCTGCCAGGGTCGAGGGAGCGGTCCACCAGGAGCTCCGGCACCGGCAAGGGATGGCCATGGTGACGAGCCGGGATGGGAACGAGCAGGCTCCGACCGGAGCGGGCTTCTTGAATCATCGCCTCGTCCGGGGTCGCGCTCATGCGGATGACAAGGCCAGCCGGACGCACCGCCCGCTCCATGGCGCGATGGAGCATCGCGCTGCCCCGGTATGGGTACGCGTCCACCTCATCCAGGATCGCGAGGTCGAATGCCCGGTGAAACCGCAGCAGTTGATGGGTCGTGGCGATGGTGAGCGAACCGGGGGCCAAGCCAGGATGGTCGATCCGGTCAGAGCCGCCGTGAAGCACCCGTATCTCAGCCGACGGGAAAGCGGCCGCAAGCCGGGGTCCCAGTTCCTGCACCACATCCCGCCGCGGCACCGCGAACAGCACCCGTCCTCCCTGGGACAGTACGCGGCCCGCGGCGACGAAGGTCACCTCCGTCTTGCCTGCCCCGCACACGGCCCATACCAGGGCTTCACGGGTTTCCGGCCGCCTGACGAAGGCGTCCAGGGCCCACGCCGCTCGCCGCTGCGCGGCCGTCAGGGCAGGCAAGCGGACGGCAACAGCACCGGGAGCCGGCCTCGCGGCGCCGGCCGGCGACGGCTTCTCCCCGCCGTCCGCCTCCAGCCCGGCGGCGTACAAAAACACACACCCACTCACCACCCCCAGCTCCCGGCACGCCTCGCAACGCCAGCACTGCCGCTCGCCACAAGCAGCGCAGTCCCACGGCCGCACCTGGTCCGTCTCACCGCAGCGAGCACACCGGAAGCCCCCGAACGCCGTGGGGTAAACCCCCGGCCGTCGTTCGACGCGTCCTGTGAGCACAAGCCACGTAAGGCATTCTTCCAGGGGGCGTTCCAGCGCGACCCCCGCCCGCTCCACCTGCCGCGCCACTTCCGCTGCCGTGAGCAGGCGGCCGGCCAGCAGAGCGGCCACCGCGTCCAGGGTTGCCGGCGGCGGCGGACCTGCGACAGGTGCCGCCGCACAGGCGTCCCGCAACTCGTCTGCGAACAGCCCGCGCAGCGCCCCATCCGCGCCCAGGACCGCTGGGCCAGCCCTTGCTGCCCAGTCGTAACCGGCAGCCCGCAGGAGCTCCCGGGCGCGGGCAACGGCCGCGCGTACAGACGCCTCCCAAGGCGGCGCTGTGCCACGCGGCCAAAGCCTGAGCTTGAGCCACTGCGAAAGCTTCAGCAATGGCCATGGCCGCAAGACCGGCGCACCTGGCTGCGAGCCCGGCGCAGCTGGCTGCAAGCCCGAGGCAGCCGACTGCAAGCCCGGCTCGGCGGACTTCAACGTGTGCAACTGCGCCTGGGCAAGCCCGCGGCAAGCGAACTCCGCCCAGACGGGCGGCAGCGATGGCCCGAGGGGAATGAAATGCCGTGCGCCGGCGTCGAGCCAAAAGCGCCGGTCGACCTCAGGACGGGGCGAGTGGCCAAAGGCAACCCGCTCGTCGTCGTGCACCACCGCGTAAAGGACGCTGCGGCGCCGCACCGCCCGCACCTCCTAGGGCTGACGCGTGCGGAGCTGACGATACGTGCGGGTAGACCGGTGACAGGGGGCCGACTGCGGGGACCCAACCAGGGAATTCCAGGAACGCGCGGCGCTAGCGGCGCGTCTCCCGTACCAGTGTCCGCACCTGCATGTCCTCAACCTCGTTGTCCGCACCATAGCGGATGCGAACCAAGTACGGGGGATCGCCGGGCGGCGCGAGGATGTAGCGCAGGAGCCGCCGGTCCACGTCGGGAATGGCAAACTCCGCCAGCCGATCGATGGGCAGCCAGTCCAGCAGCCCCTCATCCGTCGGGCGGGGGCCGGACAGCAGCTCGGCCGGCACGCCGTCCACCACGGGGCTGGCGCGGAAGACGCACAGCACCCAGTTGTACGCTGGACCGACACCCGTCTCGGAGGTCACCAACCGCAGCTCCGGGCGCTGCAGTACAAGCCCCGCCTCTTCCCGAACTTCGCGCATGACCGCCTGGCGCGGGTCCTCACCGGGCAGCAGTTTCCCGCCGGGAGCCGTCCAGAAACCCGCAAACGGTTCCTTGTGGCGCCGCAGCATGAGGACACGGCCCTCGTGCTCCACGTAGCACAAAGCGCTCAGACGCTGCCGCTCCGGATCCTCGAACAAGTCGCGACATCGCACAGCCAAACCTTCTTCGGCCAAAAACCGATCCACGGCCGCCCACGCCGGCGGTTCCGCCTGCGCGTCGCCCGGAAGTCCCTTTCCTTTGTCTTGGGACACGTTCGTCAGCTCCCGGTTTCAGGGTAAAAGCTCGGCCCTCGCACGCGCCACCCGCACCTTGCGGTATTCTGCAGGCGCCCGGCCGACGACGCCCAGCTCACTCCAGCATCATCACGGCGTCCGGCCCGCCAGGCGGCGACTGGACCACCGGCACCGGGATGATTTCCAGGTACACCGGCTCCGGTCCCACGACCAATTGGCCCATGGGCGCGCCCGACCAGTCGCTCACCTTGAACCGAACACCCCTAGGCAGGGCCAGTTCATCCCGGGAAATCGCGGCCACGGGTGCGGCCGGCGGCGGGTTCGCCCCCACCCAAATCACGACAACCAGGCTGTCGCCGGGCGCCCCGGCAAACGGGTGCACCGCCACGCTGAGCAGAATGGGTGAGCCGCTCAGCCGCTCACGCAGCGCGGCCAGCACGACTGCAAGGGCTTCCACCGTGACGTCGTCGGTGTCGAGCGAGGGAGACGGCTGCGGCAGCCCATAGGTCCGCCCGCCCAGCCGTGACGCGAGGGTCCGGTAGGCGACAGCGGCCGGCTTGGCTTGGCCGTCCCGCCGCCACAAGCCAAAATTGCTCCCGGCCACGTCAGGCTCCCAACCGCTATCCATGAGCTCATGCCACAGGATGAGCTCCACCCCCGCGTGGGCCAGCAAAACGTGGCTCCGTACCAAGTACTGGGCCTGCTGCTCCTCGGTGACGCCGGTCCGGTGCGGTGCGGACTGGGAGACGCCCGCGTGGGTCGGATAACCCAAGCGCCACACCCACAGTTCAGGATCGTGGCCGAGGCTTAGGGCCAGCGCCCGCACTTCGCCGATGACGACCTGCAGCCCTTCAGGCGGCGCCGGCCAGCGGTTTACGTCCAGCACCAACCCGGCCGTCCCTTCTAGGCCCCCTTCCCGGATGAACACCTCCAGCCACCGCAGGTCCGCGGCGTTGGCCGCCACCCGCACGCGGGCCTCAGGCTGGGCCCGCCGGATGGCCGCGGCGGTGTCCTGCAGAAACCGGGCGTAAGCGGCAGCCTCGCTGGCCCAAAGCAAGGGATCGGCGTCCTCGGGGTCGTCCCGCACCACAACCCAGTCCCTGATGGCCCACGCATAGCGGGCCACCACCCGCTCCACGAAATACAGCCAATCGCCCCGGCCGGCGACCGGCCAGGCCGAACGCACGACCCCGTCTTCGGGGAAAGGCAACCCAGCGGGGTACACCAGCACCCCGATGGGCACAAGGCCGTGCGTGCGGGCCCGCCGCACGGCAGGGTCGTAGTCTTGCCAAGCAAACTGATCCGGAGCCGGCTCCACCCGCTCCCAAGGGAACTCGATGGGCACCACAGCGGCTCCCAGCGCGGCTGCCACGGGCATGTAGGCGTCAATGCGAAGCGGATCTGGTCCCGTGTGCAGCCCGAGAGTGAGCGGCCGCCACTGGGCGGGCAGGACCCCCTGGGCCCGCGCCGGCCCGGCGGGACATGTCGCCAGCCCAACGGCGAGGGCCAGCATGACGATGAGGCCAACCATAACAGCGCCGCCTCGCCGTTTGGCCAGTGCGTTCGGAACCCCCGTCATCAGCCCACCCCCTCCCTGAGGCGCTCTGCCAACCCGCTGGCCCGCTCCTCTTCCCGGACGCCGCGTAGGGCCAGGCGCAGGGCCCGGCGGCTGCCGACGATGACGACCAGGCGGCGGGCCCGGGTCACGGCCGTGTAGAGGAGATTGCGCTGGAGCATCATGTAGTGCTGGGTCGTAAGCGGCAGTATGACCGCCGGGTACTCGCTGCCCTGGCTTTTGTGGACGGTGATGCAGTAGGCCAGCGTCAGCTCGTCCGTTTCTCCTGCCCCATACTCCACCACCTGCGGCCCGTCGGGCTGCGGATACTTCACCCACACGGTGCCGGTTTCCGGGTCCACGTCGACCACCCGGCCGATGTCGCCGTTGAACACCGCCTTCTCGTAGTTGTTGCGCGTCTGCATGACCTTGTCGCCGACCCGGAACGGCACAAGACCTCCGGCGAGCGCCGGCCCCTCGCCCCGCGGCGGGTTCAAGGCCGCCTGCAGCAGCTGGTTGAGCCGCTCCGAACCCGTCGGCGTACGCCGCATGGGACTCAGCACCTGCACGTCCTCGATGGGGTCGCAATTCAAGTACTTGGGCAGCCGCTCGGCGTTCAGCTCCCGGACGGTTTCCGCCACCTGCTCGGGGTCGTCGCACTCGATGAAGAAAAAGTCGCCGCCGGGACGGTTCATCACCAAGTCCTCGCCCCGCAGGATGCGGTGGGCGTTGCTCACGATGAGGCTTTGCTCGGCCTGGCGGAAGATGTGGGTGAGGCGCGCCACCGGCACGACGCCCGACGCGATGATGTCCCGCAGGGGGTACCCAGGCCCCACCGGCGGCAGCTGGTCCACGTCGCCCACCAGTATAAGGCGCGTGCCCGGGGCAATGGCCCGCGCCAGCTGGTACGCGAGGGGCAGGTCCAGCATGGACGCCTCATCGACGATAACCGCGTCCGCGGCCAGCGGCCGGTCTTCGTTGCGCTGAAACCGGAAGCCCTCCCCCTCCACATGCCCAAACTC
>PKQR01000200.1 GCA_017578085.1 Bacillota bacterium
TGGTGCGGGCGCGCGGGCATCTGGTCTGCGGCGTCAACAACGGGCTGCCGGGGTTCGGCTACCTGGACTCCGACGGGCGCTGGAGCGGCTTTGACATCGACTACTGCCGGGCCGTGGCCGCGGCGGTGCTGGGCGATCCCAATGCCGTGGAGTTCGTGCCGCTGACGGCAGCCGAGCGTTTCATCGCCCTGCAGACCGGTGAGATCGACGTGCTCATCCGCAACGCCACCTGGACCCTGGTGCGGGACACCGACCTGGGCCTCAATTTCGCCCCGGTCACCTTCTTCGACGGCCAGGGCTTCATGGTGCCCGTCGACCTGGGCGTGACGGACCTGGAGGACTTGGCGGGGGCCAGCGTCTGCGTCACGTCGGGCACTACGACGGAGCTGAACCTGGCCGACGCCTTCCGGGCCCGCGGCCTGCCCTTCACGCCGGTGGTGTTTGAGGAGATCGATACCGTGTACCGCGCCTACGAGCAGGGCCGCTGCGACGCGGTGACCAGCGACAAGTCGCAGCTGGCCGGCCGGCGGGCCATCATGGCGGACCCGGAGGCCCACGTCATCCTCGACGTGACGATCTCCAAGGAACCCCTTGCGCCGGTGGTGCGCCACGGCGACGACCGCTGGTACGATGTGGTCTCCTGGGTCGTGTACGCCACCTTCTTCGCCGAGGAAAAGGGTATCACCAGCGAGAACGTGGCCGCCTTCGCGTCGCCGGACCCGGACGTCCAGCGCTTCCTCGGCCAGACGGGGGGCTTGGGCGCCATGCTGGGCCTGTCCAACGACTGGGCCGTCAAGGTCATCCAGGCCGTCGGCAACTACGCGGAAATCTTTGCGCGCAACCTGGGGCCCTTGGGCCTGCCGCGCGGCTTGAACCGCCAGTGGACCGACGGCGGGCTGCTTTACGCCATGCCGTTCCGTTAATCCGTATTGGGGCCGTCGCGCCTTGTGCGGGGCGGCCCCCTTTCATCATCGTGCGGAGTGGTAGTAGTGGCTGTACAGCTATCCGGCGAAAGGCGGAGCGCCATCTGGCGCGACGCGCGGGTGCTGGCCGTCGTCGGGCAAACCGTGTTTGTGGTCGCTCTGGTGCTCTTCGCCGCGCTGGCCTACGCCAACATGATGCGGGGGCTCGAGCGCCTGGGCCTGCGGCTGCAGCTCGGTTTCTTGAGCCTCGAGGCAGGCTTTGGCATCTCGGAGGGCATCGCCTACAACCCCGGCGACCGCTACAGCCGGGCCTTTGTCGTGGGCGTTGTCAACACGTTGCGGGTAAGCGTGGTCGGCATCATCCTGGCCACTATCGTCGGGCTGTTGGTGGGCATCGGGAGATTGTCCTCCAACTGGCTTATCCGCTCCTTGAGCACCGTGTATGTGGAAGCCTTCCGCAACACCCCGCTGCTCTTGCAGCTGATCTTTTGGTACACAGGTGTGATCCTTAAGCTGCCCCCGGTGCGCCAGAGCTTGTCGCTGGCGGACCGCGTCTACCTCAACCAGCGCGGGGTGTACCTGCCACGGCCCGTCATGTCGGAAACGTCCGGCCTTTGGGGGTGGGCGCTGCTGGCCAGCGCCGTCGCTGCGGCCATCGTTTACGGGTGGCGCCGGCGGGTTGCCCGCCGGGAGGATCGGCCTGCCTTCCCGTTCCTCGCGGCCGCGGGGGTGTTCATCGCCGGGGCGGCCGTCGCCTGGTATGCGCTGCCGTCGCCGCCTGTGGAGTGGCAGGTGCCTGTGCTCCAGGGCTTCAATTACCGGGGCGGGATCCAGCTGTCGCCTGAGTTTGCCGCCCTTTCGCTGGGGCTTGTGCTTTATACGGGCGCGTTTATCGCCGAGGTGGTGCGGGGCGGCATCCAGTCCATTCCCAAAGGCCAGTGGGAAGCCGCCCAGTCGCTGGGCTTGCGGCCGGGCCTGACCCTCTACCTGGTCATCCTGCCCCAGGCGCTGCGGATCATCATCCCGCCCCTGACCAGCCAGTACTTGAACCTGGTCAAGAACTCAAGCCTCTCAACGGCCATCGGCTTCCCCGACATGTTCAACATCGGGGTGACCATCATGAACCAGACCGGCCAGTCGCTGCCGGTGTTCGGCCTCATCATGGCCACATACCTGTCCTTTAGCCTCGTGACAGCCCTGATCATGAACTGGTACAATCGCCGTTTCCGGTTGGTGGAACGCTGAGAGGAGGACCGGTGGGCATGGCCAGGCCCGCGCCGGCGGTGCCGCCGCCTCAAGCTCCGGCGACGGCGGGCCCCATCCAGTGGGTGCGCCAAAACCTGTTTAACACGTGGTACAACAGCGTCCTGACGGTGGCAGCCTTGGCCGCCCTGGCCGCCATCGTACCCCGGCTTGTGCGCTGGGCCGGGAATGCGGACTGGGCCGTCATCCCGGCCAATGTGACCCTCCTGCTCACGGGCACGTACCCCCGCGACCAGCTGTGGCGCCTTTGGGCGGCCGTCGTCACGGTCATGGGCCTCGTTGGGCTCAGCGCGGGCACTTGGGCAGGCGCCCCGCGGCGCTGGGTCGGGGGCCCTGCGGCGGCCGCGTTGCTCGCGCTCCTCGCGCCCCTCGGTGGGGCGGCGCGCGGGTGGCTGTTGGCCGCCTGCGCCAGCGTCGCGGCCGGGCATTGGCTGGGCCGCCGGCTCAACGGCCGGCATCCCGCCCCGTGGCGGCGGGTCCTGGTGGCGCTGTGGCTGGCCTCCGTGCCGTGGGTTTACCTGCTCCTGCACGGGCTGGCCAGCAGCACCTGGCTGCCCCGGGTCGGTCCCTCCGCGTGGGGCGGCATGACGCTGACGCTGGTCCTGGCCATTGTGGGCATCGTCGCCTCGTTTCCGCTCGGCATCCTTTTGGCCCTGGGCCGGCGCAGCGCCCTGCCCGCCATCCGCTGGGCCTGCACCGCGTACATCGAATGCGTGCGGGGCGTGCCGCTCATCTCCATTCTCTTTATGGCCCAGGTGCTCTTGCCCATCTTCCTGCCCGATTACCGGATCGAGCACGTGGTGCGGGCCATGATCGGCATCACCCTGTTTTCCGCCGCGTACATGGCCGAAAACGTGCGCGGCGGCCTGCAGGGCGTGCCGCGCGGGCAGATCGAAGCCGCCCACGCCTTGGGGCTTAACGGGGTTCAGACGCTGGTTCTCATCGTCCTGCCCCAGGCGCTGC
>PKQR01000064.1 GCA_017578085.1 Bacillota bacterium
TGTGCTCGTCGTACACGTCCATCCCGGTGACGCGTTTGACGAAGTGCACCAGCGCATACGTGACCGGCGTCAGCAGCACCTCGACGCCCACCTTGATCCCGTACGCCACCAGCATGATGTGGAGGATTAGGGTCCAAGGCCACTCGCCGGCGTAGGCGACCGGGAAAAAGATCAGGGTGTCCACGCCTTGACCGATGATGGTGGAGCCGATAGTGCGGAGCCAGAGGAAACGACCCCGGGTACGCACCTTGAGCCGCGCCAGCACGTACGCGTTGACCATCTCCCCGACGAGGTACGCCAGCAGGCTGGCGATGGCAATCCGGGGCGTCAGGCCGAGCAGCATGTCCCACGCCTGTTGGCCGCCGCTTTCCAGCCAGTCCGGCGCGCCCGGTAGAAGGCCGACCGCGTACACGGCCGCGCCCATAAGCAGGTTGGCGGCCAGGCCGGTCCAGATGACGATGCGGGAGCGGGCGAAACCGTAGACTTCCGTCAGCATGTCGCCCAGGAGATAGGTCAGGGGAAAGACCAGGTCGCCGCCGGTAAAGGCCAGGTTGCCCCAGACGACCGGTTTCACCGCGGTAACCTGGCTGATCATCAGCACCGCCACAAACAAGCCCGTGAAAACCGGGAACAGGCGCATGTCCACACCCCACACTCCCCCGGCCCTCTACGACGCCGGGGCCGGATCCACTGCCAGCAGCACATTGATCCCTGAGGGATCCCGGAGCAGTGTGCCCTCCGGATGGGCCTCCATCGGCACACCGGCCGCCTTAGCCCGCGCAAGCAACGATTGCCGTGCCGCCTCGTCGGGCAACAGGATCGTGAACCAGCGCAGTCCCAACGCGTCGGGCGGCGCCGGCGGGAGGCCGACGCCCTTCCAGACGTTGCTGCCGATGTGGTGGTGGTAGCCGCCTGCGCTTAAGAAAAGGGCCCCCCATTCTTCCGACTCCATGGTGACGTCGAATCCCAAAACCTCATGGTAGAAGTGCTTCGTCGCGCTCAGCTCGGCCACGTGCAGGTGGATGTGGCCGACGGCGGTGCCTGGCGGCAGGCCTGGCCACGGCGCCGGGTTGCGGTCGAGCTCCTGGAGCAGCTCCTCCATGTCGACGCCCCGGCGCGGCACGCGGTCGTAGAGCACGCGGCCATTTTCCATCGGCCACACTTCCCGCGGGAAGTCCCACGCCAGCTCGATGCCGTTGCCTTCCGGGTCAGGCAGGTAGATGGCCAGGTGGGTGCCGTGGTTGGAGTGGCCGTGGACGGGCGTTCGGGTTTCGATGATCTGGCGCACCAGGTGGGCCAGGTCCCACCGGCTCGGCACCAGAAACGCGGTGTGGTACAACCCCGCGGTCCGGGGATAGCGCTGGGCCGCGGGGTTGCGGGTCAGGCGCAGGAGTTCCGTGCCCGGCGAGCTTCCCTCGGGTTGAGGCGGGGCGTGGCCCTCGCCTTCCCTCCGGGCGGTGCCGCCGTGGGCTACACCGTGGGTTGCATCGTTGGCAGCCGCCACGCCTAGGGAAACCGTGTCGCCCTCCCGGCGCAGGAGCTGGAATCCCAGCACCCGGCAGTAAAAGTCCACCATGCGCTCCAGATCTCGGACCGTGTAATGCACCGCACCCATGCGGGTTCGCGGGTCGATCTGCACGCCCGTCACCTCGCCTCGTTGTCGCTACCGTCGCCGTCACAACTGGGCCGGCCGCCGCCAGCCCCGCATGCCCCGGGCTTCGAGGGCCGCGGCGTACGCCTCGAAATTGCGCCGCATCTCGTCCAGGGAATCGCCGCCGAACTTCTCGATCATAGCCCGGGCCAGCTCAAAGGCGACGGCCGCCTCGGCCACGACCGCCGCGGCCGGGACGGCGCTGACGTCTGAGCGTTCGATGGCGCCTTCCGCCGGCTCCAGGCGCGTCATGTCGATGGAAGGCAGCGGTTTGTACAGGGTGGCCAGCGGTTTCATCGCGGCTCGCACCACCAAAGGCTCCCCGTTGGTCATGCCGCCTTCCACGCCGCCCGCGCGCGCCGATGGCCGGTAGATGCCCCGCTCGTCCGAGTAGAGGATCGGGTCGTGGGCCTGGGAGCCGAAGCGGGCGGCCGCCTCAAAGCCGAGGCCAAACTCCACGCCCTTGACGGCCTGGATGCTCATCAAGCTTTGCGCGATGCGGCCGTCCAGCTTGCGGTCCCACTGCACGTGGCTGCCGAGCCCCGGCGGCACGCCCCAGGCGATGACTTCAAACACCCCACCCAGAGTTTCCCCGCGAGCCTTGGCCTCATCAACGGCTTGTACCATGGCGCGGCTCGCCGCCTCATCCAGGCAGCGGACGGGCGACTCGTCGACGCGGGCGAAGGCCTCCGGCGGGGGAGGCGGTGCGTCCGGGTCGTGGGGCGCCGCCACAGGCCCCATGCGGATGACGTGGGACGCGATGACGATACCGAACGCCGCGAGCAGCTGGCGCGCGACAGCGCCCACCGCCACCCGCATGGCCGTCTCGCGGGCGCTGGCCCGCTCCAGCACGTTGCGGGCATCATCAAAACCGTATTTGAGCATACCCGCCAGATCCGCGTGGCCCGGCCGGGGACGGGTAACCGGTCGCAGGCGCCAGTCGTCGCCACCTGGCGCGCCGCCCGGCATCTCGGCCGGGGTTGAGTCCGGGGTCCCGGCCGGGGGGGCGCCCGGGGGTTCCACGGCCATGGCGGTTTGCCACTTCTCCCAGTCCCTGTTGCGGATCAGCAGCGCGATGGGGCTGCCCAGCGTGCGCCCGTGGCGGACGCCGGCCAGCACTTCCACCAGGTCGGGCTCGATCTGCATGCGCCGGCCGCGGCCGTAGCCCAGCTGGCGGCGCTTTAGCTGTTGGTTGATGACGCTCGCGGTGACCGGGACGCCGGCGGGCATCCCCTCGAGGATGGCCATGATGGCGGGACCGTGGGATTCGCCTGCTGTAAAAAAGCGCAAGGACAAGGCTGCGCCTCCTTACGGTGGCATGTCCAGTCGTTGGCCGGCACGCGCGGCGCCGGAGCCCTCTTGGCGCACGCCGCACGCGATGGCCGGGCCAGCGCATGCCGGGCACAGAGGGCCTGGCGCCGGGGCCAGAGGTTGGTAGCTGGAATTCGCCTTGTCCTGAAGGTTGACCTGCCCGGGCTCCTCACCCCGCGGTCGAGGAACTGGCGGTCGAACTCCCCTGTGGCCGGCACGCCGCCCTAGCCAAGCCGGGTCCGGTCGCAGGGGCGCAGGCGGTTGAAATCCGGGGGCACCTGGTGATCGATGGGGAAGGTGGGCAGGCGGACGCCGTAGATGCCCCGGGCGCGGCCGCGGAAACGCAGTGTCCATAAGGCGTTCCGCACGGGACGGCGCGGGCGCAGGGTGCGGTAAGTGACCAGCGGTTGCCCGCGGCGGCTGAAACTGGTGACGATGGCGCTGTGGTTCATCTCGCCGTCGCCGTCCCAGTCGTAGTAGATCACGTCCCCCCGCCGCAGCCGGCGTGCCAGGCGTGGACTTGCCAGCAGGTTGAGCACCTGCCCGCCGTTGGCCCGCATGTACTGGAAGTGGGCTTCGGCCACCGCCCACGTGCACGACCACCAATCGTTGCGGTCACCGTCGAAGCGCGCCTGCCCGACGCGCCGGTACCACCACTCCTTGTCCTGGGAGGTTTCCCGGTAATCCTGGGGCCACCCGCCGGCCAACATGCACTGGGAGACGAAGTTGGCGCAGTCGCCCCCGCCGCCGAAGGTATCCATGTTGGCAAAGCGGGGATTGGGGTTGTTCCAGTGCCGGTACGCGTAGCGCACCGCGGCCAGGCGGTTGTAACGGCGGCGCACCTGAAACTGCTCGGTGCCCGAAGCTGGGGTTTCTGGGGCCGGCGACGGCCTCACTGCCCGTGTCGTCGCACCTAGAGCCAAGGTCTTCACCCCCGATGGTCCTCTCATCAGTCTATGGTCGCCCCGGGGCGGTGCGCACAAGGGAGGCTCCGCCGCATTGGCGGAACCATTCTATTGGCGGAATCATTCTAGAGTGTAGAGTAATATTCCGCAAAGGCGCGTCGCGACGGCGGGGCATTGCCAGACAGAAACCATCCCCCAGTCGGAAACGCAGGAGGAGGCGGTACGTTCATGGTCACCCTGGATGGAGCCCATCTCGACCTGGAAAACATCGGGCGGGTCGCTCTGCGGCGGGAGCCGGTGCAGTTGGCGCCGGCCGCCGTGGAGCGCTTGGCCGCATCCGCCCGGATGGTGGACGCCCTCATCCAGCGGGGAGCCAAGGTTTACGGCGTCACCACAGGCGTTGGGGAGCTGCGCACCGTCGTCATCCCGCCCCAGAGCCGAAAGGATCTCCAGGTCAACATCCTCCGCAGCCACGCCGCGGGCGTTGGACCTCACCTTTCGGAAGCCGAGGCCCGCGCGGTGATGCTCCTGCGCGTCAACTCGTTCCTGCCTGGCCACTCGGGGGTACGCCCGGAAACGGTGGCGGCCCTGGTGCAGCTCTTAAACAGCGGCGTTTACCCCGCCATCCCGGAACAAGGGTCGCTCGGGGCCAGCGGCGACCTGGCGCCTTTGGCGCACCTGGCCCTGGTGCTCATCGGCGAAGGCGAAGCGTATGTGGACGGGCGGCTGGTGCCCGGACGGGACGCCCTGGCCGCGGCGGGGCTCGCACCGCTCAGCCTGAACCCCAAGGAGGGCCTTGCCCTCATCAACGGGACGCAGGTGATGACAGGCATCGGGGCGCTGGTGTGCCGGCAGGCCCTGCAGCTTGTGGCCTGGGCCGACGCGGCGGCAAGCCTTACCCTTGAAGCGCTCCGGGGCAACGCGTCCGCCTTTGACCCCCGCATTCACCGGCTGCGTCCCCATCCGGGACAAGCCAGGGCCGCGGCCCACGTGCGCCGCCTGACCCAAGGCAGCCTGCGGCTGCGCCCCTACGATCCGGCAGGGGTCCAGGACGCCTACAGCCTCCGCTGCCTCCCACAGGTGCATGGGGCCGTCTGGGACGTGGCGGCCCATGTCAGGTCCGTGTTGGAGCGGGAGGCCAACGCCGTCACCGACAATCCGCTGCTTTTCCCTGCAGACGGCGAGGTGCTCAACGGCGGCAACTTCCACGGCAGCCCCGTCGCGATGGCTATGGATTACCTGGCCATCGGCTTGGCGGAACTGGCAGGCATCAGCGAGCGGCGCGTGGAGCGCCTCGTCAACCCCCACCTGAGCGGGCTGCCCGCCTTCTTGGTGCAGGATTCCGGCCTCAACTCCGGCTACATGCTGGCTCAATACACGGCTGCGGCCTTGGTGTCGGAAAACAAGGCCCTGGCGCACCCCGCCTCGGTAGACTCGATCCCCAGCTCCGCCAATCAGGAAGACCACGTCAGCATGGGTCCCATCGCCGCCCGCAAGGCGCGGGCGATCCTCGCCAACTGCCGCCGCGTCATTGCCATCGAGTTGTGCTGCGCGGCCCAGGCGGTGGACCTCTCCGGCGGGCCCGAGAGTCTCGCGCCGGGGACGCGGCTGGTCTATGAGCTCGTGCGGGCGCGGGTGCCGCGCCTGGACGCCGACCGGGTGCTGGCGCAGGACATCGCGGCGGCGGAGCAACTGCTCATGGATCAAGACGCCACCGAGCGGCTGGAACGCCAACTGGACGAGGTCTTCGTCTGACGGCTGCCCTGGCGGCTGCCCGTAACGAGCACATGCCGTTGCCGCCTGCGCAT
Organism: Bacillota bacterium; assembly: GCA_017578085.1. Lineage (GTDB taxonomy): Bacteria > Bacillota > Limnochordia > Limnochordales > ZCTH02-B6 > ZCTH02-B6. The sequence goes on from PKQR01000064.1 coordinate 5,676, forward strand.
CTCACCATCAGGCCCTCGTTCTCAACCAAATTTCTATCGCCGGATAAAAAATTGCGCGTGAAACGGAAGGATCTGGCGCCGGAGGAATGAATCTATCAGCAACACACTCAGGCGAATGGATTTATTCATTCGCAAACCTGGAGGGGACGCCGTGCCGACCCTGCTCAACAGCCGGGAAGAACTGGTCGCCCTGCTGCAGGAGAAAAGCGCCGGCTTCTCCGACGCCTTCCGCAAGATCGCGGCCTTCATCCTGGCGGAGTACCAACAGGCTTGCTTCATGACGGCCCAGGAGCTGGCCGACGCCGTCGGCGTGAGCCAGCCGTCGGTGACCCGGTTTACCACGTACCTGGGCTTCAGCGGTTTCCCTGAGTTCCAGCGCAGCCTGCAGCAGGTGGTGCGCCACGAGATCACCGGTCCCGAACGCATGCGGGCGCTGGCCCAGGGGAGTGACCAAGGGGTTCCGTACGCCGGCCTCATCGAAGAGGAGATGCGCAACCTGGAGAGGCTCCTGGAGACGCTGGCCTCGCCGGCGGTTTCGGAGGTGGCCGGCCTCTTGGCGAAAGCCCGTACCGTGGTGGTGGCCGGCTTCCGCGCTTCCGCGTCGCTGGCGGTGTACACCGCCTTTTTCCTGGCCAAGGTGCACCCTGACGTGAGGACGCAGACCCGCGGCGACAGCGTAGCCTTGGAATCCCTGCTGCCGCTGGACCCGGCAGAGACGGTGGTGCTCTTATTCGCGTTTCCCCGCTACCCGAGGGAAACCCATGAGTTCCAGCGCTTCGCCGTGCAGCAAGGGTTCCCGGTGGTGCTGATCACCGACAGCCCGCTGTCGCCGCTGACCAAGGACGCCCGGCACGTGCTGATCGCACCGGTGGCCTTTGGAAGCCTGTTTGACTCATACTGCGCACCCATCGCCCTGGCCAACGTGCTGGTGCAAGAAGTGGCCAAGCGGGAGCCCGAGCGCACCCGGCAACGGCTCGCTCGCTTTGAGGAGCTTGCTGCCAAACACGGCGTGTTCCTGTTCAATGATCCCGCACTGATGAGGGAGTTGCCGCAGTGACGGTGGGCGTGCGGCCCGGGCAGGACTGCGCAGGTGTCCGGGACGGCAAGGGCAGGCGCCCAGACTGATGGCGCCCAGACGAATTGCGCCCAGGCTGATGAGCGTGCTGATGGGCGTGACTGGCAAGTCGGATGAGGGAGTTGGCGGCATGAGCATTGTCTTGCCCCGCATCAACGGCGCCCGCATCCACGCGGCGCTGGAAACTTTCGCTCAAATCGGCGGCACCGGCGACGGCGGCGTCCACCGCCTGTGCTTTTCCGAGGAAGACGCTCAGGCGCGGGCCGCGCTGCGGCGCTGGTGGGAGGAGTTGGGGCTTGTGGTGCGCACGGACGCGGCCGCGAACATGTTTGGCCGCTGGGACAACGGCGCGGCCGGGCCCGCGATCCTGCTGGGGTCGCATTTGGACACGGTGCCCCGCGGCGGCCGGTTTGACGGGGCCTTGGGCGTCATCGTGGCCACCGAAGTCGTCCGCTGCCTCAAGGAGGCGGGGGTGCGGACACACCACCCGCTGGAAGTGGTCAACTTCACCGGCGAGGAGCCAAATCCGTTTGGCCGCTCCACCATCGGCAGCCGCGCCGTGGCGGGCCGGCTGCGCCCGGAAGAACTGCAGGCGGCCGGCCCGGGCGGGGAGACGTTGGGACAGGCGCTGGCCCGCTTTGGCGGCGACCCCGGGCGCATCGAGCTCAGCCGCCGGACCCAGGCCGACGTCGCCGCGTTTTTGGAGCTGCACATCGAGCAGGGCCGGGTGCTGGAGAGCGCCGGCCTCCCGGTGGGGGTCGTCACCCACATCGCGGGCATCCGGCGCCTCATATGCCGGCTGGTGGGTGAGGCCAATCATTCGGGCACGACCCGCATGTCCGAGCGCAAAGACGCGCTGGCGGCCGCGGCCGAGGTGGTGCTGGCCGTGGAAGACCTGGCCCAAAGCACCGGGGCGCCGGCCGTCGGCACCGTGGGGCGGCTTGAGGTCGAGCCCAACGCCCCCAACATCGTGCCCGGCGCCGTTACCTTCACGGTGGAGCTGCGCCACGTGGACGGTGCCGTGCTGGACCGGATGGTGGAGACCTGTCGCGAGCAGATTCTGCAGGTGGCGGGCCGCCGGGGCCTTGAGGCACAGGTGGAGGTGACCATGGCCACGCAGCCGGTGCCCATGCACCCTAGCGTCGTGGAGGTGCTGGCCCGGGCGTGCCGGCAGGCGGGCGTGCCCTATATGGAACTGCCTTCCATGGCTGGCCACGACGCGGCCCACATGGCAGCGGTGGCGCCCACCGGCATGCTGTTTGTCGCAAGCCGCGGCGGCAAGAGCCACACCCCCGAGGAGTTTACGGAACCCGAAGTCATCGAGCAGGGCGCCCGGGCCATGCTCGCGGCCGTACTGGAGCTCGACCGCGCGCTGGCCGGCAGGGACAAGGAGGCTTAACCGGCGCCCCGGCCCCCGCGCCGACCCCGGCATGGGCGTCATCCGCCATGCCGGCGCGGGCTACTCGTCCTGCGCGCCGGGCGACGCCGGCAGGGGCGAGTACGTCACCGACGGCCGGCGGCCTGGCGGCTGCGGGTAGAGCTCCATCAACTGATAGATGAGGGGCGGGAGATCGCAGCGCACCGGCACACCCATCGCCGTCAGCTGCTCGCAGGTGATGGGGTAGTCGTGGGTCCAGCGGCCCTCGGTCAAGGTGCGGGCGATCTCCTTTGCCTTTTCCTCGGGGAACTTGTCCTTGAGCAGGTCAAATACGGTGTCGTGCACCTGCTGCATGGCCTTGCGGGCCATGTCGGCCATGATCAGCGTCTCGTCATCGACTTGGTCCTTGGATTTCTCCTCAACGACCTTGAGGATGGACGCCGCAGGATACCCGCCCAACTGCGGGTCGATGGGCCCGACGACCGCGTTTTCGTCCATCCAGATCTCGTCGGCCGCCAGCGCGATCATGGTGCCGCCGGACATGGCGTAGTGGGGGATGAACACCGCTGTCCGGGCGGGGTGCTTTTTGAGGGCCCGCGCGATCTGCTCCGAGGCCAGCACCAGGCCGCCCGGGGTGTGCAGGATCATGTCGATGGGCACGTCCTTGGGCGTGTTGCGGATCGCCCGTAGGATCTGCTCGGAGTCCTCGATGTCGATGTAGCGGCGGGTCAGAAGCCCCAGCAGGCTCATGGACTCCTGCCGGTGGATCAAGGTGATGATCCGTGAACCCCGTATCCGCTGCAGGTGGCGCACGATGGCGTGGCGGGCGTAGAGAAGCCGCCAGCGTTGCCATGCGGGGACGAGCCAGCTCAGGAGGAGAAATATCCAAAAAAGATCGGTGATGGTCACAGCTTCCACCTCATCCCGTTCGATTGCGGCTTGTCCCGAAACCGCCCGCCCTGCTGAAACCGTAGGCCTCCGCCAAGAGCTCCACCGGATGGCGGACGTCGACGGCTAGACCATGCTCCCTTAAGCCTTTGGCGATCTGCATGAGGCAACCCGGGTTTCCGGTAGCCACCGTGTCGGCGCCGGTGGCCGCGATGGCCGCGATCTTTTTCTCCAATAGCCGCGCCGCCATACCCGGCTGCAAAATGTTGTACAGCCCCGCGCTGCCGCAGCAGTGGTCGGCTTCGCGCAGCTCCACCAGGCGCAGGCCAGGGATGGCGCGCAACAGCTGCCGCGGCTCGTTGCGGATCCCTTGCCCGTGCGCCAGGTGGCAGGCGTCGTGGTAGGCGACTACCCGGTGGACGGGCTGCGTTGGCGGCACGATGCCAATTTCAGCCAGAAACTCCGTCACATCCCGCACCTTCCCCGCAAACCGCGCCGCCTGGGAGGCCGCCGCATCGTCCTGCAGTAGATGGCCGTACTCTTTCAGCGTCGACCCGCAGCCGGCGGCGTTCGTAATCACCGCGTCCACATCGTCCAATTCAAAGGCTTCCACGTTGCGCCGGGCAAATCCGCGGGCCGTCTCCGGAGCGCCCGAGTGCAGGTGCAGGGCGCCGCAGCAGCCTTGCCCCGCGGGCACGACCACCTCGCAGCCGTTCATGGCCAGTACCCGGGCGGTCGCCCAGTTGATTTCGGGAAACAGGACCTGCGCGACGCAGCCGGTCAAGAGGGCCACGCGGTAGCGGCGCTGTCCCTGGGCAGGGATGACAAAGGGCAACGGCGGAAGGGCGGACGGGGCGCCCGGCGGCAAGAGGGCCAGCATGCGGCGGATGTCCGCAGGCAGCAAGCCTGCGAGGCGCTTGAGCGCGCCGCCCATGGACCGTACGGGACGCAGCGCCGCGGCGAGCCGGCCTGGATACGGGAAGAGCCTATCCCGGAGGATGGCCAGGAGGACCGTTGGCGATCCGCAGGCCATACTTGCGCCCGATCTCGGCCGTCAGCGCCAGCATCTCGGGCAGCCGCGTCCGGGGCACCACCCCGTCCTGCGTCACGTAGCTGGAGGCGATGCGCCCAAGGGCCCCAAAGGCCTTCTTGCGGCTCATCCACAGGAGCCGCCGTTCTTCCTCGGTCGCGGCGGTGCGGAGCTCCCGCGCCCGGTTGGCCCGGCAGATGGCGGCACAGGCTTCCGCTTGCTCGTCGAGGCCCGCCTCGAGGCCGTCCACCTCGATGATCAGCACCGCGGCGGCATCCAACGGAAAACCGAACCCGAAGGCCTCCTCGACCGCTTGGATAACGAGGTTGTCCATCATCTCCAAAGCCGCGGGTATAATGCCCTGCTCGATGATGCCGGAAACGGCGCGGGTTGCGTCGTCGACGCTGTCGAACACGGCCAAAAGCGTGCGGCAGCCTTCGGGCTCCCGCACCAGGCGCACCACGATCTTGGTGACGATGCCCAGCGTCCCCTCAGAGCCCGTAACGAGCCCCACGAGATCATAGCCGGGCAGGTCCTCGACCTGCCCGCCCAGCTCCACCACTTGCCCGTCGGGCAGCACCAGCTCGACCCCGAGGATATGGTTGACCGTGACGCCGTACTTGAGCGTGTGGGGGCCGCCCGCGTTGGTGCCTACATTGCCGCCGATGGTGCAGGCGGCCTGGCTGGACGGGTCCGGCGCGTAGAAATATCCCCGCGGCGCCGCCTCCCGGCTGATCCACGCGTTGACGACGCCGGGTTCTACCACCGCCCGGCGGTTGCGGAAGTCCATGTGAAGAATGCGGTTCATGCGGGCGAGGGAAATTACGACCGCGTCGTGCGGGGGAACCGTCGCACCGCTCAAGGACGTGCCCGCGCCCCGGGGGACAAAGGCTACCCCGGCGGCGTGGAGCACCCGCACCACCTGCGCAACCTCGGCCGCGGAGCCGGGCAGCACCACCGCGACGGGGGCCTGGCGCTCCAGGGTAAACCCGTCGCATTCATACACCAGGGTGGCGCTGTTGCCCGCGAGCACGTGCTCCGGCCCGACGATCTCGGCCAGTCGGGCCAGCACTCGTCCGTCGAGGCCAGCGCGCGGGCACATGTGGCTCACCGCCCGGAGGCTTGGTGGATGACGCTGTCAGCGGCCAACAAGCCAATGAGGGCTCCCGCCACCACGTCCGACGGCCAGTGGGCCTGCACCTCGACGCGGGACCACGCGGCCAGGAGCGCCAGCGTGTAGAAAAGCCCCTTGTGTTCAGGGTATCGGTGCGCCAGCACGTGCGCTACGCTGAAGGCCGTGGCCGAGTGGCCGGAAGGGAACGACCCGCAGTGGCTGAGGCCCCACCCGTATTTCCCGCACTTCGCCGGGTCTTCGGTGGGCCGCGGCCGGGAGATGACGAGTTTCAGGACGTTGACGGCCAACCCTGCCCGCAGGAAGGCGGTGCCGACCATGTCGGCCGTCCGGGGATCGCGTCCCCGCAGGCCGAGGGCCACGGCCACGGCGGTCCACCCGTCGCCCAGGTAGGTGACGGCGTCAAAAAAGGCGCGCCGCTCGGGGGTGGAACTTTCCTGGACGGCTTCGTAGAGGCTCTGGTCCATCAGGGACGCAGCACCTAGGAAGATGAGCCCAGGTACCAGGTACCCCTCGCCGGCGCCAGCCGCCAGGACGGGCCCGGGGCCTTCGCCCGGCCATGCCGTCGGCAACGTCAGCAGGAGAAATAATGCAACAACGAATGGGGATAGAATTCTCGAACGTAGCGTCATGGGTTGAATATACGAGCTACTGGGGAGATTTCCTGCATTTGCCGGGCCTTGGGCGCACGATCGTCCCACGCCGGTTTCGCCGCGTTGGCGCGCGATAGAGGGCAGGTCTCGGGGTCATATTGTAGAAATAGACCGATGACAGACGCTGTGGACTGCGAGGCGATCCCGTTGCCGGTAATCCCTGTCGAGTTTCGCCTGTCACCGATGGTCCGG
>PKQR01000201.1 GCA_017578085.1 Bacillota bacterium
TCGGCGGTGGCCCGGGCCCGCGACTCCTGGGAGAAGGCTCCCACCTGCACCCGGTGCGGCGGCTGGCCGGACACAAACACTTCGAACCCGCGGGCGCGCAACTCCGCGGCCAGCGCGTCCGCCCGGCTGCGGTCGTTAAACGCGCCGACCTGCACCCGCCACAGGCCGCTGGACGTCGTCGAGGCCTGGCTGGCGCCGGACGTGGTGGGAGCCGGAGACGACGCGGCGGCTCCGGACGACGTGGATGCTGCAGGCGGCGTGGGTGATGCAGACGACGTGGCTGCAGACGACGTAGCTGCAGCCGACGGCGTAGATGCCGCAGACGTTGTGGATGCTCCAGATGTTGTGGGTGCTGCAGACGACCTGGATGCAGCGGACGACGTCGATGCAGGGGACGGCGTCGATGCAGCGGTCGTGGAGCGGGACGTCGTCGAGGCCGTCGACGTAGTCGACGAAGGCGCCGGTGAAAAGGACTCCGACGGCGGCGGCGTCGGCGGGCGCTCCATCATGGCGGCCGACGGCGCAGGCCCGGTGACGGCCTGGATGGCATACTGACCCATGAGCCACCCGAGGAAGATGGCCACCGCCGAGACGGTGATCAGGGTGGCGGCGAAGGAAAGCCGCTCCCGCCAGGTCGCCCAAAAGCCGCCCCGCTTGCTGCGCTTGCGCTCCGCGCCGCGGTCCGCCTGTTCCGCCATGCACGCCCCTCCTGCGCGAAAGTTATTCCCTTGCTCCCCGCAGTTCCCCTGCCAACAGCCCCTGCAATTCGCCCACCAGGTACAGCGACCCGGACACGCAGACAAGACCATCGGGGCCCGCCCATCGCCGGGCCAGCTCAACGGCCGCCAGCGGATCGCGTTCCACGCCTACCGACGGCACAAGCCCCTGGGCCCGGCGGGCCAAATCGCCGGGATCCGCGGGCGTTCCGCGGCCGACCCGCGCCGCGGTAAAGACCGCCGCCTGCCCGAGCGGCAGCAGAATCCGGAGCATGGCGTCGATAGGCTTCTCGTCCAGCATGCCGAGGACAAACACCGGCCGCTGTCCCGGGAAAAGGGCCCGGATTCCTTCCGCCAGCACCTGGGCCCCTTCCGCGTTGTGGGCGCCGTCAAACAGCAGCGCGGGCTTCCCCGGGTAGAGCTCCATGCGCCCGGGCCAGCGTACTGCCGCGAGCCCCCGCCGCAGCGCGTCCTCGGATACTGGAAAGCCCGCCTCGCTGAGCAGCTGCACCGCCGCCACCGCCACCGCACCGTTGCCGGCCTGATGCGGGCCCAGCAGCGGCACCTGCAGGCCCTCAAGCCACCGGTCGCGCCAGCGGACGGCAAAGCGGGTGCCCTCTTGGCCCGCGCTGAGCAGCCGGCCCTCGAAATCGCGCCCGGCCAGGTACAAGGGCGCGCCCAATTCCTTCGCCTTCGCGGCGATGACGTCCCGGGCCTCCGGAGCCTGCAGGGCGCAAACCACGGGCACCCCCGGCTTGATGATGCCGGCCTTTTCCGCCGCAATCTCGGCCAAGGTGTTGCCCAGCACCCGCGTGTGGTCGAGGCCGATGGGCGTGATGACGCTGACCACGGGTTCGACCGCGTTGGTCGCGTCCAACCGCCCGCCCAGCCCCACCTCCACCACCGCCACGTCCACGGCGGCTTGGGCAAAGTAGGTCAGGGCGGCCGCGGTCCCCACCTCAAACTCCGTCGGCTGACCGACGTTGGGGTCCGCAGCCGCCCTTTCCGCCTCCTCCCGCAGCCGCCCAAGCAGCGCCTCCAGGTCCTCGTCGGCGATGGGCGCGCCGTCCACCCGGATGCGCTCGTTGTACCGCACCAGGTGCGGCGAGGTGAAAAGCCCGGTCCTGTAGCCCGCCGCCTGGAGGACGCTGGCGATCATGGCGCTCGTCGAACCTTTGCCGTTGGTGCCGGCCACGTGCACCGCCGGGTACGCCCGCTGCGGGTTCCCGAGCCGCTCCAAGAGGAAGCGGATCCGGGCCAGCCCCGGTTTCTCGCCAAAACGGCGCAGCGTCTGCAGGTAGTGGACCGACAAGCCGCTCATGAACGCAGTTCCGCCAGCCGCTGGCGCAAGAGCCGTTCCTTTTCGGCCAGCTCCTCCTGGCGCTGCCGCTCCCGCTGCACCACGTGCGCGGGCGCTTTGGAGACGAAGCCCGCGTTGCTCAGGCGGGCGTTGACCGCGGCCAGCTGCTGGACCGTCTCGGCCAGCTCCTTCTCAAGCCGCGCCACTTCCTGCTCGAGGTCCACCAATCCGGCCAGGGGCAGGTGCACCTGCACGCCGCCGGCGATCACCGCCACCGCCCGCTCGGGGGCCGGCGCCGCCTCGTCGATGAACGTCACCTCACCCACCCGGGCCAAGGCCTGGATGTAGGGCACCGCTTCCTCCAGCATCGCGCGGCGGGACGCAGGCGCCTGCAGGATGGCCGTGATCTGGCGCCCAGGCTCCACCTGCTTTTCGGCCCGCACATTGCGGATGCCCCGCACGATCTCCATGAGCACCTGCATCTCTTCCTCCGCAACCTCATCGCGGAAACCGGCGGGCGTCGGCCACTTGGCCACCATGATGCTGGGAACCGGGGGTTGCGCGCCCGTCACCCGGTGCAGGTGCTGCCAGATTTCCTCGCTCAGGAAGGGCATGTACGGGTGCATCAGGCGCAGCGTGGTCTCCAGCACATGCCATAGCACCGCCTGCGCCGTGCGGCGGCTCTCCTCGCCGGCCCGCCCGTAGAGGCGCGGCTTGATGAGCTCGATGTACCAGTCGCACAGCTCGCTCCAGACAAAGTCGTACAGCGTCCGGGCGCCCTCGCCCAGGTCGAAGCGCTCAAGATGCCGGTTGATCTCCGCCGCCGTCCAGTCCAGCCGGCTCAGGATCCAGCGGTCGTGCAGGTTGAGGGGCAGCGACCGCAGGTCCGTACCGTCGGGCGTATAGTCCTGCAGGTTCATCATCGCGAAGCGCGCCGCGTTCCAGATCTTGTTGCAGAAGTTGCGGCTGGCTTCAACCTTCTCGGGCTGATACCGCGTGTCGTTGCCGGGGGCGATGCCCGTCACCAGCGTAAACCGCAGCGCGTCCGCGCCGTACTCCTCGATGACCTCCAAGGGGTCGACGCCGTTGCCCAAGGACTTGCTCATCTTGCGCCCGAG